>NZ_CACVBO010000001.1:1852500-2000000 GCF_902728235.1 Lentimonas sp. CC4
GATATGGTCGTTTGAAAGTGAATCGGAAGATCTAGCTGTTAACGGAATCTGGTATGAGGGCACTCTGCGAAATTCATCGGGAGAGGAGTTAAGCCTTCCAGCAGATGCGGTCGTTCGGCTATGGCACCCGATTGAGAGTGCAATTGATGAGATTGTGGGCTGGCGAAGCTGGTTGTTTGAACACCTGATTCAACAACCGTTTAAACAGGCGCACCGTGAGATTTATTTATTAACCGATGCGGAGCGAACGACAGGGACGTATTCAAATCGTTTTGCTTCGCACATGTTGAAGCAGCACCAGTTCAATAGCTTGTGCGCGGTTCGTGGTTGGAAGAATCGGCTACGGCTCATGGTGGATGATGAGTATCCGCCAGCGTTTAAACTGTTACCTCAGTGGGGGATTCGTGCGGAATACTGGGTCGAGGGTGTTGGAGATGACTATACCGAGGAATATGTTCTAGAGTCAGGAGCCTACCGATATTTAGCGACTGATCAGGTTCGGTTCTATCGTATCGATGCCGAACAGGCCACTGCGCACGCTGGAGGCGGAGGTTATAGTGGCGGTTATCATCAAGAGCTTGAGGAACCGTTGGCGGTGGAGTCGATTCCAGCAATTGTGCTCAGTGAGATTTTGCGTGACGTAGATTTGTTCGTCGGTGTGACTAGCGTCGGAAACGATCCCAATTGGGTGGATGGTGGTCCAGAGGGGGCGCATCGAGACTATTGGCAGAGCTACTCGTTTGGTGAACTTGGGGAAAGCGCAGAACTACGTAAGCAGATGCTGGAGTTACTATTGCCGCGTTTGAAAATAGCCAAGCAGTGTAGTCTGATTGGTAAGTTCTTGGTGGTGGAGGGCTCTGTCAGAACTTACAAGATTCACCTAGGGAGTGGAAATATCCTGATGGAACCGAATGATCAGTATTTGTGTATTGTTAAAGCACCAGCTCGGGCAAAAAAATCCGAAGTCTTTCTGCCATTCGAGGGAGATGGAAAGATGGCGATGATTTTATCCAAAGCATTTTTGTTAGCTGCAGATGATAAGATCAAGGATAGCACAATCCTATCACAGATCAGGCGTCAGTAGCTTAGGAGATCATAACAGCGGCACTCATGTCGCTGCTACGCTTCACTCACGTCCACCTGGACATGCAGTTCGGTTGACACTTTGCTGCTCGACATAAAAAAGCCGGCAACTGGGGGAATTGATTCGGCATGACGATGCACAGCGGTCGCAATATGCGCACTCCCCGTTACCAGTCCGCTGGTATTATCAAATCCGATCCAGCCGGCTCCTGGCAAATAGACTTCCGACCATGCATGGGTTGAGCCGTGTTGGGTCGATCCGGGGTTGTGCAAGTAACCGCTCACAAACCGCGCTGGCAGGCCGAGGTAGCGACATGCTTCGATAAAAAATGCGGCGAAGTCACGACAACTGCCGGTCTTTAACTTCAGAGTCTCTGTCGGGTTTTGCACTCCCGCCTCTTCTCGCATCCCATACATGAAGTCACTGACGATCGCCTTGTTCATCCGATCCAATAGCAGAAACGTCTCAATCGACTGACCGGGTTGCCAAAAGCGAGCCACCCAAACTTTCAGGCTGCGCGTCTCATTCGGCCAAGTATGTGTTGTATAGGGCAACAAATCCAAGCGATCTTCCGGCTCCATCGGAAACGGGAAGGTCACCGCCCGATTGTCCACGATGAAATTTAAAGGGCTTGAACTGTAATGCTCGATGACCACCTCACTTTCGATTCGCAAGTGATCCGACGCCTCCTCTAACGTCAATAATCCAACCGAATTACCATAAATATCACGATGCCACTTTACCTTGTGCGCCGGACTCACATTCAACAGTGAAGACGCGATACGTATATCATGCCCCTCACGTGGTCGCAGCAATAAGCGATGCTCGGAAAAATTGACCGATTCCGAAAATCGATACTCAGTCAGGTGGCTAATTTTTACGCGCTTCATTGTGCGCAAATATCACTGCTCTCTGCCGAATAGCAAGCTATGACCACGCTCCGCCGATCGAGGACCTTTAACCTAGATTCGGCAGTAGGCTTAGGTTCAATTTTATAAATTACGAATCCTCACTAATTTACGCGAATCTGACAGGTCGCCAAAATGGCGAAGAGCTTCTTACTCTTAGCTCACATCCATGAGCTATATAAGTATTTGTGAGCATGCGCTTTCTGGGATTTATTCGCGTGGATCTGCGTAGATTGCTACGCCATCTACGGCAGACCTCCGTCGTAGTTTTAACTCACCTTTTTAGGTTTAAAGAGTTACGAAATGACTCTTTCGCAATTCACAGAGCAACTGATCTCCCTTCACAGTCTCGCTACAGTTCAATGGCACAGGCTTCTCGCAGAGAGCCTTAGGCATGTTCTCTCCTGCAAGCGGCATGAAGCATACTCCACACTTAACAGCCATATGTGCTAGGCCACAAATGCCGATCTCGCTAAAGGACAATGAGCCGAAAAAAGGCCGCACCCTAGGGCGCGGCCTTGAAATTAAATTGAACCAATCAGAAGTCCGACCGTGGCAGCATCGAACTAGCGACGGCGACGAACGGTCACAAAGCCGAGCTTTAACAGGCCCGCAAGCAATGCATAGGCACTTGGCTCAGGAATGGTCAAGATGTTCAAGGTTACATTATTATCTCCACCAACACCGAAGCCTTGAACTATCTCCCAATCGACTCCCTCAACGCCCAAACCAGACACCGCAATATTTCCAGACTCAATGATTGATGTTAGGTTAGCTGAAGTAAATAGGTCGAAGGATGCAATCCCACCCGCATAAGCAGATCCATCTACATTTAGAGTGACCGCTGATAGCCCCATAAATCCAGTATTGGTGACCGTTTCAACTCCGTCATCATCAAAGGTGAAATTAAACGTAGCAGTGCGAGTGTTAACAAGATTTAGATTGTTCATTTCGATTGAAGTGGTTGCATCACCGACAATGTTGAAGATTGCTAAGCCATTTGTAATCACCTGACCCGCTGCGACAGAAAAACTACCACCACTGATCGTCACTTCACCATTGAATTGAACCGTATCATTACCTGCTGTCTGCCCTGTCACGATGAAATCGCCTCCAGCGATGTTCAGTTTGCCTGAGCCAGTGCCGGTCGCATTTGTCGTGCCACCACCCGCTGAGTTCTCATTGACCGTAATACTACCTGAGGTCAGATTGATGTCACCACCATCAGCCTTCAAAGCGCCGGCTGTGGCAGATGCCCCACCAGTGACTGTCACAGCACCGCCGTTCACATTGAAACTGCCGCCAGTCACCGAAATTTGATTCGTGCCAGTCGCGAGAGTTCCACCAGTGACATGTGTGGTTCCAGCATTGGTAAACGCCCCAGTGGTAGTCACTGCGCCAGTGCCATTCACAGTCATGACGCTGCCAGTTTTCACCGCTATCGTTGTAGACATCAAGGACCCTGAACTAACCGTCGCCGTGCCGTTCTCATTGATATTTAGTGCTTCAGTGGTAAGTGCTCCGCCCTGAACCTTAAGATCACCCGCGTCTAAAGCCGCGGAGACGGTGAGAGTGGCGGTTGTCAACGAACCGCCAGAGTTAACTTCCAAAAAAGTTTCTGGTTGACCGCTGGCAGTATTGGCGATGATCACATCTCCTGCAGCAACGGAAATAGTGGTGTCCACTTGGACCACTTTGCCTTGATTAATAATCGCGAGGTCACCGGCGGAAGCCGCTGGCACAAGCCATGTGCCATCCTCAAGAACAGTCGCATTGGCCCAATTTTGCTCCCAGTTGGTTGTGCCTGGTCCGACCGTGACAGTCGCAGCTGAGCCGACAGCAGGAATCGCCAAGCCGCAGACCAGCGAGGCAGTGAGTATTTTTGTAATGGGGGTTCTTTTCATGATTTTACTTAGTTTTGGGGGATTGTGTTCGTTTAAAATAATATGCCCAAAATAGGCTTCCGCATATCCCAATATGTTGGGGGATAGCGTAATAATGTTAGTATTAATATCAGATCACCATCTCGACTGCACCATGCCCACAGTTCCGCCTCCGTGGAGCACCAGGCTCCGTTCAATAGTCCATCTTTGGCATCTGCGCCGACAGCTTCAAAATAACCAAGATGAGGCATACTCATTCAGCATATAATACTGCGGTGCCTGATGATTTGTAAAAGTGCAGGGACTCATGCTTAACGATCGATTGTCCAGTGCACCTCCGAGTTGATTACGTGAGTGGCCGTGCTCGAGGCTCTAGCGCCCAACGTCAGCAGCTGGACGCGGATGCGTTTCGATTGAGCTGACGTATCTCAGTAATGCGCGTGGTGCAGATACGCGAACTTCAAGGGCAGCGCTTTACGCTGAGTGAGATCAAGGGCCGGCTCGAATCGTAAGTGAACTGGGGGCTGTCCTTAGGGGGGGGGATTCAAAGCTTTACGGACTGAATCCTTCGCAAATCTCTGCAAATGATGACTGGCGTCTTTTCTTAATTCAGCTCAGAAACGACGAACCCAACAATACGAAATAGAATGACAAACAACGAAGTGATGAGGAGCGTGCGCTATGCGCTTGAAGCAAAAAACAGAGAAGTGGTCGCAATGATCAAAGCTGGTGGCATGGAACTGTCGGTTCTCGAGGTCGTCGATCTCCTCAAAAACGAAGAGGAGGAAGGATTTCTGGAGTGCCCCGCAGAAACCATGCACGCCTTTTTAGATGGACTGATCTATGAATGTCGTGGGCCGAGCGATGGCCCCGCTAAAAAGTTCTCCACGGCTACCATCAATAATAACATGATCCTTAGAAAGTTACGGATCGCCTTTGAAATGAGAGATATCGATGTCGTCGATATACTCAGAGACGTAGGGTTTACAGTCTCAAAAAGTGAAATAACGGCACTTTTTCGAGCACCCAACCATCGGCATTATATGGAGTGTGGAGATCAATTTCTCCGTAATTTTCTCAAAGGGATCACTCGCCGATTTCGGGAAAGTGAGGCGGGAGAGGGTTGAGGGAGGAGAGAGCTGAGGGTGGAGACTTGAGAGCTGAGACGTGATACAGGCATTGCTACGCCATCTCCGGCAGACCTACGTCCTGCCTGTTTTTAGTTTGTGGCACTCTGGATGCCCTGTCGGAGGTGGCGTCACAATGCCTGTATCACGCTGAGGACAGACAGCAATGTCTGTTTCACTTATAAGAACTTCGCTGTCACGCTGCCTTTGGTTTTCTTCAATCCCGCAACATCGCCTTGATAGAGTAATTCACCACCGGCATCGCCGCCGTTGGGACCGATCTCGATCGTGTAGTCCGCATCGGCGATTACGTCAAGATGGTGCTCGATGGTGATCACTGTGTGGCCTTTGTCGACGAGTCGGTGGAGTAGCTCGGTGAGGCGCTCAACGTCGCTCAAGTGTAGCCCGATGGTCGGCTCTTCTAGGATGTAGAGATTACCTTGGCCTTTGTTGTATTGGCGCTCTTTGAAGGTAGGCATGCCTTTGGCGAGTTCACTGACGAGTTTCAGGCGCTGCGCTTCACCGCCTGAAAGGGTCGGTGAGTATTGGCCCAGCTCAATGTAGCCGAGGCCGGTCTCGACCATGGCGTCGAGCAAGCTTTTGAGGCCGGTGTGGAAGCTGAAGAACTCAGCGGCTTCTTCGAAACTCATGGCGAGGGCATCGGCAATACTTTTGCCGTTCCAACGCAGCTCGTCGAGCTCAGCGCCGTAGCGACGGCCGTTGCAATCTTCACAGGTCACATAGGTGTCGGGCATGAAGTTCATTTCGAGCTTCACACGTCCTGCGCCCTTACAGGTTTCGCAACGACCACCTTTGGTATTAAACGAGAACGTGCCAGCTTTGTAGCCGCGGAAGCGTGCTTCAGGGAGGTTGGCGTAGATGTCGCGAATGATATCGAACGCGCCGATGTAGGTCGCTGGCGTGGAGCGTGGTGTTTTGCCGATGGGGGATTGGTCGACTTCGATGACCTTTCGAACGCTCTCTGCTCCGCAGAGCGTTCGAAAGCTAGTGGAAAGTGAGGAGTGAGAAGTGGGGAGTTGTTTCTGCGTGAGTTTATCTGACTTCGATTCAATCGCGGCTTCGACCAGTGGTTTGAGTAGGTCGCGGGTGAGGGTCGATTTGCCAGCGCCGGAGACGCCGCAGATTGCGGTGAGGCGTTGCTTGGGGATTTGCACATCAAAGCCCTTTAGGTTTCTCAGCTCTGCGCCTTGCAGACTGATCCATTGCTCGTTGCTTTTCTTTTTGCGAGGGCTCCATGCTGCGGGGAGTTCGCGATGCGTGCCGCGTAAGGGATGGGGCATGCTTTTGCGCAAATATTTGCCGGTAATCGAGGCCTTGTTCGTGCGTAGTTGTGCGAGCGTGCCGGAGGCGACGATCTCGCCGCCGTGGATGCCAGCTGCCGGCCCGATGTCGATGATCTGATCGGCATGCTTCATTGTCTCTTCGTCGTGTTCGACGATGAGGAGTGTATTGCCGCGGTCGCGGAGTTGCTCCAGCGCAGTGAGGAGTTGAGCGTTATCGCGGGCGTGTAGGCCGATGGATGGCTCGTCGAGCACGTAGAGCACGCCGGATAGATTGGAGCCGAGTTGTGCGGCTAGGCGGATGCGCTGGGCTTCGCCGCCAGAGAGTGTTGCGGTTGCGCGATCAAGACCGAGATAGTCGAGCCCGACGCGATCCATGAAGCGGAGCCGCTCTTCGATTTCGGGCATGAGCTCTGCGAGGATGGGCGCGCTACGTTTATCTGTCTTTACGCGTTTGAGTGTCTTGAGCAGTTGCGAGGGGGCGAGCGAGAGTAGGTCGGGTAAATTGACCGATCCTTGAACGCGTTGAACGTCGAACTTTGAACGCTCAACATCGAACGCTGAATGTTTTTGCTTCTTACTCGACGTTGAAAGTTCGACGTTCGATGTTCGACGTTCCTTCAGAGGCAGTCGCACTGCACTGCTCAATGGATTGAGGCGTGCGCCTTGGCAGTCGGGACAGGTGTCGCCATGTTCGACGCCATCGGGCAGGTCGATCGCGGCTTCTTCGTCTTTGTTCATCCAGTCGAAGATTTGCCCATAGCCGCGGCAGCTTGGGCACCAACCACGTGGGCTATTCCACGAGAAGTGCTTCGGGTCGAGCTCCGGAAAGGCTTCGCCGGTGGTGGGATCGGTGCGTCGAGTGGAGAGCCAGGAGACGATCTCGTTTTTGGCATTGAGCACAAAGGCGGTGCCCTTGCCGAGTTTGAGAGCGAGCGTGAGTTGTTTGTTGAGAGTTGTTTGTTGCTTCAGGTCTGCGATGACGAGTTCGATGTCGTGCTCGCTATAGCGGTCTAGCTTTTTGAAGTTTTTGATCGGCACGAGTTGGCCATCAATGCGCAAGGTTTCATAGCCGTGGTCGCGTGCCCAGTCGGCGAGTGGTTGATGGTGTCCTTTGCGGCCTCGAATTAATGGCGCGCAGAGCTGAAGAACGTCGAACATCGAACGTCCAACTTTTAACTTCGAATTGGTGGCAGCAGACTTTGATTCTTTAATGATGGTTTGCAGGCGCTTGAAAAGTGCCCCTTCGCTTTGGCTGACGACGGCTTCCCCAGTTGTAGGGGAATGTTGGATACCAATTCTGGCAAACAGTAGGCGTAAGTGTTGAGCGACTTCGGTGATCGTGGCGACGGTGGATTTACGTGTGCCCTTTGTGACGCGTTGCTCAATGGCGACAGTGGGTGCAATTCCGCTGAGTTCGTCCACATCGGCACGCGGCATTTGCTCGACGAACTGGCGTGCGTAGGCGGACATTGACTCCATGAATCTTCGCTGGCCTTCGGCAAATATAATATCAAAGGCGAGCGATGATTTGCCTGAACCAGAGACGCCAGTGACGACGCTGATTTTATTGTGCGGGATCTCGCAGTTGATGTTCTTTAGGTTGTGCTCGCGGGCACCGCGGACGGTGAGTGATTTTGAGTGAGAAGTGAAAAGTGAAGAGTGTGAAGTGTTATAGCTGGCCTTAGGTTCGGCGGCTATTAGTTCGGGCTTCGGTTCGGCGGACGAGGCGGAGCTCGTCCCTCCCAGCGCTTCGCGCAGATAGCTGGCGGTTTCGCATTTGGCTTTTGCGATTTGTTCGGGTGTGCCTTGTGCGGTGATTCTTCCTCCGGCTGCGCCGGCTTCGGGGCCGAGCTCGATGATCCAGTCAGCGACTTTGAGGATGTCGATGTTGTGCTCGATGACGATGAGCGAGTGTCCTGCGTTGACGAGGTTTTGAAGCACGCCGATGAGTCGTTTGACGTCGGCGCGGTGTAGGCCTGTGGTGGGTTCGTCGATGAGGATTAAGGCGTGCCCGGATTTTTCGGCGACCTTGCCTAAGTAGCGGACGAGTTTGAGGCGTTGCGATTCGCCGCCGGAGAGCGTGTTGAGTGGTTGCCCGAGTTTTAAATAGCCGAGGCCGACATCGATCAGGGGCTTGAGGCAGCGGGTGACTTTGGGATGCTCGGCAAAGAAGGTGAGTGCGTCGTCGACATCGAGATCTAGAATGTCTGCGATAGACTTCCCGTTGAATTCGATCTCAAGGACTTCAGGCTTAAAGCGCTGGCCTTCGCAGGTTTCGCAAGGCACGAATAGATCGGATACGAATTGCATCTCGATGCGCTCGAAGCCGAGTCCGGAGCAGGTGTCGCAACGGCCTTCGCCGCTATTGAATGAGAAGTGACCGGGCATCATGCCTGCGGACTGAGCGGCCTCTAGTTTTGAGAAGAGTTTACGTATCTCAGTCCATGCGTCGGAGTAGCTGGCGGGGTTGGAGCGTGGTGTTTTACTGACGGGACTTTGATCGATGAGCACTACATCAGAGAGTGGTAGTGTGGACTCAATATCTTTGAGCGGAGCAGGGTCGTCTGCGATCAGTCCTTTTTGCGCGAGCAAATTTTGGTAGATGACGTTGTTGAGTAGAGTGCTCTTACCCGATCCGGATACGCCACTGAGACAGACGAACGATTGTTGCGGAACGTGTAGGTCGACGTTGTCTAGGTTGTGCTTAGTGGCGCCGTAGATTGAGAGGGTGGGAACTTTGAACGTTGAACTTTGAACGTCGAAATTTGAATGCTTGCCTGTGGTGATACGGCGATCAGCAGGGGCTTCAATGTCTTCACGGCCAGAGAGGAAGCGTCCGGTAGTTGTATCCGAAAAAAGGATACTGTCGTAATTGCCGTTGAAGATGAGCTGACCTCCGTGAATGCCTGGTTTCGGGCCGATCTCGATGAGATTGTCGGCTGCGCGCATGACTGCTTCGTCGTGCTCCACAACGACGACGGTGTTCCCAAGCGCGGTGAGCCGTCGGAGGATCGCAATGAGGCGATCCATGTCGCGGGCGTGCAAGCCGACGGAGGGCTCATCGAGCACGAAGAGTGTGTCAACGAGTGCCGATCCGAGGCAGGAGGTAAGGTTCACACGCATGGTCTCGCCGCCAGATAAGGTGCGCGAGGTGCGGTCGAGTGTGAGGTAGCCGAGGCCGACTTCCCTCAGAAAGCAAAGTCGTGCCAATATTCCGTCGAGTGCGTTATTCTGCTGCGACTTTGTTTTCTGAGGAGTGAAAAGTGATGAGTCGGGAGTGATGAGTGAGATCAGCTCGCTGACACTCTTTTGGTAGAGGTCGGGGAGTGTGTGTCCTTTCCACTTCCAGTTGAGTGCTTCGGACTTTAGGCGTGAGCCGTTGCAGTCGGGGCAGGTTGAATAACTTCTGAATTTGGATAGGAAGACGCGGACGTGCATCTTGTAGATTTTGGTCTGCAGCCAGTCGAAGAATCGATAAACGCCATACCATTGGTTATGGTCTTCTTTGTAGTTCGGTTCGCCTTCCATGATGAAGGCGAGTTCCTTTTTGCGTAGTTTTGACCAAGGCACGTCGGTGCGTATCTTGTGCTTCTTTGCTGCGCGTTGCAGGTCGCGTAGGCTTTCGCTGTAAACGGCGCCTTGGAATGCGCGGATGGCGCCGTCGTCAACGGATAAGCTTTTGTCGGGGGTGACTAGATTGTAGTCGATCTCAATCACTCTGCCGAAGCCGCGGCATTTGTCGCAGGCGCCGATGGGGGAGTTGAAGGAAAAGAGCGGCGGTGTGGCTGGGCGATAGGTGATGCCCGTTTCTGGAGAATGCAGGCCGTGGGTGAATTCTGCGACAGTGGTGCCTTCTGTATCCAGAATGTGAATGCGCCCTTTGCCAAAGGAGAGGGCGTTTTGTGCGGCTTCGATGAAGCGCGAGCGGCTCTTGTCGTTGATCGCGATGCGATCTTGAACGACTAGAAGAGAGCTGAGACTTGAGGGCTGAGACTTGAGGGGGGAGACTTGAGGGGTGAGATCTTCGATTCGGGTGATTTTTCCATCGAAGACTGCTCGGGTGTAGCCTTGGGCAGAGAGGGGCTGTAGGATCTCGCTCCATTCAAACTTTTCGGGGCGTGTGATGGGAAAGGCGATGATGCGGCTGGTGTCGCGATGGTCTTTGAGGAGCGCTTTCCAGATGGATTGTGGATTGTCGTCGGTGATTGGTTGGCCAGTGGCTGGGTCGATCAGTGTGGCGACATTGGGGAACCAAGCTTTAAAGAAGTCGCAGAGTTCGGTAATGGTGCCGACGGTGGAGCGCGATGTTTTGACGGTGTTGGATTGCTGGATCGCAATGGAGGGGCGGATGTTTTCGACCGAATCGACTTTGGGGCGATCCATCAGATCCATGAATTGACGAGTGTAGGGCGAGAAGGTCTCTACATAGCGGCGCTGGCCTTCGGCATGCAGCGTCTCGAATACCAAAGAGGATTTACCTGCTCCGCTAAGACCGGTGACGACTGTGAGTTGACCGATGGGTAGGTCGAGGTCGAAGCCTTTGAGGTTGTTTTGGCGGACGCCGCGTAGGTGGATGGTTTCTTTAGAGGAAGGCATGTCGTGTGACGGGATGCGAAAAGGAAAGTCGTGGTGTATGAGTATGAACGCTCTAGGCTGAGATACCTTACAGCTCCGTGTATTCCTGAAAAGAAAAGAATAGTGCTTTTTTGTTCATAGTATTAATGCGTAATGGAAGTTCGCCCCTTTTTTTTGTTTGCACAGATCGTTGACTCTACTGGAATAGCCGTTAGCTGATTATACAATGGCTGAGTCTAGTAAACGTGTATTATTCGTATTGGGGTCTGGTGTGTCTAAGGAATCGGGAGCACCGATGGTTATAGATGTGACGAATCTAGTTTTCTCTAAGGACGATGATCGTCTACTCACAGGAGACCGTCATGGACGTTCCTTCAAGCGTGAAGAGATCGATCATATACAAGGTTTTTTGAAAGTGCTTAAAAAAGAGATTCATCGGATGGGTGAAACCGAAAATTACGAATCGCTGTATTCTCTAGCTCAGCGCATCTCTGAATTTGAAGTTGGGAAACTGAAAGATGCTTCGATGGTGCGTTTTCGGGATTATGTTTATCGTGAGACTGCTAGTTTTTGGGCATATTACAAACGCGCTGCTGTTTCTGGGGGACAACCGTTCGGTGCGATCGCTAGTAAGGCATGTGAGTATATTGAAAAATGTGTTCGTAGATTATTGGACCCTCTAGATGCTCCTAAAGGGCTCGAATTGATCCCTAGTCTAATTGATAAATATGGAGCTGGAAATGTCGATGTCTTGACTTTGAACCATGATCGGCTTGTTGAAATTTTACTGAAAAGTCGGGGGATTCCTTACACAACAGGGTTTGATTCTCAGGAATCGAATGATAGGCAGGTTGATTTTTACGATGATACGGCTTTCGATGACGAAAAATGTGTTCGTATAGTGAAGCTGCATGGCTGTGTCAGTTGGTGGAAGTTTGGTAAGCGGATGAGTGATGGCAACTATCTGTATGATTGGGGGATAGTAAATGATCCGGAGGTTCATGGCTGGGAGGCTATAGATCGTGATGAAGAGAAGTTCAGCTGTCCTACTCATGAGGAGCCAGTCACTACGGGCAATACGACAAAGACAGAAGCCTATACGCGTGGAATTACTGGAGAGATGTATCTCCAGGCTCGGCGTCTACTAAAAGAGCATGATCGAATTATCAGTTCGGGCTATGGTTTTGGTGATGATGGTTTTAATCACATGCTGGCCGAGTGGTCTCGGCGTATGCCTAAGAAGAAAATGCTGCTGTTGTATAATACTTCAGAGGTTCCGCTTGAACAAGGTTGCTGGTTTTGGCCAGAGGATTGGAAATCGAACCACTCTGATGGCTGGTTTAAGCATCATCCTCAATGGTTGAGTGCCACTAGTTGTTCGGATGTGGAGCGCCTGATCTTTTAGTCCATCGTTCGGCTGGATTCAAGTAGGTGGAAAGCTGGTCACCCTATGGGGAGTTTTCTATTCGCTGGAACTGTGGGTCGAGCACCTAAAGGAACTCGACTACTATTCTTCGCTGATCTTTTGGCTGTCTTCCACGGCTCTACGTAATCGGCGGCGCAGGTGGGTGCGGCGGATTTGTTGATCGTTGTTTTTAATGGCCATGGCGTAGGCGTCTAGAGATCCGACTAGGTAGACTTTTTGACGAGCGCGGGTGATGCCGGTGTAAACGAGGTTACGCTGCAGGAGCATGAAGTGCTGTTTGAGCAGCGGAATGATGACGACGGGGTATTCGCTGCCTTGGCTCTTGTGAATAGAGATGCAGTAGGCGAGTTGGACTTCGGAGAGTTCGCCTTTAGTATATTCAATCGTCTCGCCTGAGAATTCGATGGTAAGCCCTGAACTGTCTGCGGCGATCGCGCGGATGATGCCCATGTCGCCGTTGAAGACGTTTTTGTCGTAGTTGTTGCGGGTTTGGATCACTTTGTCGCCGATGCGAAAGGTGCTGCTGCCGTAGGGGATTTCGGCGGGGAGTGGCTTGCGGGTCTGCTCGCGGAAATGTGTTTGTTTGGCAGGAGCGTAGTCGGGGTCGGAGCGCAGTTTGGACTCGGCGGCGGATTTTGAGTTGAGCGCTTCTTGGATCTCGGTGTTGAGCACGGTGATGCCTCCAGTGCCACGGTGCATGGGGGACATGACTTGAATGTCACGGACTGCGTTTACTTTGTGGTGTTTGGGGATGTAATCCCGTGCGAGATAGATGATGGCCTTGACGCATTGTTCGGGTGTGTTGGCTTCGATGAAGCTGAAGTCGTTGGAGGCTTGTAGGTCACGCAGGCTGCGGTAGGTGGAGCCAGGGTGGCACTCGCCCTTGAGGATGCCGTGGGCGGTGGTGACGATGCCGCTTTCTTTGCCTTGGCGGTAAATGGTGTCGAGTCGAGTGACGGTGGCGGGTGGTGCGGCCATGAGGTCGCCGAGAATATTACCTGCCCCAACGGAGGGAAGTTGGTCGGCATCACCAACCAGTAACAAATGTGCGCTACTGGGCACGGCTTGCATCAAGCTGGCGGCTAGGCGTGTGTCGAGCATACTGGTTTCGTCGAGAATCAGTAGGTCGCAAGGTAGTGGGTTGTCTTCGTTGTAAGTGAAAGTGCGTGTCGCTCCGTCGTATTTGAGCAAGCGGTGAATGGTGCTGGCGGGCGCGCCTGAGGCTTCGGCTAGGCGTTGAGCGGCGCGGCCTGTGGGTGAGGCGAGCAGGATGCGGGTGCGCTTGGCGCGGAGAATGTCGACGACTGCTCGGAGGATGGTGGTTTTTCCTGTGCCGGGGCCACCGGTGATAATGGAAACCTTGCAGGTGAGTGTCTTACGCAGTGCTTCGGCTTGTTGATCGGCAAATGCAAAGCCGGCTTTTTGTTGCGCCCATTCGATCGCTGGCTCCAGTTTGATCGGTGGCAATGTAGCTGCGGTGCTGTGGATGCGGGCGATGGACTCTGCGATGCGTTTCTCGGCGCTGGCAGTGGTCGGAATTTGGCAAGCGGGTCCGATGAATTCGTTTTTCTCGTCGTATGCTTTGATGGCGAGCAGCTTTTTTGCGTCGGTCAACCCATGAATACGACGTTGAATATCGACCGGATCGACGCCGAGGAGCTTGGTGGCGTGTTCGAGGATCATTTGCTCGGTGCCTAGCGTATGGCCTTCGTCTTCGAGGGTGCGCATGGTGTGGACGATACCTGCATCGATGCGTTCTTTCGAGTTGGTGGGGAAGCCTAGGTTGAGGGCGATTTTATCGGCCGTTTTGAAACCGATGCGTTCGATGTCTTCGGCGAGCTTGTAGGGCTCGTCTTGTAGAATGCGCTTGGTGGCATTGCCGTATTTCTTGACGAGTCGCACGCATTGCGAGGGGGTGATGCCATAGGTCTGCAGAAACATCATGACGTCGCGCACGGCACTTTGCTCGTCCCACGCGGCTTTAATGGATTTTGCGCGTGTTTTGCCGATGCCGGGGATCTCATGGAGTCGGCCAGAGTCTTCGCTAATGATCTGCAGGGTGTCGGCTCCGAAGTGGTCGACTATTTTTTTGGCGTAGGATTTACCGATGCCGTGAATGAGGCCGCTGCCTAGGTATTTACGGATGCCATGGACGGAGGCGGGAAGCTGGGATTTGAAGCTGCCGACTTTAAATTGGTCACCATGTGTGGCGTGGCGCGTCCATTGGCCGTTGAGTTGCAGTGTTTCGCCGCATTGCACGCCGGGCAGTGGTCCGAGGACGGTGACTGGGCGTTTGCCGTTGGCGACACTGACCTCAGCCACGCAATAGGCATTCTCTTCATTGAAGAAGATGATCCGTTCGAGGACGCCGGTGATGGTTTGGTCGTTTGAGTTGTTGTCTGCCATGGTTGTGGGCGATTGAAAATATGGCTACATACGCGGGGCAGAAGGTCAATGCATGGTGTGACTTTGAGCACGAAAAAGCCCTCGCTGGTGTGCGAGGGCTTTCGATTTTTTAAATATCGGTTATTGCGAGAATACTGGTGGTGGCGATGGTGGCGGTGGCGGTGGAGGCCCCGGTAGCCCAGGTTCGGCGTCTGCGGTAAAGAAGATATCCTCATAGGGCACATCGCCGATTACGTCGATTCCGCCGAAGCTGAATGGGGGGGGGGCTGCTTGCGCTTTGTGGATACGTAGATCAGTAGAGCCTGGCGTATATTGTGCGGTTTCGATCTTATAGTCAGATTGAAGATTTTCTGGTGTGAACCGGACAATGACGTATCTGCGCTCAATCTCGTCGAAGATATGGTGCAAGCGGGTGTTTTCGCCTTTCACGTAGACGCTGTATGAATCCTCGATGTCGAAGAAGAAATCATTTGGGACGCGGACGATTTGCTGAGGTGTCGTCGCTGCCATTAGGTATTCGAAGTTCGAATCGTTTTTGGCTGCGAATTCGGCGCGTTCTACATGGCCAAGTTCATTTGTGTAGGTGGCGACGCCCGTTTGGTTGTCTTCTGTGAACTCACTCGGCAAGTGGTTGGTTAGGTAGATTTGCAGCGTGCCAGATTGACCTGAGTTGAAGCTTGAGGCGATGGAACGCATTTGTGTTTTTTTGCGCAGATCTATGATCACGATAGACTCTTCATCACTTGGGAATTGGTGAGTAGTGGTAGGGTCATCATCCTGAAGGTGGTAAATTTCTTCCAGAGCTCCCCCGCTGGCATAGATGATGCGGCTGCCTGTGTAGGCGGCTCCAAAATCGTAGTCGATGATGGGGGACTGGGCTTTGATGGTTTCTTTGGTCTCCTCTCCTTTGCCGATTTGAATATTGGCTTTGGTGATGTCCATGGAGCCAGTTGCTCCGAAGTGGCCAATGCGCCCTTGGTTGAGGATGTTAAATCGCACCAAGAGGTAGCGAGTGTCTACTTCTGCGAAGGATGCAGATGGGATGACGCCTTCACTGAAGCTGACTGGTTGTGTGAGTGTGACCCATTTTCCACTGTTGAGCGGATCCAGCGTGTTAGACGACATGATCTGCATGGTTCCACTGGCACTCTCATTATTAAAGAAAAAGCGTGAGACCTTCATGAACTGTCCAAGGTCTATGATGTAGTCGTGTTGCCCTTGGGGAATCGTGTAGGTCAGTGCTGAATTGTCGCTGAGAAGCACAGATTCGTCAAAGTATCCAACATCTGGAACTTGAATGCGTAGGAATTGCTCGTCCTTGACGAGGACTAGAGTGGCTCCCATATGCCAACGAGCTAGATTTTTCTGGATGCGTTGAAGTCGTTGTTCGCTGGGGGCGGACACGCGGTAGAGGTCTATCGGCGGAGCTGGTTGCGCTTGCGCTGTAATGTTAAGTGCGAGGGCAACTCCAGCGAAAAATAATCCGGAGATTATTTTTTGATGCATGTGAGTATGTGTGCTCATTTGATTAGTGGCTTTTTTGGAAGGCTGAAATATGGTTTTTTCTTTACTATTTACTAAATATTAACAATTGGTAAATTGCAAACATCTAATTCTATTGAGGTTATGCTTAGGATTTTGAGCTTTACTGTTTAGGCCTTCAGAATACTATACCTCACGGATTGCCAATATGGCGATTGGCCATATTGTAGCTAGACTTCACCCTCAACTAACTTGCCTTGTGACTGCTCCACTATTCCAAATCGTTCGACATATCAGCGGGTCTTATACTGCTGCGATCCTGCTTGGTTCTGTTCTGGCGCTTCCGCTTTCAGCTCAAATTTACGGAATTCCAGATTTCGCACCCTTCGTATTAGATCAGCGGGTTGAGCGTGAAGATTATAATCTCCGAGTTGGCCCAGTTATGGTTGATGTTGTCGGCACTTTCGAAGTCGAATATAACGACAATATTGGCTATTCAGAAAATAATGAGTTGTCTGATTTTATTTTGAAGCCGGGGGTTCTGTTTGGTTTAAAATGGCAGGTGAATGAAGACAATGAGCTGGATTTGAACCTTGGGGCGGAATATTGGCACTACGTAGATCACAATAAGTATAATAATGTGTCTAATCAGGTGTCGTTGTCGCCAGACACAGAATTGTCCTACCGAGTTTTGGTCGGTGACATGGTTTTTCGTGTGTTTGATCGGCTTGAATATTCATTCGATACTGCCGATGCGGTTGTCGTTGATCGTAATGGGAATGTAGACGAAGGGGCGGATCCGACTTCGTTTGCTCGTTATCAAAATACCTTTGGCCTTCAATCTGAATGGTTTATTGGTGAGAATGTCTTTGCGGCTCAGTTGAGTCGGGAAGATATCTGGAGCCCGGATGATGAGTATGAATATATTAATAGTGAGGTGTATAAGATCGCGTTGAATGTGGAGCGTGATTTGGCTGCGAATTTTATGGTTGGTGTGGGCACTTCGTATGCGACGTTTGATTATGATAAGGATGTGAATAATGATGGATCTGAGTTTTCCATTGGCCCGTATATCGATTGGAATATTACAGAGGTGATTGGTTTGTATGCTGGATTGTCATGGAATCATCTGGATTATGATTCTGGTGGAGAGGCTGATAACACAAGGTATGGAAATGATGATCAGCCGAGCCACTTTACTTGGACCACGCGCCTCAGTCATATGGTGAATGAAGTATTTAATCACCAACTTGAGTGGTATCGTGCGATCACTGGTGGCACCACATCGAACTACAACGAGATCGACGGTGTTCGCTATACTGCTGCGTATAACCTTACCGAACGCGTCCGTCTCGATGGCACCGTTGGTTATGAGGAAAACGACAGCTCGGGTGGCTTGATTAATGACGACTTCGATCGCTGGGTCTGCGGGCTTTCAACTGAATTAGTTCTGGGGCCGAGGTTAACGGCAGAATTGGGCTACCGTTATACGGATAAAGATTCGGATGCAGAGTTTCAAAGTTATGATCAAAATCAGTTTCGTCTTCTCTTAAAATATGACTTTTAAGGAAGTTCTACGAAAATATGTTTGTAACAATTAAGCGATGGGCGCTGTTAAGTGCTGTTCTACTATCGAGTCTGTGTCAGGTGCGTGCCCAAGTTGCGGAGGTGGTGGATTCCGCAGTGCAAGTTGCAGATGCTAGAGTGGCCGTTGCTGCTAATTCGCCGACTCAAATGGCGTTGCTTGATGACGACTGGGAGCTACAGATCGGAGATCGTTTGGTCTATAAAGTTTTGGAAGAACAGGAGGAAGGACAACTGCTTGCAGTCAATGGAAACGGCGAATTGATGGTGCCTCTGCTGGGCTCAATTCCAGCAGAAGGAAAGACGAGTAAAAACTTGGCCTTCGAAATTAAAAAACAATTGGAGGTGGATTTTTTTAACCGAGCGACGGTGTTGATTACGCAGCGTGAGGTAGACCGTAACCGAGGTCGGGTTAAGGTGATTGGCCAAGTCAACCGTCAAGGCGAGCAACTGATTCCGGCTGATTCGCCGCTGACACTGAGCCAGGCGATTCTGGCTAGTGGTGGTTTTACCCTGCATGCCGATCAGTCAAAGGTGAGTGTGGTTTCGGCTGGGCAAGAAAATGCACGTTTAGAAGTGGATCTTGGAGCGATGCTTTCGAGCGGTGATCTGTCTAAGGATCCAATCTTGAATTCTGGTGATGTCGTCATTGTTGCGCAAGCAGACCACGCGGGGAGTCAGGTGTATGTGCTGGGTGCGGTGAATGCTCCTGGGCTATATTCGATTCGAGGTAGTCAATTTACGCTCAGCCAAGTGATCTTAATGGCCGAGGGGTTTACTCGGTTTGCTCGGAAAAATAAGGTTCGTTTAGTCTCGAAGGACGAAAAAGGCGAAAAGGTCGAGTCCTTGGTAAATATTGATAAAATACTCGATGGAGGTGATCGCAGTGAAGATCCGATCGTGAAGCCAGGGGATATGATTATAGTAGATGAGAAGATGATCAGCTTTAGTGGGTGATCGCAGTGGCGAATTATTGACGATTAGGGTAGTTTCGGGATTTCGAATACATGGACGATTTATTTCAGGATGAAAAACACACAAAGACGGTCGATTACACGGAGCTATTTCAGCAAATTGTTTATCGAACGAAGATCGTGTTGCGCCGCTATTGGTGGGTGATTCCTCTGGCGGTGGCTCTAGGGGTCTGCGCTAAAGCGGTCCAGAGTCATTTTAAAGAGCCGTTCTATCTGTCAAAGGCTCAAATGATTGTCAGTGGTCGGATTGATTTACCTGAGAATGACGTGTATGCAGAGGAGCGTGATAACTTCTTTGGGACTCAAATCGAGCTCATGTTGAGCGAGCAGGTGCAGGTGCGGGCCGTTGAGCGTATACGTTTATCAAATCCTGAATTGGACGCTGCGTTGAGGGAGACTGAGGCGTATCAGGTCAATGGATTGAACTCGTTGGATATCGAAGCGTATGTAAAGCGAGACACGTCGATCTTTGTCCTTCGAGCGTATACTCCGCACGCTGAATATACTCAGGCATATTTGGATGCGGTGATGGAGGAATACATCAACCGACGAGTGGAAATGCGCTCGAAGACCTCGGAGCGAACCTATGATGCGATTGTTGCGCAGTTGCAGATACTGGAGAAAGAAGTGGATGAGGGGGAAGATGCGATTGTCGAATTTCAGCAGCGTAACAATATCGTCTTTATTCAGGAGCAAGGTTCCGCTGCGGGAGTGTATCTTGCTGAGTTGAAACGTGAAGTCGCAGAGTTGAATACCGAGAGCCGCTCGTTGACTTCGATTCTCAATGAGAATCCACAGCAAAAGAGTTTGTTGATCGATCAGTTACAGGGGGCAGGTCGCGGGGAGGCGCCCTCGAGCGAGGCGTTTAATGGTGGAGGCGTCGATGAGAATCAGAAATATATACAGAGCAAAGAGCAGTTGCAGTTGTTACATGCCCAGTTGGATGAATTCTCAATTTATTTAAAGCCGAAGCATCCGAAAATAATCGGTCTTAAAAATCAGATTGAGCGCACTGAGAATCAATTGAAAATACATCGCGCTCAGGCGCTGGAGCGTATTGCAGAGCGTCAGCAGGTGGTCGGGAATCAGATCAAGAATCTCAATGCAGAGATTGAAATCTGGGAAAAGACCGCGCTGGAAAATGGGCGTTTGATTGCTGAATTCGAACGTTTGCAGTCACGCCTGAAGCGTTCAAAGGAGGCGTATGCGAGTAGCCAGGACTCACTGCGTGCGATTGATACGAATCAGAATCTACAACAAGACACAGTTTCGATTTTGGTGAATGCGCGTAAGCCAGTCCCTGCAGGGGTAGGTCTTGTGCGTCAATTTGCGATGGGAGGCTTGTTTGGATTCGTCTTGGCTGGCGGCGTGCTTTTTCTGTTGGGTGCACTGGATAATCGAATTTTGTCTGCGAATGAGTTAAGTGCGCAGTTTCAGCATCCCTTGATCGGGGCGATTCCCTATGAGAAGGTAAATGAGGGGGATGTGCACTCGGTGTTGTTGCGTAAGAATGATGATCGCTATGTGTTTGCAGAGGCTTGTCGTAACCTGAGGACGTCCGTGTTCTTTATGGGGGATGAGCATGTGAAGCCTAGTGTTTTTGCTGTGACGAGTGCGGTGCCTTCAGAGGGGAAGTCCACTGTAGCGGCGAACTTGGCTGTGGCATTATCCTTTGCACATTCGAAGGTCTTACTCGTAGATGCTGACTTACGTCGTGGGCGTCTGCACCATTTACTTAAGTTGAACCGAGAGAATGGGTTTTCTGATATTTTAGATGGCCGACTGACACTCGATACTGCGCTGCAATCGAGTCGTTATGAGCATTTAGATTTCGTCTCTATTGGTGGGTATCCCGATCATCCGGCTGAATTGCTGATGAGTGAGAATATGGATGCGTTTATCCGCGAGGCGAGAGAGCGGTATGATTTTGTTATCTTTGATACGGCGCCGATACTTGCGACTGATGATACGTCTGGATTTGCAGGGAAGGTCGATGCTGTATTGTTTACGATTCGGTGTGCATATACTCAGGTTCGTCAGATCAAACCCGCGATGGCTCGTCTGCGTGAGCGTAATATCGATGTTTCAGGGTTGATCCTTAACTATGTCGATGCGATGCAGCCGGGGTATTACTACTACAAATATTCGGAGTATTATACTGATTCAAAAAGTGGTAGTAGCTCGTCTTCTAAAACTACCAGCACCTAACCTCGGTTTGTGCGTGGTTATGAATTTAATAGGGCAAGAGGCTTAGGTATGGATTCAGATCCACGAAAAAAGTATCGACGCATAAAGCATCGAGATGAGAGTTCGTCTCGGAGTCGCGGGCGCTCAAAAGGTATGCGCCGCAGGTCCTCGCCGCCCGCTACGTCGTCTTTCGCTGCAGTAAGTGTTTCGCCATCGAAGGCGCCGGTTTCATTGCCAGAGCCTAAAGGTGCGCCTGCTATCTGTAAGGGCTTCATCTTGGGCTTGCTGGGCGTGTGCGTTTTAATCCTGCTTGGAGGTGGGCATCATGTGCATGCGTTGGGATTCGCTCTGGTCTTGCCGGGAGTAGCTTTGCTGTTACGCCCTCCGACACGTAGCCTTGGTAAGTGGCTGGATGTGGGGCTGTTTGGTTTATTGGGCTCTCTATTGTTCGCTTTCTTGCCCATGTTTTATTGGAAGACTCCAGCGTGGAGGACGACTGCGGTTGATGTTTTTGGGTTCGAATTGCCGTGGAGCTTGTCGGTGCAACCGTGGATTAGCTTTGAGGCCTTCTTGTTGGCTGTGGCTGGTTTTAGTTGGTTGTATGCGGCATCCAGTTGGAAGGTGAACTATTCGGGGCGGAAGTGGATATACTTTTGGCTGTCCTGCTTGATTGCTGTCTTCGCCGTGGTGGTTTTGGTGGGTAATCTTTTTGGGTTGCGCTATCCTGGGGCAGAATCTGCGACTGCGTTTAGTTTTTTCCCGAACCGCAACCAGACGTCTGACTTTATTGCGATTGGGGGAGTGCTGACGTTTAGCTATGCGATGGAGGGCTTGAGGGGGCGTAGGCTGATTCAACTGGTTGGCTTTGTTGGATCGTTCTTATGTTTGGCTGCGCTGATCTATGGGGTGTCGCGAGCGGGAGTGCTATTGTATTTCGGCGGCATTGGTTTGTGGTTTGTCTTTAGTCTGCGTCGTTCGGTTATGTCGTTGTTCTTAAAGGTCGGTGTTCCAGTCGTGCTGCTGGTCTTCAGCGTTTTCATTACGAGCCATGAACCGGCTGTGGAGCGTGCGACGAAGTATCTATCGTCTCCGTCAGAGTGGGGGCAGGGCAACCGAATGTTGATCATGCATGATGCGGTGGATATGATTCAAGCCGCGCCGTTGACTGGGCACGGAGTGGGGAATTTTGAAGAGGTGTTCCCTCAGTATCGTGATGTGTCGCGCAATTATCAGCGGGCGGTTCACCCTGAAAGTGATTTATTTTGGTTGGGTGCTGAGGGTGGTTTAATTGCAGTGTTCTTTTTGGGGCTCTTGATTGTATCGTATTTTAGAAAATGCCGAACTTCTAGGTCAGGGCGCAGTGGTGCATTTCGTATGATTGCGTTGACGGGGGTGGTTTTATTTTTGGTGCACGGTTTGTTTGATGTGTCGGGGCATCGCCCAGGGACTGCTTATTTTGCGATTTTATTTGCGACGCTGGCCTTGCCGCGTGCGACTTCTGCGCCGCGTGCCACCTTTAAGCCTGTGGTTTGGCGCAGTGTGGGAGGTGTTTTGCTGCTCTTCGGCGGGCTTTGGATTCTCGGGGGTCTGTTTGGACTGCCGACGCATTCGTCCGTGGCGTTGGATATTCAAGAGCAGCGTGCGACTGAGAGTAGTGCTGTGGCGGATCTAGATCGAGCTGAGGGTGCGATAGATAAAGTGATTGCGTTGCAACCGTTGAGTTGGCGTGGGTATTTTCAGCGTGCTCAGATCGGCTTGTCGCGTGGTGACCTGCGATCAGAGGTCGCTCAAGATTTTCGTCGTGCTCGCTTTGCGGAGCCAAATATTGGGATGATTGCTTATGAGGAGGGGCTGGCATGGCTACCTTATGATGTGAATCGCACCGTGTCTGCATGGCGCGAGGCGTTGATTCGTTATGTCGATTCGAAGGAGGATCTTTATCGCAGAATGCTGGAGAAGGCCTCTAAGAATGATGCGTTGATGGAGGGCATGATTGAAATGTCTCAAGTCGATGCGACTGATCGGGCGCGCTTGCTGCTGTTCTTGTCTGGTTCGGCGTTTAAGCGAGAAATAGAGAAAGAGCTGCGTGCGGAGGCGTCGTTGGCGCGGTTTACGAGGGAGGACCGGACAGCAATATTGAGACGATGGGCTGATGTTGGAGAGTCGGATCAGCTGGAAGCATATCTGGAAGAGTATGGTGATACCTTGGACTCGACTTGGTTGTTATATGCCATGCTTCGTCAACATCAGGCTCGGTATAAGGAGGCTGTGGATTTGATGCGGAAGGGGCTTCCCGCGCCGCAAATTCCCGAGGTGAAAATTGACTTGAGCAGAATTGATCGCCTGAAGCGCGGCTTCTTTGCTGCATCAAGCGATTTGTCGAAGGGCACTGCATTGATGAGGTATTATATAGAAAACGAGGAATACTCGGAGGCGCTACTTATTGTTAATCAAATACTCAAGCAATCGAACCCGCCAAGATATGTGTATTACTGGCGTGCTGAGATTCTCTATAAGTTACAGCACTATTCTGAGAGCTGGTATGCGTTTGAGGACTATTGGAAGCAGACTCAGTAGGCCGAAGGGGGCTGGATTCAAAAAAAAGGTTCATCGTCGATTAGTGGGATCGCTGTTGAGGCTCACCGCACACTGGGGGAATATCTGATTCAACATTGGGGTGCATGCTTCTCCTGCTTGCAGGCGAGCATGTCTTCGACTGCGCAAAACAGACTCTCTCCGAGAAGCCCGTGCCACAATGCAATTGAGCTTTGTTCTATCTCAGTGATTTACTGTCGAACGAGTCCGCTCCCTGTCATCGTCGATGAGCCAAAAAAAGCCGCTACGATCATCGCAGCGGCCTTTAGGAAAGGGTGGTATCAACTGGTGCTTACTGACGAACGCGGCTGACGCCCTTGTTGTCGGTGATGACGCGCACGCTGTCACCTTTGAGGAAGGCATCATCGGCTTCTTGGACGATGACTAAGATACGGCCGTCCTGGAGTTCGACTTCGAGCTCGTGGCCTGCGACTGTGCGCATGTTTTTCTCAGACTTTGCCCCAACTGCTGCCCCTGCCAGTGCGCCCCCCATGGCTGCGAGCGTGCTGCCGCGGCCGTTGCCTAGCATCGAGCCTGCGATGCCGCCTGTTGCAGCACCAACTACTGCGCCACCACCTGTTGTCTCAGGTTCGATGGTGACTGCTGCAACATTGAGTAGCACACCATACTGGACATTCATCTGTTGTTGGGCTTGGCCACGTGTGTATGTTTTGCCGCCTTGACTGGCCGTGTCACAGCCTGTCATGGCGATGGTTGAAAGAGCCACTAGTGCAGAAAGAGAAAGAGCGCGAGTTGTGTTTTTCATGATATAAGAATGGTGAGTGTAGAGCCTAAGCAGAGAGCTATAAAATAGCTAGATAGCTGTAAAATCAAGCGAACCAATTAAGGAATACCTGAATAATCAGTGCATTGGCGATATCTACGAAGAAACCGCAGACTAGAGGCACTATTATGAACGCTTTGTGAGCTGCTCCATAGCGTTTCGAGACCGCCGTCATATTTGCCATCGCAGTCGGAGTGGAGCCGAGTGAGATGCCTCCAAAGCCCGAGCATATCACGGCGGCTTCGTAATCGCGTCCCATGAGGCGGAACACCACAAAGAGGGCAAAGCAGAATGCGAGTATGAATTGCACGCCGAGGATGGCGACAATCGGCCCTGCAAGGTCAGTCAGGGTCCAGAGTTGTAGACTCATTAAAGACATTGCTAGGAACATTCCAAGAGCGACGTCCGACATCAGGGCAAGGGCAGGAGTGCCTGATGGCCATTTTAGCTTAGGAAACAGTCGAGGCACGGTATTGGTCAAAATAATTCCACCGAAGAGGCAGCATACAAATAGCGGTAAGTCTAGGCCTGCACTTTCTAAGCCTTGCTGAATCGCAGCTCCTAGAGTCAGGCATAGGTTGAGTATCAGCCAAGCACTGAGGATGGAATACATGTCCACTTTTGTGTGTTCATGGTTGTGTGTGAGTCCAACGTCTGGCTGCTCGCAGGTTTTGGGCTCCAATTTGTGGCGCTTGATGAGGATATTCGCGATGGGGCCACCCATTAGGGAGGCGAGCACTAGGCCAAAAGTTGCGCAGGCGATTCCGATTTCCGAAGCATTGGTGATCCCGTATTGCTCCACGTAGACCGGGGTCCATGCAATTGCGGTGCCGTGTCCGCCGATGAGCGAGGTGGTGCCGCCAAGCACGCCAACCGCACCGTCTAGGCCGAAGAGTGAGGCGACTCCGACTCCTGCGATGTTTTGCAGAAACATGAATACGATGGTGGCACTCAATAAAATAACTAGAGGCAGGCCGCCAGAAAGGAGAGAGCGCAGATCCGAGTTGAGGCCGATGCCTGCGAAGAAGTAGATAAGCAGCACATCGCGTGCGTGTAGGTCGAACGAGATTTCAATGCCAGTGGTCAGGTAGAGCACGAATGTAATCAAGCAGATTAATAATCCGCTACTGACTGGCTCGGGAATATTGTAGCGCCGTAAGATGGAGAAACGGGTGCTCAGCAGCTTGCCTATAAATAAGACAATGATGCCGAGGTTGAATGTGGTGAGCATTTCTAATTCCATAAGTTTTGCTAGAGGGAGTGGTATCGTTGGCCTGAGTGACTGTGAGGTCAAATATGGATGGTAGGGGGGATTGGGTCCCGGATCGAACTAATAGAACCTAAGACATCGGAATCTGTTGGGCACAAAAAAGCCTGTAAATCATTGAGATTCACAGGCTTTTAAGAAAGTGGTAGACCGTCGGGGACTTGAACCCCGAACCAATTGATTAAAAGTCAACTGCTCTACCGATTGAGCTAACGATCCGCTTTAAAAACGCAGGATGGAAGGCATCTAGTCGGGTCTTGTCAAGTTCAGGAAACATCTTTTTTATCTTTTTTGAACGAAATACTTTGGAACAAATCTAAGCTTTAAACGATCTAGCTTACATGAACCCTACAATGAGAGTAAAAAGCGAACCAGCCTGCCAAGACGATCTCTTGATCGAACGTATCAAAAACGGTGATAATGCCGCCTATGAAGATATGGTTACGCGCTATTGGGATCGTATCTTTGCGCGCGTGCATCATCTTTTAAAAAATCAGCAAGATGCTGAGGAAGTGACGCAAGATGCCTTTATCCGTGCGCACCGCGGGCTAGAAAGTTTTCGCGGGGATGCTTCATTTTCGACGTGGCTCTATCAAATCGCTACGAACTTGGCTCACAATCGCTACTGGTATTGGTTCCGTCGCAAGCGGGATTACTCCGTCTCACTGGATCAGCCTCTGTCTGCAGAGGGCGATTTGACTCTTGAGAATGTGATGCCTAGCGAGAGCGAGACGCCTGCTGAGTCAGCTGTAACGCAAGAGTTCGTTGATCGCGTGTCTGAATGCATGAATGGGCTTGGCGATAAGCATCGCGAAGTGCTGACCTTGCGTAATGTCCAAAATATGAGCTATGAGGAGATTTCTCAAGAGCTAGATATCAGTGTCGGCACGGTGAAAAGCCGTATCGCACGCGCTCGTGAGAGTCTGCGTGAATTGATGGGTAGCGATTTCTCATGAACGACACTGAATTTTCAGAGCTGGTAAATTTGTATTTCGACCGAGAAATTACCTCGGACGATCTTGAATGGTTGCAGCAAGAGCTCGCCGCGAATCCTGCGCGTAAGCGTGAGTTTCAGGCACGTTTTCGTTTGCACCAAGCGATGCGCATGGCGGTGGCGCCTGAGGTGGAGCAAGTTGCCAAGTTTCGTGAATTGGGCGCTCGTCAGGCGTCTCAAGCGAGCCGTCTTACGGTTTTAGTCTTTGGCTCAGGTATTGCTGCATGTGCCGCTGTAGGCTTTGTTTTGCTGAAACCAGTGTTTCGGGAGTCCGAGGCGGTCGCCTCGACCGAAGAGATTTCAGGGCTGGAACACTCTGATATCCAGCGTTTTGCTGATAATCAAGTCCTGCCAGAGTCGCGTCGCGGGAGCTTAGCCTCGCACTTACGCTTGCTGGGGCTCACCCCAGATATGGCTCCTGATGAGCGTCAGCTCCGAGGGGTGGATCATGAGGCGCTGCGTCAACGCGAAGCACGCCGCCAGTATGAGATTGATCGCATCAATCAGTTTAAGGCCTTTTCGGCTATGCCAGAGCCACGATTGTTTGAGTCGCTGGATGATAGTTCACCCCAAGAAACGCAGGCGCAGCGTTGGCCCGCGGGTTTTCAGAGCTCTTTGGCTAGTTTCTAGCCACCCCATCTCACGATTGCGCTATGACAGCGCTTTTTTGACGAGTGCTTCGACGCTGGCATCCGCCGGCAATAGGCTGGAGGCCTTGCGCACAAATTTATCCGCATCCGCTGGCTTGTAGCCCAAGATAATAAGGCTGCTGACTGCATCTTGAAATGCACCTGGGCTAGCGTTGGCAGCGACGCTTGACGTCTCACTTGTGGAAGCTGTGGCACTGAGGCCGACTTTGTCTTTGAGCTCAATGACTAGGCGCTCGGCGGTCTTTTTGCCGATCCCGGGGCACTTTGTGAGGAGTGCGATGTCCGATCCAGCAATCGCACCGCGTAGGAGATCAACTGACATGCGGCTTAGTATCGCGATGGCGATCTTTGGGCCGATTCCAGACACTTTCTCGACGATCAGGCGAAAGAAATCGCGATCCTCCCTTGTGGCAAAGCCATAAAGCGAGGCGCTGTCTTCGCGGTAAACCGAATGGATGAATAGGCTGCATTGATTGCCCTCGGCTGGCACTTTTTCTGCCGTCGTGATCGGGATATGCACCTCATAGCCGACACCGCCTGCGTCGATGACGACCATCAGTGGGGTGGTTTCGAGGACGGTTCCTTTTAGGCGAGCGATCATTCAGTGAGAGTGAGAAGTGGCAGTGAGAGCGGAGTCTTGCTAGTCAACGAGACCGAGCACGTCTTCCATGTTATAGACACCTGGAGCTTTGCCGACTGCCCAATGTGCAGCGCGGACGGAGCCCTGGGCAAAGATCTTGCGGTCAGTCGCGCGGTGGGTGAGTTCGATGCGTTCGCCTTCGCCGCAGAAATAGACGGTGTGTTCACCAACGATGTCGCCGCCTCGGATTGCATGCACACCGATTTCTTTACGTGGGCGTGCACCGACGAGGCCTTCGCGACCATGCACGACTTGTTCGTCGTTGAGCTCGTAGGACTCCTTAAGAATCTCGATTAGGCGCTCAGCAGTGCCGCTGGGGGCGTCTTTTTTGTGGTGGTGGTGCATTTCCAGCACTTCCGGCTCGTATTGTTCACCCAGAATGGCAGCAGCCTTGCGGGTCAAATAGTTCAGTGTATTAACGCCGACTGAGTAGTTGCCTGCCCAGACGACGGGGATCTTACCTTCGACGGTGGCGAGAATCGCCGCTTTTTCTTCTGGGGTGTGACCAGTCGTGCCGATGACTAGAGGAATGTTGTTGGCGACTGCCAACTCCGCGATGCCAGGAGTGATTTCGTGAAAACTAAAGTCGATGATCGCATCGCAGTTGGCGACGTTTGCGCTAGGATCGTCGCCTGCGTCACATGCGGAAGCGATGACTGCGTTATTAGATTCGGCGACTTCGGAGATGGCGAGACCCATGCGTCCGCGTGAGCCGTTGAGTAGAATGTTAAGAGCCATGTTAAATAGTTATTTGAGCGTGATTAGACGAGACCGAGGTCTGCGAATAGTGTGTCGAGCACTTGGCGTGTGCCATCGGTGAGACCGGCAAGCGGGAGTCGGACTTCATCGGATTGGATGATGCCTGCTTGCTTGAGTGCATACTTGATTGGCACTGGGTTCGGTTCGAGGAAGATGGCCTTAAAGAAAGGATAATACTTGTGGTAAGTTTCGCGGGCGGTCGCGTAGTCGTTGTTGTTCGCGGCCTGCACCATCTGCACGAGGGGAGATACGACGAGGTTTGACGCGACGCTGATGACACCAGTTGCACCGGCGGACATGAAGGGAAGGATCAAGCCATCGTCACCACTCATTACGGAGTAGTCCGGGCCGAGCGCGCGCACGTATTCGGTGACCTTCTCGCAAGAACCTTCGGCAGCCTTCATGCAGCAGACGTGCGGATACTTCTCATAGAGGCGGGCGGTGACATCGACTGAGATCTCAATGCCACAGCGGGATGGGATCGAGTAAAGCACGATGGGCTTCTCTGTGGCCTCAGCGATCTTGCTGAAATGTAGAAACAGTCCTTCTTGGCTAGGCTTGTTGTAGTAGGGCGCGACGATCAGAAAGCCGTCTGCACCAGCGGCTTCAGCTTGTTGCGTCAGATCGATGGCTTCGTCGGTTGAATTCGAGCCAGTGCCTGCGATTACGGGCACTTTACCGCCAGCGGCTGCGACCGTTGCGCGAACCACTTCGATGTGCTCCTTATGGTTGAGTGTCGGAGACTCGCCGGTGGTGCCCACGGATACGAGCCCGTCGATGTTGCCTTCAAGTTGATGGGCGACGAGCGCTTCGAGATCTTCGAAAGAGACGGCACCTTGGCGCAGTGGTGTGGCCAAGGCTGTAAAAACGCCTGAGAATTGATTTGTCTTCATGTTCTGTTCGGAAAGGATTGTAGTTGGTCGTATGACTACAGATTTGCTCTAGCACGTCGATATCGTCCTGCTTGTTCAATAGAAATTTTCGTATTCATTTTAATCTACCCCTTTGCACATTATGTCGGTTCTTGAAACAATTCACGGTCTTCTCTCGCTCGCTGTCGAAAATGGAGCCAGTGATGTTCACATTAAATCCAATAAGCCTGCCTTTTTAAGGCTCAGCGGTCGACTTGAGCTGGTTGAGATGGATCCGATCGCGCCAGATGAGGTTCGCGAGTTTATTGAACAAACTGTGCCAGCGGAGTTTTATGATATTTGGGTGAAGAACCGTCAGGTAGACTATTCGTATAATTCCCCCAATGTCGGACGTTTTCGTGTGAACGGATTTTTGCAACGTGGTCTGCCTAGTATTGTGATGCGACACGTGAGTGATCATCCGCCAACATTTGGGGCCTTGAACCTCGATGGCACCACTTTGGCTCAATTATGTTCAGCGAAGAATGGCATTGTGCTACTGTGCGGGGCGACTGGTTCTGGTAAGAGCTCCACGTTGGCCGCTATGCTGAATCACATTAATCACAGCTATGATAGGCATATTGTGACCTTGGAAGATCCGATTGAGTATACTTATACGGATGTTAAATCGATCATTAATCAGCGTGAGATCGGTATCGATTGCCCTAGCTTCGCCCAAGGCATGCGCTCAGTGCTGCGTCAGGATCCTGATGTCATTCTTATCGGCGAAATGCGTGACCGCGATACATTTGAGACAGCCCTGCAAGCTTCGGAGACGGGGCACTTGGTTTTTGCCACATTGCACGCATCGAATGCGCAGCAAGCTGTTCAGCGACTCTTTGAGTTTTTTCCAGAAGAACGTAGGGTGTCTCTGCAACGGCAACTTTCGGGTGTATTGCTCGCGACGATTACCCAGAAGCTGTTGCCAGCATTGGAGGGAGGCGGGCGTATGCCAGTGTCGGAAGCCTTTGTGCTTGATGCATTGGCTCGTAAGACGATTCAAGATGGACAGTTTGAGAAGATCGAGGCTGTCATTGAAGCGTCGGAGGATAATGGGTCGAAGACATTTAACCAGGATCTATTCCGCCTCGTCAAAGGCGGGCTGATCTCAAAAGATGATGCAATCAACAACTCGCCGAACCCGCGCCAATTGGAGATGAATCTGAAGGGGATCTTCCTCAGTAGCGGTGGAATCGTGGAATAAGTCTGCTTGGCTGTGCATTGTCTTATTATCGGTAAAGTGTGGCCCGAGCCTAGCTCGACGGCGGCCGGGCGACGCACGCAAGATATTATTCATGCGTTACAGTCTGCGGATTATCGTGTAAGTTTCGCCTGTGCGGCGCACCCGTCGACGCATTGTTTAGATCTGACGAGGATCGGAGTCGAGTCGCACGCAGTGCAGCCGAACGATGCGAATTTTGATACGTGGATTGCCGCGCTTGATCCTGATGTGGTGATTTTTGACCGTTTCATGATCGAGGAGCAGTTTGGTTGGCGTGTGGAGACTGCTTGTCCTCAGGCGCTGCGTGTGCTCGATACCAGTGATTTACATTGCTTGCGTGATGCACGCCAGACGCAGCTAAAGAAGGGCGGGGAGCTCGATTTGTATAACGAGATTGCGCTGCGAGAAATTGCGGCGATTCATCGCTCAGACTTTACGTTGATGATTTCTGAATATGAGATGTCTGTGTTGCGCGATACCTTTGCTATTCCCATGGAGCAAATTGTGTATTGGCCGTTTATGTTGGAGCGACGCGACGCGACGTTTGCTGGATTCGATGAACGACAGCATTTTATTATGATTGGCAGTTTTATGCATCCGCCGAATGTGGATGCCGTGCGTTGGTGTCGGCAGGCTATTTGGCCTTTGATTCGCAACGAGTTACCACAGGCCGAGCTGCATTGTTACGGCTCGTATGGTGATAAATTTAAAGGTGAGTTACACGCACCGAAGCAGGGTTTTTATTTTAAAGGGCGTGCGGATGATGCCTTGGCAACGATGGTGAACTATCGGGTGAACTTGGCGCCGCTCCGCTACGGTGCCGGCTTAAAGGGGAAGGTGTTTGATGGTTTTCAATCAGGCACGCCGAGTGTGACGACACCAATAGGTGCTGAGGGCATCGCAGGGGCGATGGATTGGGGCTGTGCGGTTTCGGCGGACCCGCAAGTGTTTGCCGACGCAGCAGTTAAGGTTTATACCGATGCGGTGCAGTGGTCGCAGGTGCAGGAATGTGGTCAGCGAATTGCTCGGGGGCGCTTTAGTTCAGTGGAGTGGATGTCGCAGCTTTCGCGGGCAATAGAGCAGGGAATCACTTATCTGACAGAGCGCCGGAAGCAGCAATTCACTGGTCGCATGTTACGGCATCATCATCACCGCAGCACCGAGTTTATGAGTCGCTGGATTGAGGCGAAGAACCGGTAGCGTTGACTGTTTTTTATCTGTGCTGAGCGACGTGCTGCTGTAGTGACGGGAAAAACTCTAGAAAATCGATCTCGATATTGGCGTATTCTCGAATGACATCGTCAAAGTAATCGGTGGCACACTCTCTGCGCAATACGCGTTCGGATAATCGTAAGTCGACTTTACGCATGCCGCGTTGGATGCCGTTGACTTTTGCATAGCGACCGAGTGTATCTGCGGCGATGATACTGCTTACGAAATAGTTGATCTCGTCGGGGTATTGATCGAGCACTTGCTCGGCACGTTGGTAAAAGTCGTTGAGGAATTCCCTCGCGGTAGTCGTGTTGTTATAACGTGCCCAGTTTTTAATGAGCATATGATCGTAGCTCAGGTCGATCGCAACCGCACGTAAGAAGCCTTTAGCGCGGAGTCGCTGTCGACTTCTGTGGAAGACCTCGTGGCTGTCGGTAAATGCATCAATTTTTCGGTGCATCCGAAGTCCAGCCTCAGTCGACGGATGAATGCCTGACCACGTTTTGCCCTTTACGAAATCAGCGATCAAGTTGCCGAGTTGAAAGTGAACGCATGGTTCTGAGAGAAAGACGTGCGCGACCCAATTCATTGATTTGCAGGGTGGGTGGATTGGTCCGAGATTATCATTTCTGCCGCTATGTTTACTTCTTCAGCGCTGCATCGAACCAGTTGTTACCGAAGTCGTTACCGCCGCCGCGATTATTGCGGCCACCGTTATTGCCGCGTTGCTGATTGCCTCCGCGTGGTTTGCTGCTTCCGGGAGTGCCAGAGCGCTCTTTTTTGCCGCCGATCTCGGGTTGCTTCTTCATGGAGAGCGCGATGCGGTTGCGCTGCATGTCGACTTCGGTGACGGTTACGTTTACCTTGTCGCCGACTTTCACGACTTTGTTAGGATCATCGACGAATTTATCCGCGAGTTGGCTGATGTGAACGAGGCCGTCTTGGTGCACGCCGATGTCGACGAAGGCTCCAAAGGCGGTGACGTTGGTTACGATACCAGGAAGCTTCATGCCGAGGGTAAGGTCGGATGGTTTCTCGACGCCGTCGGCGAATTGAAAGATTTCGAATTGTTTACGCGGATCGCGGCCTGGCTTGGCTAGCTCGTCCATGATGTCGCGCAGGGTCGGCAGGCCGACTTCGTCGGATACGTAATTCTCGAGTTTGATTTTCGCGCGTGCTGCGCTGTCTTTGGTCAGGTCGGCGAGTTGGCAACCCACGGCGGCAGCCATTTGCTCGACGAGTTTGTAGCGCTCCGGGTGCACCCCGCTTTGGTCGAGCGGGTGTGCGGCATCGCGAATGCGTAGGAAGCCGGCGCATTGCTCAAAGGCTTTTGGTCCGAGGCGACTGACTTTAGAAAGTTCCTTGCGCGATTTGAATGGGCCGTTCTCTTGGCGGTGTGCGACGATGTTGGTAGCGATCGTTTCGTTCAGACCCGCGACGTAAGAGAGTAGTTGCTTACTCGCGGTGTTCACTTCGACGCCGACTTTGTTCACGCTAGAGATGACGGTGTCGTCCAGGATGCGTTTGAGGGCGTATTGGTCGACGTCGTGTTGGTATTGTCCGACGCCGATTGATTTCGGGTCGAGTTTCACAAGCTCGGCGAGTGGATCCATTAGGCGACGACCGATTGAAACGGCGCCGCGCACGGTGATGTCCTCGTTGGGGAATTCCTCGCGCGCGGCTTCGGAGGCGGAGTAGATGGACGCGCCAGATTCGTTGACGCTGACGATCACTATCTTTTTAGAGAGCCCGAGTTCGCGGAAGAATGCTTCGGTTTCGCGGCCGGCGGTGCCGTTGCCGATGGCGATCGCTTCGATGTCGTAACGCTCGACGAGTGCTTTGGCCTCTACCTTTGCGCGATCGACTTGTCCGGCACCACCAGTGCAGAAGAGCACGTGGTTGAAGAGGAGTTTGCCTTGTGCGTCCAAAATTACGGTTTTGCAACCAGTGCGGAAGCCGGGGTCGACTGCCATGGTGCGCTTTTGCCCGAGCGGGGAGGCGAGTAGGAGTTCGCGTGCATTGTCAGCAAAGACTTGGATTGCGGCCACGTCAGCCTGCTTTTTGGCGCGAAGGCGCACTTCGGTTTCCATCGATGGCGCGAGTAGGCGCTTGTAGCTGTCGCCGATGGCTTTCTTGACTTCACTTGCTGCCGAGCCACGGCCATTGAGGAATTGCTTCTCCAAAATGATAATAGCGGATTCTTCCTCAGGCGTGATGCGGTGGAAGAGGAAGCCTTCTTTCTCTCCGCGGCGGATGGCGAGCACACGGTGTGAGGGGGCGTTCTTGATCGGCTCTTTCCAGTCGAAGTAGTCGCTGAACTTTGCGCCTTCGACTTCTTTGCCTGGGAAGCCTTCAGATACGAGGGTGCCTTGCTCCCAGAAGAGCTTGCGTAGGGACTCGCGCGCATCGGCGTCGTCACTGATCCATTCGGCGATGATGTGGCGTGCGCCTTCGAGCGCAGCGTCGGCACTGGCGACTTCCTTTTCGGCGTCGACGTAGGTAAGTGCTTGCTCGGCGGTGTCGCTGGCGTCTTGGTTTTCGAAGAGGTGCGTGGCGAGTGGCTCGAGGCCACGTTCGCGTGCGATCATCGCTTTGGTGCGGCGTTTCGGGCGGAAGGGGAGGTAGATGTCTTCCAGTTTCGCGAGTGTGGCTGCGGCATCGAGTTTGGCGTCGAGTTCGTCTGTGAGTAGGTTGCGCTCTTTGAGTGAGGTCTTGATCGAGGCGCGGCGGGAGGCCATGTCGGCCAGTTGCTGCAGTCGATCACGGATACTTGTGATCTGCACTTCGTCCAGTTCGCCAGTTTGCTCCTTACGGTAGCGAGCGATAAAGGGGACGGTGCCGCCGTCAGCTATGAGTGCAGCTGTGGCCGTAACTTGTTGAGCGCTAAGGCTTAGTTCTTCTGCGATTTGTTCGATGAATTCGGTCTGCATGTGCTGTGTGACTCTAAAATATTACGCGTGATGTTTTAAATTGAGCGCACAACTTACAGGTGGAGTGGCTGAGGGGAAGACTAAGTGTGTTTAGATGTTTTTTTACAGAAGGATCAGGGGGGATCTTTAGGTTTCGGTATCAGCTAAGGTAGTAGAGATTTGCTTTAAAGATCCCTTAGTCTTTAAAGGATAGGGTGTTATGAATGTGCCAAAACTTACATATTTTTAATTTTATAGTCGTAATTTTCTGAGAAGTAGGGATTTTCATTGGTCAATCCATTAAGCTGAACTACTTAGATCGAGTAGTTTAGTTACTTACTAGCTGCCTAACTCCATTCTCTTTCTCTGAACTCTATGCATCATTTTTGTGCCTTTGCATTGTCTCGCCCAAATCGAGCGGTGAATGCGGTGTGCTTGGTGGTTGCCTGAGAACTCACATTCCTTTGCTCGAGATTTTATACGAAGCCTAATTTATATGTCTGCAATGGTTATTCCTTATCTTTATAGCGTTATGAAAAATCGGTTTTGGCGAAGTGTTCAAGCGAGTTCCGCTCTAGTGCGGTATTGTTTGTATTTATCTAGGCAGTCGCTCTGCCTTAAGTTCTCATGCTTGGTAGCTACGCTATTTTTTAGCGTCCACCTGTGTCACGCGGTCGTGCAATCAGTAGATATTAGGGCTGGTTGGAATGCGGTTTATTTAGAAGTAGAGCCCTATAGCACTGCCCCGTCCGATGTATTTGAGGGCCTGTCGGTTGAGTGTGTGGCGGGCTATGTCGGGGGTGGCGCAACACGCCAATATGTTACCAATCCTACGGTTGACCTATCGCGTGCGTCGGGTTGGCTTCGCTGGTATCCGAGTTCTGAGGAGCACTCATTCCTCTCAGATCTCGGTGAGATTTATGGGGGGCGGGGCTATTTGATAAAGGCAAGTGAGTCTTTTACTTTGAAAATCGAGGGACGGCCGGTCGTGGCGCGGACGGAGTGGGTTCCCGATTCTTATAATTTTGTTGGGTTTTCAGTTGCAGAACGTGGGGGGCCCACTTTTTACGAGTTCTTCGAGGGTTCAGCGGCTCACCGTGATCAATCGATCTACCGGATGCAGGATGGAGTCTGGAAGAAAGTGATAAGCATGACTTCAGAGGCGCTTGCTCCAGGCGAAGCCTTCTGGGTCTTTTGCAATGGTAGTTCCGATTTCCAGGGGCCGCTTCAAGTTGCCGCTCCCGATACTAGCGGACTGGTGTTGATGGATAGCCCCCTAGATTTGATGCTGACTAATCGTTCTCCGAATCCGGTCAGCTACAGTGTTCAGCATGTCATCGAGAGTGGTAAGCCGGGCGTTCCGCTTTCATTGCAGATGACTATTCTAGGGGATGTTAATGCGCCCCTTCGTAGTGTGCCGGTCGATTTTCCATCGACCTCGTGGTCGCAAGATTTTCCGCCAATCGATGGCGGTTTTTCGATTCGGATGCCTGTCGCACTGCGACGTGGCGATCTAGAAATTGACGCTGCCCAGTCTTATCTCCTGTTCGAGTCCAGCTTGGCGACTCGAATTTGGGTGCCAATTAAGGCGCTTTCCACCTCCAACTGATTCGCTTTAAATGAGATACCATTTTCCAGTTCTTTTTTCTCTGGCTGCGCTAGTTGCTTCGGCCCAAGCCAACGAGCCCTTGACAGGCCTGTGGGTTGGTGAGGTCGTTTTAGACCAGGTGAATGAGGTCACGGTTCCTTTGGACGCGAATAACACTCCGCGTGCTCCGGATCCCCGCGCCACGACATCAACATACGACGCTGCGAGCTTGAGGCTCATTTTACATGTGGATAGCGAGGGTAAAACTCGACTGTTAAAGCACGTGGTCGTCGCCGCTAGGGACGAGGTTACAGTCGATAACGATGCTGATGTGGTCTTGATTACTGACCCATTGCTCTACAGCAACATTGGCGGGCAGCGAGCCTCACGTATTTCGAGCGCGACTTTCGACTTTGCAGATCCGATTGCGACAGCTGCGCTTGAAACTTTGGTCGATGACTTAGCCGCAAGTGCGGCAACCATTGCGAATGTGGCAAGCCCGGATGTCACTGCGGTTGAGAACGCTGCGTTGAATGCGGCAAATTTGGTCGTTCAAAATGAAGCGGACGCGGATGCTAGATTTATTGATTTTTATACGACTAACTTGACGCCTGGAAAAGTCGACGACATCGCGGTCGGTGGAACCGGCTCTGGTCCTTACACGACTGCTACGACTGAAGCAAATGCACTCGAAACAGGTTCATTTGTCAAAGACACGCGTGGCCAAGAGATGTTGGCAGCCATTCATAATGCGGCGAGCGCTGCTGTTGGTGATGATGCCAAAAAGCGTGCTGCCAAGCTAGCAGCCGCATCCTTTATCGAGGAGGATGACGGTTATAATCAATTTCTAGCGAGTGAGACGATGCGTGCGATGGTAGACGGCGTTGCTCAAGACCTCGTGGGTTCTTTTAATTTGGTAGATGTGGTGGACTACTCGCCGATTGTTTTCGAAACGATCATCACATCCGCCGCACATGGATTGACTACTGGTGATTCAATCACGGTCGCCAATTCTGCTGCGATATACAATGGGGCGATGCCAGTCGAAGTCATTGACGCCGACACATTCAGTATTTCAGTTCCGTTCGAATCTCGAGTGGCCGCTGAAGATTACTGGACAGGCGACGCAGTTGGTGGTGGAGCTGTTGGTAGTTTTGCGAGCGGTGGTGCGACTGTAACCCAGATAACTGCAACTGATCACGGTCTCAGCGCAGGAGACATTATCGAAATCACTGATTCGGATCCAAGTTACAACGGCTTGCATACCGTAACTGTAGTGGATGACGACAATTTCACCATCCCGGTCGTCTACGCTGATCGAGTGATCGTCGGGGATAACTGGGCGGGGCCAGTTTCTCCAATTACTAACTACGCAACTGGTCCGATTTTTGTTAACGCTGAGCTGGCTTCGGATGTCTCGCTCTCGTCTACCAATAGCCTTTATATTTTTGAATCTGGTTTGCCACTGTATAACCAGAGGCACGACAACATCATCGCGATTGATTCTAGGAATCTTGTCTTAGATCTGCTGTTCGATACTAATACTAGCAACCCAACCTTTAAGGGGCAGGTTGCTGTTATCCCGAATCGAGCGGACTTAGAGTCTGCGACGAACACACCTTCTGCCGACGCCAAGAATGCCGCATTGCTGGTCAATGTGTCAAACTACGAAAGTAGCGTCGGGCAACCAGAGATCGGCAGCCGTTCCTCGGATGCGGTCGACGCGATCCTCGTATCCATGGTTGATTTTGTTGAGGCTCAAAATGAGCTGCCAGTTGCCGGAGATCTCGCCAGTGTAGGATTTGCGACCTTAGACGACCCTATTTTAGTGGCTCGCTTTGCTCAACCCACGAAGAGCCCGAGCGATGCATATCAGGAGTTTATCGCCTCAGATGAGTATCTTAACGCGCCTGAAATCGCTGCCGAGGCTGCTGCGATTGCCGCAGTGAATGAAGCTGGAGAGCTCCTGGCCAATGAGGCTTCGATTCGTGACAAGGCTAAGGCTGCAGCGCTCACAGCCCTGCGTGTTCCTTATGCGACAGCTGCTCGTGTTTCGATGAATGAGCAGCCAGTGTCTGGAACCTTTGCTCTGGGCTCGACTGATCTGACTACCACCCTAACACTTCCTGCTAGCCACCCGACGAACCCATTCCGACACCGACGTCACCCTGACCATACTGTCGGGCTGGATATAACACGCGTCATTGACCTGACTCTCGACACTGAGCCGGACACCTTCCGGCAGACAGGTTACGGTGTGTTTGTCGTGAGTGGCACATACACGGAAGAAATTTTCGGTCTCCATAAAAACCTTGGACCCGATTCTGATATCGGTCTCAGGGTTTCTGGGTCGTTCACACTGAACCGGGTCAGCACCGTCGATACACTCAACGCCTTTTAACTGCTGGACGCAATTGATACATGAAACACTTCCGTCTTAGACTTCTCCTCTCTATTCTCTTCTGCTCGCTGCCTGCTAGCCTGTTCGCGGTGCTAGACATCAGCGTCACCATCCAAAATGATGTCGACACGCCGCAGATCACCGTCACCAACTTGGGCGACGAGTCGATTAGTCGGTTTCGTATCATAGCGGATCCGCTCGACACCCAAAAATTCAACGACACTGGTGATTGGTTTAATCGTAATTTTACACGTCCAGCTGGTTCGACAGACGCTGACACCACTCAGGTGCTACAAAGCTCAACGGAAAAGCATATCCTCGAGTTCGTATTTGATAGTTTTGATCCAGGCGAATCTTTCTCCGCTGAAGTCGACATCGTCGCTGGAGCCGGTAACTGGCCGACATGGTTTTTTGACGAGACGACGCCAGCGGTTATTGAGGTCACTAGCGCGAGCGACCCCACAAATCCAAAGACTTACACACTTCCTACCAGTAATCCAGGGCCTGCCAACTACACCTTCCGCGGTCCGCAGCGATATACCCTGAATTTTGAGCACCGGACTGAGGCGAACCTCTCACTCAGTAACATGAATTTTATCAGTGTGGAAATTGACGGCACTACTGTTCCCTATACTGAGACAGGTTATTCCGTAACTAGTGGGGACTTAGTCCGAGTGACAGTTCCTGAGTATATCTATCGTGATATGAATGGAGCCAACATGCCTCTTGCCAACGCCGCCGATGCTGAGGAGAGATTTCAAGCGGTGGCGATGACCGTCAATCAGGTTGCAGAGGCTGCGAACCCGCTTCGCTATACATTCGAAATCAAGGAGGATACAACGCTGACTATGATCTGGCAGCATGAGTTTGCGATTACGATCGACAGCGACTTTACCAACACACTTGGACAGGTTAACGGAGCCGATTTTGTCGGACTTCTTTCCTCTAAGGCTACAGGTAATCCAGATCCAATTGTCAATAAGCACTGGTTTGAGGCGGGCACGGTTCCGGTTTTAACAGTCGACAACTTTGTCGAAGATATCACCTCGCACCCTGGCTTGAAGATTCGCTACAAGGTTAAGGAGTATGAGGTCTATGGCTTATTCAACCCGAACACAGGCACTGTTCAGAATGACGAGGCACGTAAAGGGGGGACTGATATTTCGACGGATGCTGCTTTCGTTGATACGATAGTAAATATCAGTATCGATGGTGCTGAACCGCGTATCCAGATTCCAGCGCGGGATGGGTCAACGCTTGGCAATCCGAGTGGTATTAAGTTTATTTGGCAGCTCCAGTATGGCATTGATGCCCAGTCCTCGAACGGCGATGGGGACGATTTGGTTGTTGTTAAAACGAAAGCATCAATAGCAGCTCCTTACGTCGAAACCGCATCTCGCTGGTTTGATCCAGGCACCGCGATTCAGGTTCTGTTTAAAAAGGTAGACTCTGGCGGCGACCAGATCGTTAGTTGGTTCAATGGCGATACCTACTACTTCAATGTGGATGCCGACATCGATCCATCCTCCTACAATCTAGAGGATTCAACTGACCTACCTGATCCGAACCGTGCCAGCTACGTGAATCAGGCCAACTATGTGGGGCTCACTATCCCTTCGCTATTGAGACCCGTTCGTGCGATTACCAATTACGGTCAGGCTCCGATCTTTATCCCATTGGTCGAGATTGGTCAGCCTCTGTTTTCTCCGGTTGTTTACCCTCAATTTGTCACAAGGTTTAATTTTAAGCCAAATGAGTTTGCAGACCAAGAGAGTGCGGTGTGGGACCCAGCGCAAGGCAGGCTCTATCCGACTAAGCCGGGCACTTTTAAATTGGAGTGGACGGAACCCGATCGCACAGATCCGACTCAAGTTATTTACACTGCGGTGCTACCGTTCGACTCCGAGCGTAAGATCTCCGGCCACTATCCACACATCCATGGTGCACCCCCAGTGAATGTCGATCCGGTTGCTGATGATGATTTGATCTTCAAGGAGGTGAAGTATTCAACTGCGGGCGCTGCAGTTGACCAAAGTAACCTATTTACGACAACTGACCCTGGTATCTCTGTCCTTGTCTTTACCGAGCTGAATGATTTCGGACGTAGTGGTGAAACGCGTGAGTTTGTATTCGTCCGCGTAGTCCATTCTCGTAATTGGGATGCCGACCTTGGAACGACTCAGGTAGCCACCATTGGCACAAAAATCACTGAGTCTAACGACATCGACCGGGCTCGATTGGACACCGGGTATGTGATCGACCCGAACCAGCTCAATACTGTTTTCAGTGATGCTGGGCTAGGACGTTATAATGTGAACATCTATGATGGTCAGCGCCTTGATGGTATTATTGCAACAGACATCTATGACTTAACGAACTATGAGAACCTCAGCCTGACACTGGCAAATCCGGATGCCCTTCCTGGACCAATCATTCCTGTGAATGAATACCATGGCCCTGGTCAGGATCAGGATGTCCTTCCTGTCGTCGTTTGGTATGACAACCCGCTCGTTAATCAAAACATCTTGTGGCCTTACGTGGCTAAGATATACCGACCTGAGTGGCCTTCTAAAGCCTCGCTTCCAAAGATTGTCATCGCATCCGAATTTGGAAGTGAAGCTCAATACCCTGAGGGAACGGATCAGATTGTTCGTGGTGCATCGAATGGATTCCCAGAGGCAAATACATTTGACCCGTCTCGTTTCCAATCGGTGAGTATCTACTCACAGAACAATCTAAATGCTCCGGGATACAATCCGAACGAGGAGCACGCCGTGCTGGCGCCTTCCTTGCGTAATGTAACCGTATCTCCGCGCCCACCTGCAGCCTATGCATTGCGAGAAGGTGATCTGAATACTGCGGTCAACACGATTGATTACACTTCAGATCCATTTGTTCTGGTGGAGTTTGTCGACCAAGCCACTGGCGAAGCAGGCATGCAGATCTATGACATCCTCAAGACCGACGGCACTCGGAACTTTGTGCCTCAGGCTATTTTGAACAAATCCACCGGCGCTAGTTCGATCGCAACGACGCCTTCCCAGATGGCGAGCCTAGGCTATTTGAATGTGGTCATGAACGCTGGCGAGCCGGTGATTCCATTCTATCCGCTTGGCTTTGTTATTGGTGCGTCTCCTCCGCCGGAGATTGAGGGAGAGGATCTTTACACTCAGGCGACATACTGGGAAGACTGGCGAGGTTCCTATTGGGCCATTTCTGGTGGAGAAAACGCATGGTTTTCAGCCTCCTTCTATTATCCGCTCCTTCCTAACTTCTACTGGCCCGACGATGCCTTTTCTTATGTGCAGCGCCGTGACGAGCGCGGGGTTCCATTCCGAGAATGGGCAGTTCCGTCCGTCGGGGATTCGGTGCCATTCTTGCCAACAAACCCGAGGCTGCAGGATACTTCAAACAATGCACCTACAAAGATTGTCTACAAGTCCGAGTGGCCAGAAAACCCACCAGTGCTTAAGGCGGGTGAGACTTTAACCTTCTCCGGTGGAGAGTATCGAGCGGATAATCCTACCACTGTCCTCGTTGAGGATGGCGAGGCGTCTACGGTCGAAACACCTGGCCTGCCTCAGGTGGTTGCATTCGCCTCAGCTGAGATTGTTTTCGATTCAACCAAGAGCACCTCACCTAGTAATACATGGGAAGACGATTGGACAGCGCGTATCGTCAATGCGCTCGATGTCCGCACGACGCCGCTCTCGACTCTTAATCTTCCGGACGAGCTACAACCCGCAGCTGGAAACGTGACGATTCGACAGGGTAAATATTACTTCGATGATCTACCCGCGTCTCTCCAGCGCCGCGTTCGTTTCAACCCTATTGGTGGACCGACTGGAACAGGTCAGCTGGAGATGATTGGTCTCCTCAACGATAAGGATATCGGCGAGAGCACACTGACCGCAGCTCCGCCTGCAGTTTACGTTCTTGAACCAAACATTCTTAACCAAAATGATGGCTTGGCCCTTCAGAACATAGTTTCCGCGACGAATACGACTCAAAAGCAGACATGGGACACAGCGGTTGCGAAGCTCTACAACGCGACTCGCAACCCGCGGTTGATACCGGTTGATGAGACCACTGGTGCGGCTGCACGTGAAGCGTATCTCGCTGGTCTGATGCGTGAGCCAGTCTATGAGGATGGCGAGATCAAAAAGGACAATTTCGGCAATATCGTCTACCCAGACGGACCCGTTGAGGTTGTGCCGCTTCGGGCTTTTGGTCCTGGTCTAGCCGTGGTTCCAAACGGGGACTACCTCGATCCGAACGGCAGTCCTGACGTTAGCTACATTACGATCGTTGAGAATAACGATGCATCTCTTGGAAGTCTGCCGATCACACCACACATCATCAAGGTTGACCGACGCGAGCGTTATCGTGGGGCGATCAAAACAGTGGAGGCTGAGAATGTTTTTGATGAGAACGTAGTCGTGCGCTCGACAGGTGACTTTGGCGGTAATGCTGACGATCTCTACTTCGAATGGTGGTATCGCCCCGACGACGGCAGCACAAATGTTGCGCCACCTGACCTAATTCCTGCTGGGCAGACCAACCCATGGAAGTTGTTCCCCGATCCGAATGGTAATCGCGGTTTGGGACTTTCTGAAATTACAATTAAAGGAAACCCGAATTCGCCTGAGATTCTGTTGGCAGATTCGTTCTGGTTCCTTCGCTACCGCCATAAGGACGATCAGGTTTCTGGAACGAATTGGTCCACTGTCAACTTTACGTGGGCAGGTGCAGGTAATTCGGACCCATTCAATGACTTCGACTTAAATGGCGTAAACGACTATGCAGCGCAACTGGTCCAAGGTTGGATTAAGCGTGTCTTGGATGCTGTTAACCCATACGAAGCTCGGATTCGCGAGTTTGAAGGGGACAATCCAGCTACGGTGACCTCGATGATCTCCCAACTCGGTCCACGCTTTGAAGGGCGCGTTGCGCTTAACCCAGACAAGGACGTAATTGAGAATGTCGGCTTGATCGAACTCTACGGCACGGTCCTTGATCGTGCGCGTTCATTGAGTATCGATCTCTCTCGTCCAGTTAGCAGCCCTGCGATCGCGAACGCTCTCCAGTTGGCTTCGACTCGTCTAGCAGACTTTTACACGCTTCTGGGTAACGAGGCCTACGTTGATGCGTTGGATCCGTCGACAGGATTTGGCAGCTCAGACGTCGGATCAGGCAGTGCAGGAACTGGTCGATTCAGCTTCCAAAACCAAATGTCTTCTCTGCTTCAGGAGGAACTGTCACTTCTCCGCGGGGTGGATGACAACTTCGCCCGACCTGTTTACAACCGACTCTTCTGGAACTTTACCAAGGATCAGGGGGAGGCGATCTACGCGACAAACTATAATATCACGGACGTTAACCAAGATGGCTTTATCGACGAGGATGATGCAATGACGCTCTTCCCTCAGGCCCATGGTGACGCTTGGGGACATTATCTGACTGCGCTTCGTAATACCTATGAGCTTCTTAATCACCCTGCGTTTAACTGGGTGTCTCGCTCGGAGTCTTACAATTTGCAGGATATCGTCATTTCCGTCGATTTCCTAGATGAGCGTAAGTTTGCGGCAACCGCTGCGCAGAAGGCAAAAGCCGGCGCCGAGATTGTTGACCTAGCCTACCGTGCCGAGTTCGTTTCGGATCCTTCTGCACAATGGCAGGGGTATGTAGATACAAATGTCGATCGTGCTTGGGGTGTCGATGGCTGGACACGTCGTGTTGCACAGGGTGCCTATTTTGACTGGGTGACTGCCAATGCGTTACTGCCGTCTGAACATCCGAACGACACGCTCGAAGGCATTTCAAAGGTCGACCGTAAGTCGAACAGCGACATCTCAGTTATCTCATCGAATCTCAATTCTGTTCAGCGGACACTCGATAACTCGGACAAGGGGTTCAACCCACTTGGTGTCTCTCAGGATGCATTGGTCATGGATATTGATCCTAATTTCCTTGAGGTAGGCTCAGATATTCAGGGACAGTTACATTTTGAGCAGATCTACGAGCGTGCCGCTCTGATGCTTGCCAATGCCCAGGCCTCAAAGTCTGCTGCAGACGCTTCTGCGGCGCGTTTACGTAATATTGGTGTCAGCGAGGCGGACTTCCGCAATGCGACATTCCAAGAAGACCTGACATACCGTAACCGCTTGATTGAAATCTTCGGCAAGCCCTATGAAGGAACGGTTGGTCCAGGCCGTTTCTACCCCGCTGGTTACGAGGGGCCTGACCTCGCACTCTATTCTTACGTGAAAACAAACCAGATCACCTCTGAGACAGTTCCTGGTCCTGCCTCGAGCTATGCGTCGTTCGACTCCACGAATGGCTATGAACTCAATGGTGGTGATCTCTACAACGCGTTTGAGGGTAACTCCGAGCTCCAAGGTGATCCAGATGGCAAGTTATGGAGCAGCGCCTTTGCCGACAGCTTGGACGAGGTTGGTGGAGATTTGCGTAATCTGTTTAATCCAACCTTTGCATCCAGCACCAATAGCCTGACTTGGGGAGAAAGTGTGGATGGCGGATTGTTCGGCGTCGATTACACGGATTTGACAGCCCCGAAGGTGGATTTGGATAACCTGACCGAGTTGATGCCTGTGACGGCTGGTCAATACACCTTCATTGCTCCCGATAATTGGGGCACGCGGCCTGCAGTGGGTAAACTGCAACAGCTCATCAATCAGATGCTGCAAAAAGAGGCGGATGTCGCTCGCGCGATCGCTGATTGGGACGCGCTGACGGGCGAACAAGTGCGTATCTTACGTTTGGTGAACGCACGCCTCTCGACATCGGGCGAACTACAAGAACGCGACGAGGGTTTTGTTCGAGTCAAGTATGTCGTGAACGCCATTATCGCAGCTCTTGAGACTGCTCAGGGAGTCTCAGCGACGACCAAGGAGACCGCATTTAAGTTGTCTGCCGCAGCGGCCGCAGCGATCCCTAGCAATCTGCCGACTGGTGGTCTCGCTGTCTCTCCCGGAGACGCGATCAGTGCCGTTGGTGCAGGTATTCGACTGAGTTCAACCGTTGTCGAGACCGGCCTATCCTTTGCTGAGAAGGCATTCTTAGTTGGTAAGTTAATCGCTGAGCAAGGGCTCGCAATTACTGAAGCTGAGCTCGAACTAGCAAAGGGGCGCGATGAGCGCAGCTTGAACATTGCGGAATGGTTGAAGGAGTTCGAAGACAGCTTGGGAGATGAGCCATCCAAGCGGATCGCTGTCTTCAAGGAGTTGCAAGCCCTTGAGGATCTTTCGAACCAATACCGCTCTTTGCTGGACGAGGGTGCGCGACTGATTGACGAACGGGCGGCCTTCAATAAGCGCGTTGCTGCCTCCACTCAGTTACGTCGTTACCAGGATATGACTTTCCGTATCTCTAGGAATCACCAAATCCAAAACTACCGTAGTTCATTCGATCTGGCCGCACAGTATGCTTTCTTAGCCGCACGTGCTTACGATTATGAAACGAATTTTGCGGAGGGCGATGCAGGATCTGCCCGCAGTTACTACGATGCCATCGTCAAGGCACGCTCACTCGGCACGATTGTTGATGGTCAGCCGCAGATCGGCACCGGCCTTGCAAATATCCTAGCCTCAATTAATCTGAATTATCAGTCGCAAGAAGGTCAGCTTGGTCTAAATAATGTGCAGAAGGAAACCAGTGATGTTTCCTTGCGCACCGAGCTGTTCCGCATCCTCCCGAAGGGAAGTGCGCAACCGATTGATAGCACCGTATTGGTGCCGAACCCAGGAGTCGATTCTGATGAACTTTGGAAGCGCACGCTAACTAAGGCGACAGTTGATGACTTGTGGGATATTCCTGAATTCCGTGCCTACTGTCGTCCGTTTGCGCCTGAGTTTGACGCATCTGGAGCACGTGTGCCACAGCCAGGGATCGTCATTCGCTTTAGCACTGAGATCAACCCCGGCCGTAATCTCTTCGGTCAGGCGTTGAGCGGTGGTGATCACTACTTCAGTGTAAGCAATTTCGCTACTAAGATTGCAAGTGTAGGTGTGGCGTTCGACGACTACGTGGACTCCTCTCTAGAGGCAGACCTCGCCGCAACGCCACGTGTCTATTTGCTGCCAACAGGTGTGGATATCATGCGTGTCGCACGCAGTGACGATGTCGATGAGACGCGCGAGTGGCGTGTCTTCGACCAGCGTATTCCGGTGCCATTCCCTGCGTCGAATGCGGCTCTGCAAAATAGCGGTTACATTCCTGTGATTGATTCGCTCAATGGTAACTTCGGCGAGCAGCGTAGATTCTCGGACTTCCGTGCATATCCGAGCGACTACTTGGAGCCGGCACAAGACACGCGCTTGATCGGTCGCTCGGTCTGGAACACCAGCTGGGTATTGATCATTCCAGGCCTCAATCTCAACTCGGATTCGGAGCGTGGTCTTGAACGCTTCATCGAAAGTGTCTCTGACATTAAACTCTCACTATATACCTACGGGCAAAGTGGCGGCTAAAAGATGAGAAAACTACAATCTAAAACATTCGCTGGACGCGCCAATTCGCACATCATGAATCACTTACAAAGACTGTTCGGTATTTTTATCGCCCTGGGTATGCTTGTCATCTCCGGCAATTCCCTGCATGCCGATGCTGAGGCCGAGGTGATTGTCGAGCCTCCAACAATTTTGTTCGGTAAGATCTACAATCGCGCCGCCAATAGCGAGGTGCTTAACCAAGGAGAGCTCACCGCCCAGATCCAGATCGAAGGTGGGACATCTGTGTCCATGGCCACCGATCTGTCCGACTATTCCAACGGAGAGTATTCCTATGTGCTGGAGATACCACATCAGGCTTTGAGTCTAGGCTTGGCTGACAATGCTCAATACCTGTCGCTTCACGCCTCTTCGAGCACGCTGACGCTCCAAGCGCTGGCAGTGGATGGCTACACTGCATCCGTGGTGACTCCAGCCCGGTCCACCATTGAATTGTCACAAGAAGATCGTGGTCGGGTGCTTCGCTTGGATTTAGAGGTTTCTTTGCCCGAACAAGATTTCGATGACGATGGTATTCCTGACTGGTGGGAGGATGTGCACGGCCTCGATAAACAGTTTGCCGGTGATGCGACTGGTGATGGTGATGACGACGGCTTGAATAATCTAGCTGAGTATCTTCGAGGAACCGATCCGAATCGTAGCGATTTAAAGCCTTCGATTCTTACCAGTGAACTCGTGGCTTATGCAAGTGGCACTTCAATCATGCTCCTGCAAAGCGCGGATGTTGATACGGAACCAGAGAACCTGACCTATCAGTTTACCTCGATGCCAGCATCGGGTATACTTGCTCGGTGGGATCCGACTAGTCGTATCTTGACTGCACTCGAGGCGGGCGCGCAGATGACTCAGGCTCAAATCAGTCAAGGCCAACTTCGTTTTAAGCTTGAAGACGCGGCTGAGAATCCTGTGGAACGCTTTTCGATCGCATTGAGTGATGGAAGCGCGGCCTATGCCGCAACCACTGCGGAGATTGCGATCTACATCACTGAGCCGGTTGATCCTGAGGCTAGTTTGAAGCCACTCGAATCGATCCGTGCGGATCTCTCAGCGGATGTCGCGGCTGGCGTGATGGCCCTCGATCTCGGACGTTCGACGACTGCTTCGAGTTTAGACCTGAGTGCTGAGACTGACTCGATCGTTCCTGAGGGCGAAGTAATCGGCGCGCCGTTTGCCTTCGTTCTTATTAGCGGCTCACCTGCGGCAGACCTCACCGGTAGTCCGTTGAGCGACTTTATTGTGGCGAGTCAGTCCGCTTCTGGTTCGTATTCGGGCGGAGCAGGTAGTGACACCTTTTATTTCCTTGCGGCGAAAGAACAGCAGACTGTAGAGGATTTCTCGATCGCTGAAGGTGATGTTCTGGATTTTTCCGGTCTACTAGTAGAGCCATCTAGTCAATTGTTTGATTACCTAACTGTCACGCTCGTCGGCGACGATACGCAGCTCAATGTATATGCAGGGGGAACCCAAGCTGGGCTGCCTGATTTGACTATCAATCTCCCGAACCAACATCTTGCGCAGAGCGATCTAGTTGAGCTTTATTACAATGGTCAATTAGCGTCTGGTGATGTGGCCCTCGACCCGCGCATTTCAATCGCAGCGGTTAAGAATGCTGAGGAGAAAAATGAATCCTCTGGTTCCTTCGTGTTAACCCGTGAAGGTGATTTGTCTTCCGAATTAACTACGAATATCACGCTATCTGGAACGGCATCAAACGGCAGTGACTTCCGCACGATTCTGCCCACTGTCATATTTGGCGCAAATGAGTCGGAAGCGACTCTCTCAGTCAGCCCATTTGCTGATGGCATTACTGAACCGACTGAAAAGCTGATTGTCACTCTGACACCGAACGCTGGCTACACACTTGGCGAAGCTTCGAGTGCGGAGATTGAAATCCGTGATCAATTACCAGAGCTGTATTTTGAAGTCTTGGCTTCTAAGGCCGTTGCAGATCCAATCCAACCCGGCTTGCTTTTGTTACACCGGACTTCATCGCTCGGCGCTTCACTGTTTGTTCCTTTAGAGATCACCGGCAGCGCGAGCAATGGTGTAGACTACACTTATGTGAGCCCGTTTATTGAATTCTCTCCTGGCGTATCCGTTAAGCCGATACAGTTTATTCCATCGGCGCATCTCGCGGCGCTTCCTGATAGTTTCGTGAAGACGATTCGCGTCGCCGTCAAAGAAGGTGCCACTTATGATGTGGTCGGAGACAGCGAGAAGCTGTATCTAATCAAGGAGCAAATGACCTTTGCCGAATGGACAATTTCGAGGCAGAGCGGTGAGGCTGTTGCGGCAGCATTTGTCGCATCTCCGAGTGCACCGACGGATGGGGATGCCACACTGCTCCATTACGCGCTTGCAGGTGATATGAATACTGAGCCGAAGTCTGAGGACTTGGCAGCCAATCTCACTCTGCTTGGCGATTACGTTGAGATAAGCTATCGCCGTAATCTGCTAGCTTCTGATGTTGTCGCTACTGTTGAGTATATGCTTCCCGGAGGCGACTGGGTGGATGCAGGTTCTAAGTTCGTGCTTTCTGACGAAGATGGCTCGGATCCTAGCGTCATGGTCTATCGCTCTTCTATGAAATATACTGAGCAAGACGTTATGCTCGTCCGAATCCGTGTTGATATCAATGAGTAAAATTATCTCTAAGACGGGCGTGAGGATCGTCCTATGCATCTTGACCATCGGATTCTCAGGGTGCTCACAGTCACCACAATCGGAGTCTGCGCAAGATTCAACCGTGCAGGTTTATGCGGTTGTTGGTAGCCGAACGATTACCGAGGCCGATCTTGAACGTGAGTATGCGCGTAAAAAATTACTTGGGTTGCCCAAACTTACAGAAGAGGAAACCCTTGAGGAGTTGATCGAGCGTGCCGCACTGGTGGAGTATGCACGAGACTTGGGTCTCGCAGATGATCCAGTGGTGGCACATCGTATGGACAGCTTGCTAATTCATGCGTTGCGACAACAGTCGCAAGGCAGAGATCCTGCTCTAGAGCAAGTCAGCGAGGAAGCCGTGACTGCTGCATATCGCGAGCGTTTGGACGATTTTACGATTCCTGGAGCGACACGTCTGGCGGTTCTTTTTATCGAAGTGAGTAACAAGCTGTCGTCCTCCCAACAAACCGAGGCGGAGGAGCGGTTGCGCGAAGCAGTATCGCTCTTTGAGTCGCAAGGCTTATCCGGAAATCAAGGATTTGGCCGAATCGCCAGTGAATATTCTGACGAGCAATTGAGCCGCTATCGAGGGGGCGATGTGGGTTGGATTCCTGATACTATGACGAATCACCGTATCCCGAGTGCCGTCTTGGAGGCTGGTCGTGGGCTCGATGTGGGTGTCACCAGTGACGTGATTACTCTCGGGGATGGTTGCTGGATCGTTATGAAAACGGGGGCGCGTCCAGCGACAGTCCGCCCGCTTGAGGCGGTGAATGATTTAATCCGCAACGAACTAATTGCACGTAAGCAGGCGGAGAGAGTAAACGCTCACCTCGCCGATGCGCTGAGTGCAGTCACGATCCAACGTCTTACTACCCGCTCAGACGACAGTTAACCTGCAGCTCTTTCCTTTTATCATTTCGTAAAATAACGCGAATCTAATTTACCTATGAAACTAACGTTCAATTCTTTCCGTTGGCTCCTGCTCTCTCTTGCTCTCACACAAATTGCTAGTGCGGCGGCACCGGTGCTTACGGGGTTCAACAACCTAAGCGGGACAGAAGATTCTGATGTTACGTTTTCCTTCACCTTGGTCGATGGTGCAGCCACTATCTCGAATCTGCCAGCCGGCGACCCCACGGGGTATGACCGCATCAGCGTCCTTAATGGTAGCCTAGATCTCAATAGTGAAGGGCAGACGCTGACTTCAGGCGAGTCGTGGATATGGACGCCGCCTGCAAATGTAACTGGGGTCGTCGAGGCGGTCAGTCTTCAAGCGACGAACGGTGACGGAGATTCGGTCACTCGAACGCTTTCCGTTAACCTATCTGATGTCAATGACGCGCCGACATTCACAGCCGGTAGCGCTGTTACTGTTCTCGAAGACTCAGGGGCATACAGTGCCACATGGGCGACTAATATTTCTTCTGGGGCGAATACTGCCAATCCGGATGTCGGTCAGAACGTAAGCTTCACGATTACTAATATCAGTAATTCGAGTGCGTTCTCCTCCGTTCCGGCGATCAGCCCGACCGGCACGCTCACGTTCACTCCGGCAGCTGATGTTAACACTAGTTCTGCGATCACTATGACGGTGACCCTTAATGATGGTGTCACGGCGAGCGCATCATTGCCGACCGCGACGCTGAGAATCAACATCACACCGGTGAATGACACCCCTTCGTTTACAAAGGGTTCGACTGTCACCGTTAACGAAGATACCGCATATACGAGTCCTTCACCGTGGGCCACCGCGATTTCGGCGGGCCCCGCTGATGAAAGTGGACAGGCGCTTTCCTTTGCTGTCTCGGTGCCGGTCGCGGATCAGTCTTCTTTTTCCGTCCAGCCCGCAATCAGCTCCAGCGGTATCCTTACTTTTACACCATCGCAGGATTTCAATACCGGCTCTCCGAGTGACCCGATTTTATTGACGGTTAGTCTTTCTGATAATGGCTCGCCCGTCAAAACGTCTTCCCCGCAAATGGTAAGTGTCAATATTACTCCAGTGAATGACGCCCCTGTCTTTGGTGGCACTATACCGACGAACAAGGCCTTGACGAATGTGTCGATTGATATCGGAAATAGCCCTGTTGTTACGGTGTCGCCGACCACGGACTTGACGCTCTTTTCGGGCCTGACCCCAAATGACGTCGATGGTGATAATATCACGATCACAGTTTCTGTTCCGACTTCTGCGGACAACCTGATCGATGTATTCACTCCAGATGATACGAGTAATCCGGCGACTGGAAGTGTTAGCAGTGGGAACCGAGTCTTTTCTAAATCAGGGACGATTGCCGCAGTTCGAACATGGTTTAAGGGCGTTAAGTTTAAGCGTGATCCACTCGTTACGGATCGAACATCGGCAGATATTTCGGTGACGACCTCCATTACCGATGGTAACATTCCATCACCCGTTACACAGAGTGAATCGTTTCGTCTCAATTTCGAGCCCCCTGTCGATATCACAGTGATCCCTGGCACAGTGGTCGAGGGGGATTCAATCCGCCCATTTAGCGGACTTCAAGTTGCAGGTCGTGCTGCCGCGACACAGACTGAGCTGACACTTAGTCTGGCAGACGATACCTATGCTTCGCTTAACGGCACGAATTCGGTGGTGCTGAGTGGCACTTTGACGCAGATCAATTCGGCGCTCAGCAATGTCGAGTTTTCTGGTAAGAATGTGACCTCAACCCAAAGTGTTAGTGTAACCGTTGCAGTGACCGGCGTAGATACGATCACGAAAACGATCACTGTTACAGCGATCAACTTTCCGCCGACAATCACAAGTGTGCCTACGGTGGCGGAACGAGTGAACGACGACAGCACGGTTAAACCATTGGCACCGGTTTCGGTTCAGGATCCTGAGGACGATACGGTGACCTTAACGCTCCGACTCCTCGGTAACACACTGGGTTCCTTCGGTCTCGAGGCGGGCGCATCGGGAACCATCACTACGGTTTCGTCGGTTGGTAGTATCACGACTTACAGCATTAATGCTGCTGACAAAGGGTTCCTCGTGTTTACGCCGACTCCGGATGTGATTCCCTTGGGGCAGTCTCAGACCGTTCAGTTCGAATTTTTTGGCACCGACCCCAGTGGTAACACGACGACCACTTTCACGATAGATATTTTGATTACTGCGGTTGCAGGTGCTCCTTCGATCACCTCTACAGATCCGGCGTTCGGCTCATCCGAGCCACTGAAAATCGACCCAGTTGACCCGAAGCCATTCGCTAGTGTGAGTATTATCGATGAGCCTGGTAACATTGAGGTGACGATCACATTGGATGATGAGGATAAAGGAGTGCTGACTACCCTCGGAGGTTTTACAGACAACGGCGGTGGCGTCTATTCGTTTACCGGAACTCTTGCGAATGCGAATGCGGCGCTTCTGGCGATGGTTTTTGAGCCGAGCTCGTCCAGTGGTCTCTTCGCTCCGAACGAACCAGGGCGCACTGACTTTACGATCGAAGTGCTCGATGAGTCCAGCAACCGCGACACTGAGGTGATCCCGATTGTTTTGATCGGACCACCGAAGAACTTCCTTGTCGTAAACAGTTTTGATGTGGCGGGGGCACCTATATTAGGATCGCTTCGCTACGCAGTTGAGAATGCGGCGTCCGGAGATACGATCACGATCGCTTTAGAGACCTACCCGGCGACGATTTTTTTGAATCGCTCTCTCACTATCAATGAGAATGTCTCCATTCGTGGACCAGGCGCGGATCTATTTATCATCTCGGGAGACAAGGATCGCAACGGTATCGTCGGTGCCGGTGATATTCAGATTTTCAGAGTATTTGCAGACCTTAAGCTGCAAGGGCTGACGCTCTCTGGTGGTTATGCAAGTGAGTTTGGAGGTGCGATTAGCATCGCTCGACAGCAGCCATCGTTTCCTGCTGTTAATGTTGAGATCAGAGACTGTGTGATTCGCGACAGCGTCGCGGCTCGCTTCGGTGGTGCGATTGATAACTTTAACTGTTCACTCCTGATCGACCGCTGTTCGTTTGTCGGTAACTCGACGACCTCGAATGGACAGGGTGGAGGCGCGATCTCACTCTACACGAACGAAGACTGCGTCATCACGAACACGACCTTCGCTCAGAATGTTCAGGCAGGTGCTCAAGGATTCGGGGGCGCAGCCCTTTATGTCGAAAATACAGTTCCTCTAAATCTGTTTCGCGTTGAGATTCAGCATTGCACATTCTCGGAGAATACTGACGCAGCAGCAGCTGCGACGTCATTGTGCGCAGTTACCGGTAATACTTTGGCATTGGTTGGTAATAGCATTTTTGCGGACGGCGCGGGGCACAATCTGTTGATCGATGGCGGCGCGGAAATTGTATCCGAAGGTGGAAATATTTCGGACGACGATACGACGACACTACTCGTGCGTAGTGGTAGTTCCCAGCAGATCAAGCTTCTATCAAAAGACAGCGATATCACTAGCACAGATCCTGGGTTGGGTTTGCTGACTCAATACACTGGCGGCCTCTATGCATACCCCTTGATCGGCGGTGGCGCGGCTGCTAATCTGGATGCGCATGAGTCCAATGAAGCGCTTGATATTCGCCGTGTGCTCCGACTTGCAAGTGCCAACGTGGGTGCGCTCCAGCAGGATGGAACTCTCGGTCGCATCATGATCAATGAAATTTTACCTGATCCAGGCACTACATTAGGCAAACTAAAGGATTTCATTGAGCTCTATGTGCCCCGTGATGCGGGTGCTGTTAATTTGGATGGATACAGCCTGGTCGTAGACGGCACTTTACTCTTTGAGTTCAGCAGTGTGAGCATCAATCCAGGGCTTGGTCATATCGTCAAACGAGGCACGACGATTGCCAGTGTGCCGACCACCGAAGAGAGCGGTCTCGACCTATTGAAATTTGGCACAGTTGAGCTTCACGACGAAACTGGAAATACCGTAATCAGCGAAAGCTATGTTGCGGATTTCTGGGACCCTAGTGCTGTGGCTACACCACTGATTCTCGCTGCAGGTGAGTCTATCACGCTAGCCCCTCAATTCTTTGGTCATGCCTACGTCCCGCATGCGCTCGTGAAGACCGCCGGATACCGTGATGGTGTAGATATGAACAAGACCGGTGGTAGCGTTTCATCCGAATACAAAGACTCTGATGGTAGCCCCATTGATGGCAGCAATGGAGCGCCAATCGGCAACCCAGACGAGTATAGCTTGTTCGAGGGCCAAGTGATCTTGCTTGATGTTCTAGCCAATGATTTTGATCCGGATGGTGATCTGCTTACGGTAACAGATGCTAACATTACAAACAATGGAACCGGTCTCACTATGACTTCAGTAGGCACTGGCATCGAACTCACGGTTGGCTCTTCGTTTGACTCGATGTCAGTTGGGTCTAAACGTGATCTGGTATTTACCTATAAGCCGCAGGATGATTACTCTCCGGTTAATCTTTCACTGAATCCCGCGACTGTGAGTATCTCCGTGATTGGTCGTAATGATTCTCCAGTCGCAGTTTTAGATACTTACACCACTGGCGAGAGCCAGTATCTGGAGATGTATGCTGACGGAGCCGAAAGTCTACTGATCAATGACACCGATGCAGACACCGATGACAATTCGTCGACGTTGAATGTTGCTGGCGTTGTGACTCCGATCCCCATTGATTCCTACTCTGCCAACGGGACTTCTGGAAACGTGGATGCAAATATTACCGGTCACGGTCTAAATGCGGGCGATGTTATTAAGATCTATGACCTGGGCTCACAATACTCTGGTCTGCAGACTGTGGTAAGCGTCATCAATGCGAATACGGTCGAGCTAGATGTCACATACGATTCCAACGCGGTGCCCGATGATCACTGGCACCTCGTTCAGAGAGCGGCATCTGTTTCAGCTTACAGTGAATCGGTCTCTGGGTTGCTTCGTGCTACCTTGCCGAGTCATGGTCTCAGCACGGGTGACTTTATCACGATCACGGGTGCTAGCACGAATTCATACGATGGATCGCATGCGGTGACTGTCGTCGATGCCAACACGGTTGATCTAAACGTCGACTATGTTGATGCGAGTGGAAGCCTTGGCCAATGGACCTTAGACGGGGCCTTCGACCGGTCTGTTATTACCGACTCTACGATGAGCGCTTACGGTGCGGAAGTTAAGTTCTTCTTACGTCAAATTCGTGCTGAAACATTCGTTGGTTATGATCCTGACGCATCGCCGATCTTGAATGCTCTGGCGCTTACGGAGTCAGTCACTGATCGTTTCTTCTATGCCATTGAAGATAGCCATGGGGGCGTTTCCGTGTCTGAGGTCCGAATCACTGTAAATGGCGAGAATGATGATCCAATCTTAAAGGACGATCCCGGTGAGCTCGAGAGCCTGAAGTCTTTTTCTGTAGTAACAGACTACCGCGATTCAGCTGGCGAAGCGGTGGCAACCTTGGCTGCGCACGGACTTGAGAGTGGAGATGCGATCATCATTCAGGGCTATCTTGGGGACGCTTCATATAACGCTATGCATACTGTGACTGTTATTGATCAGAATACAGTGAACCTTAATATCCCGTTTGTTGACGCTCTGCTGCCTGCGGGTGAATGGCGCCCTGTCGATCAGGTGAAGGACTTTCTCGCAGATGCCCGCGTCGTTTATGCTGTGGTGGGATCGGTTCCAAACACAGTCAATACCCGTATTGAGAATAGCGAAGGTGTGGGCCTTGTCATGATTGATACTCCCAGCACGACACAAGAACAGAGCATCACCATTAGTGGACTCGTTCTTCTGGAGAACGACAAAGATCCTGATACTTCGGACGAGCCAAGTATTGTGCCGACTTTACCGTCTGCGACTAGCCGACTCGGGGCGAGCCTGACACTTCAGGGGGCAAATATCACATACGATCCAAGTGATTCCTCTGTCTTACAAAACTTGCCACGCAGCGGTGCGATTGTTGACAGCTTTGAGGTAACCGTAACTGACGGCACTGTCTCGGCTAACACCACAGTTGCCGTCGTCGTCTTCGGAGATAACGATATGCCTGTAGCGAGTGACGAGAGCTACAGCTTTACGGAAAATGACCTTTCCAAGGTCAATGGCGGCATGCTCGGGGATGGCACGATCAGCATTGATGTGACGAACCAAGGGCTTGTGCGTAATGCCGCTGACGACGATCAGACTCAGTCTGGCTTGCTCTTTGCGGTTCCGTCTGCGTCTCAGACGCTTTCAGACAGCAGCACAGCAGCAATTGATTATGCGACGCGGACAGGAGAGATCACTGGTTTTGCCGCAGTCGCAGGACAAGGGGGACTCACTCAAGTGACTTCGCCGGGGCATGGTCTTTCCTCAGGTGATTCCGTCTTCATTCGCGCTGTTCCAGGCTTTTACGGCAACTTTATTGTGACGGTTGAAAACGATAATCAGTTTACAATCAATCAGGCACACGATGTTTCATACAACTCGCTCATCGGTCTGTGGTTTTACCATCAGGGGACTTTGTTCATTGATTCAGTGGTTGATTTCGACTCCCTTTCAGACGGGGAAACGCTCGAATACACTTACGACTATTCAACGACTGATGGTAGCTTGCTCTTTGCGACCAATGATCTGTTCTTAGTCAATACCGATAGCGGCACGCACACGCTGGATGTCTTAGCGAACGACTTGAACTTCAATGCACTGCAATCAGATTTCTTGATCATTGGAGTCGAACAGCCCAGTGAGAGTGGTATCGTCGACATTACTGAGGATGGGCTTGCGTTGGAGTATAGCCCTTCGGCTGGATTTGTCGGCACCGAGGTAATCGTCTACACGATACAGGATAGCTACGGAAATATTGACCGTGCAAATGCCTTAGTCCGTGTGACGACTGAGGCTATCAATGGTCGCATTTTTGCCAAGTCGGATGTCTTCTCCGTTTCCAAGGGTGCGATTAGTGCGGTCGAACTAGACGTGCTTGCCAACGATGTAGTCCTTCCCTCGAACGCTGCGGACGAGGGGCTACAGATTACGAGTATTGATAATACTGGTGTCGACGGCGCGCTTTCATTTGATGGTAACGTGATCTTCTACGTTCCGAATTCGGTATCTACAAAGACAGCAGAGACCTTTAGCTACACGGTCAGTGGAGGCGGATCTGTTTCCGAAGAGGTTGGTGTCACGCTCAATATCGTGGATAATACGTTGTCGCTCATCGGGGATGTTTTCCATATCCCGACTGATTCTGGCCCTGTATCGCTGGATGTTCTGTCAAATGATGTAATCCTGCCTGATAGTGCCGATGCGCTGACGATCCAAATTCTGGATGATGATTCGACTAAAGGCACCGCTGAGATTCTCCCAGGCGGTGGTGCGATACAATACACTCCAAAAGCCGGGTTCATTGGTCGAGACACACTGACATATAACGTCATTGATGCAAATGGTGCGACTGGCATCTCAGAAGTGACGATCAATGTTGGCTATCTGGTATCCAATCCCGATTTCTATAGTCTTCCAGCTAATAAGACGGTCGTATTCGATGTCCTTGCTAATGATGTGCTCATTCCTGGAGACGCGACGGGTCTGACACTCAATGGAGTGCGTGCGGCCGATTCGCCCGCTGGTTCTTTTGTTTCCACCATGACCTTCGGGACCGCCCCCGAGACACTGGACGTTGAGGTCACCTCGGAGCATAAGCTCGAAGTCACGAGCACAGCTTCATGGAGTGGTGAGCTTTCATTCGAATATAAAGTTCAAGCTGGGCTCGAGTCTTTCACCGAGCTCGTAACCATCAGCGCGACATCTGCGCCGATTCGTGCGAGTGGCGATCTCTTTGAGGTGCTTGCTGGAAGCACGGAGGTATCGCTTGATGTCGTTGATAACGATTACGCCGTTGACGAAGTCGCTGTCGGGACTCCAGCCAAAGTGCCGACGATTATTTCTGTGACGAGTCCAGACCGTGGCGGCAGCGCAACCATTGATTCGTCGAATAATGTGATTCTTTACACGCCGAGTGTCGGCTTCACTGGAGTCGAGACCTTCGATTACACGATATCTAACGGTGTCTCTATCAATGTGGCGCGAAGCACTGTTAGCGTTTCCGAAGGAAAGCTATTTGCGAACAATGATGGCTATCAGATTTTCTTCGGTAGCGTCGATAATGAGCTTCGAGTGCTCTCTAATGATCTGCTGCTGCCGAATAATAATGGTGCCTTGGAGATCGTCAGTATCGACACCATGCCTGCGGCAAACGGCACCGTGGCTCTAAGTCCAGATGGCGCTTCCATTGTTTACAATCCTCCGTCAACACTTCCAAGCTCAGCGGTTACTTTTGGTTACGAGATCAGCGATGGTTCCTCTCGCCGTGCGCGGGCCACAGTGACCTTGAATGTCAGCAATCGTTCGAACACCTTGAGTTCGGAGACCAATAACGACTACTTCCGCGTTTCTAGAAACGCGTCGTCGATCCTCCTTCCGATCCTCTCGAACGACAACGTTAAGCCGGCTTCTGCAGGAGGCTGGGTCATCACCTCAATTGATAGTCAGGGCACCAGTGTCGTGAGTGCTGAAGGTGGGCAGGCGGTCGTGACGGCTGACGGCATTATATACACGGCACCAATTGATTTTTCCGGAACCGAGAGCTTTACCTATACTGTTTCAGACTCACTTGGTGGCACCGGAGATGGAATGGTCACCGTGCGTGTGGGTGATCTGCGGCTAGTTGATGATATCTTTACTCTGAGCAATGAGGCCGTGCCAGTCTCACTGGATGTCCTCGCCAATGACGGAATCTTTAAGAATAGCGCTGTCGCGGATGCGTTCATCGAATCAATTAACGCAGCATCGGTCAGTTCAGGAACTGGTCTAGTCTCAATTGGTCCTGATGATGACACCTTGACTTACACTCCGGACGGTTCGAGCACAGGACAAGTGATATTGACCTACACGGTTGATGACGCTACCGGAAATGAAGAGACGGCAAATGTTGTCATCAACCTAGTTGATAGCGTTAGTGATCGTGATGAGGCGACACTGACGATCACAATCACTGGTGTGAACGATGCACCTGTGCTAGGCGGCACAGAAGACGATGAGATTACTGATAAGGAATCTACCTTCCCGTTCGATACAGTCACACTTAGTGATGTAGATGAAGATGGTAACCAGCAGCAGACGGTTACGATCTCATTTGATGCAAGTCATGGAGAACTCTACTCGAGTGATATTCTCTTGGTGACACCAGGCGGGGTTTATCAAATTATGGGCACACCTTCTCAGGTGGTTGCAGCGCTTCGTTTGATCGAGTTCAGACCATTCGAGAATTTGATTCCACTCTTGAACCCAGGTTACTTTGACTCGGTGTTCACGTTGTCAATTGATGATGGTGATCTAGTGACGCCAATCGTAGACCTTACGACGATTCGTGTGTTTGCTGTGAATGATGCACCAAATACATCTCCGGATGTCAGTTCAGATGTGGCGAACGATGCATATGGAACGTTCGAAAATCAAGCGATCCGCTTGCTCGTCGATGAAACCTTGTATGCACAACCATTGTTCAATTTCGGTGATTTAGCGCCAAAATGGCAGGAGTTTGATGCGATGGGCGAACCTGTGACATTGCTTCCTGTTCTACGGACTCCGCATTTGCTCGATAACGATTTCGATGTGGATGTCGATAATGACACGGATCCGTTAGATGGTGGTCTCGTTGATAGTGTTCCTACACTTGAGATTATCAATATCCACGAGACTGCGACACGAGTTGACCAAATCACGGCAATCAGTGCGCTGGGTGCAACGGTTAAGTTAGATATCCGTGCAGTCCGTGCAGAGAGTAGCATCGTTTATGATCCACGTTCTTCTGCGATACTGGATGCATTGAGTGCCGGTGAGACGATTGTGGATACGTTCTACTACACTGTAGTCGATCAACATGATGCAGAAGATCAGGTTCTAGTCTCGATCACTGTGACAGGTGTGAATGATGTGCCGACAGCAAATAACGATGGCGGCTATGAGACGGGCGAAGATAATTCGATCCCATTGCTTTCTGTCGATATCTTGTTGAACGATACGGACCCAGACCAAGATACTTCCAATCCGGATGATGCTCCAATCATCGTGGACGACTTCCCGAAGACCAGTAACCTTGGTGCGAATCTGACATTCGATGGCACCGCGATTACATACGATCCAACAGGTGTGTCTGTCTTTGAGTCGCTTGCGCGTAATGAGTTTATCGATGATTTCATTACCTATACGATTAGCGATGAGAATGGTGGCACCTCGCAAGCAACGATCTCACTCGAGGTCGAAGGCTTTAATGATCGACCAATCGCAAGCGATGACCTCCTCGAGATCCTCGAAAACGATACTCAGAGTCGCGTCCGTGGAACTGGCCTGATTTCCAACGATATCGAAATCGATATCGATGGTTCAGTTCCAGATGATGATCATTGGATCATTCCTCAGCGTGAAGTGACGACACTACTTGGTGCTGCGCTCGACATTGAGACTGACGGTAGCTATTCTTACGATGCGAATTCTCGTTTGATCGATAGCCTGATCGAAGACGAGCTAGCCGTGGAAATCTTCCCATACATCGTGATTGATAACTTCCGCACGTCGTCTGCGCCGGATACTTATAAGGTGATTACTGATAGCACAGATGTGGTGCTGCCTGTGCTCTCGAATGATGATGTGGCAGGTAGCGTTCCAGTTGCAGTGGGTGGTTATACTGCTGACTCTGGGGACACTGATCGTGTGATTATTGAAAGCGCGAATCATGAGTTGCGTGATGGCTTGCTCGTTAAGATTCAATCTTACGTTGGGAGCGCGACTTACAATGGAGTCTTCCCGATCACTGTGATTGACCGTGACCACTTCAGTATCCCGACTGCTTATGTGGATGATCCTGCTGCCACACGCGGCACATGGCGCCCTTGGTTTAATATCACTGCAGTGGATGTGACCGACCAAGAGGGGGTCGTGACGATTAGCTCGGATGCTCAGAGCATTCTCTATACTCCAAAGGCTGGTTTCTATGGCACTGAGACGTTTGAATACACAATCGAAGATGGTGTGGGTGGTCAGGATGTAACGCTAGTCACACTCACCGTCTTGCAACATGCGCTCAACACCGTGCTCTCTGCGAGTGATGATCGCTTCCAGATCGGCTCAGGAGAGTCGGCCGTCGAGATCGATGTGTTGGCGAACGATAACACCTTGCCGCTTGTTGGCTCTGCGTTGACTGTCACGAGTGTGGTGACTCCTGGTTCGGCGGGTGGTGCGCTATCCATTATTAATGGTGGTAAGTCACTTCGCTATTCACCAGCAAGCCCAAGCTTCGCTGGCACGGAAATATTCACTTACACCGTTTCCGGTGGTGGCAGCACAGAGGCGCAGGCTTCGATTACGATCGATGTGCTGGATCGTGTCGACTACCTGGATGGTTCAGATGATGCGTTCTTTGTTGTGCAAGACTCGAGTAACAACTTACTCGATGTCGCGGCGAATGATGCCAGCCTGCCAAGCTTCCCCGTCAGCTTTGAGGTGGACTCAGTTACAACTCCGAGTGCGGGTGGTTCTGCTTCAGTCATTGCTGGTAAGGTCAGCTACAGCCCAGCAGCAAGCTACGTTGGCACAGAGACGTTCGATTACACGATACGTGACGCGAGCGGTGGTTACACCGTAAAGACTGTCACGGTTGAAGTTGTTCCGACTGGATCTGATTTCTATGCACTCAATGATCATTACATCGTCTTGCTCGGTTCTGTTGAACACAGCTTGCCGGTCTTGAGTAATGATGGTGCGACTGGTAGTAACAGTGCGAATTTGAGCATTGAGAATCTCGGTTTGGATTTAGAAGCGCCAGGAAATGTGGATCGTGTCAGCTTCACTGATACCACTGTCCTATATACTCCGCCGACCAGCCTAGGCACTGAGATCTTCAATTATGAGATCACCGACGGCACGGATCAGCGTCGTGAGGCGACCATCACAATCGTGGTCGTAGATGCATTGCCGACGCAGCCAAACGCACTGGACGACAATTTCCATGTCGAAAAGAATGCGCCTGCTGTTTCGCTCGATGTGCTGCTGAACGACATCCCGCTTCCAGATGCTGCATGGCAATGGTCGATTGATGCCGTCACCACGCCGAGCCAAGGTGGAGTCGCGGTGAACGATGCGGGCACTGCGATCACTTACACGCCTGCTGAGGGGTTCTATGGTGTTGATAGCTTCGACTATACGATCAGTGATAGCTTCGGTGAGACATCGACAGCTACGGTTACGGTCGCAGTCGGCAATCAACTGACTGAGGCAGATGTGTATGTTGTGCTTGAAAATAGCACTGCCAATGACTTCCCAGTCTTGGTGAATGATGACATCCTCGCTCGTTTCCCCGCCGATTACACAATCGATGCGGTGAGCGTTCCAGATCAAGGTGGTGCCGTCGTGATCGATGGTGATGGACCAAACAATCAATTGCTCTACGCGCCATTGGCCGACTTCGTCGGTGTGGAAACTTTCACTTATACCGTGATTGATGATACCGGTGCGACTCTGACCGAGACCGTTACCGTAGAAGTGATCGCAGCAGATAGCGACCGCGGCTTCTCCGATTTCCGAGTCGAGATTACAGGTATCAACGATACGCCGCAACTGAGCGGTGTTGCCGATGGTGCTACAACCGATAAGTTGTCGGTCCAGCCGTTCCCGAATCTTTCGATTACTGACCTCGATGAGTGGGCCGGGAATCCTGCGAAGTGGGATGGTGAGCAGCTCCAAAATATCACTGTCGAGTATAATGAAGCATACGGAACTTTGTTCACTCCGGGCATGACTCGCACGAGTGTGGGTGTCTACCAGATGACTGGCACTCCGGCTGATGTCACAGCCGCACTGAATGCGATTGTCTTTACGCCATACGAGAACTTCATCGATTACATGGAATACCGTGCAGATAACAGCCTCGGTGATCTAGACTTCGACCTCGTGATTGACGATGGTTACACGAATGGTCGCGTCGATCACACGACGGTCGTGAATATTGAACCGATCAATGATGCTCCCACAGTGAGTGACTATTCCGATTGGGTGCTTCCGGTGAATTCGCCGACACGTGCACGTCAACTCGCTCCGTATTTTGCGGATGTGGATGACGATATTCCAACTGGTGAAATCATTTGGACTGTCACCAGCAACAATCAGTCGTTGTTTACTTCCATCACGGTGGATGCTACCCAGCAGCTGTTGGTCGTCGATTTCGCTACGGATCAATTCGGTGTGGCCGATATCACAGTGAGGGGAACAGACCGAGGTCTCCTTTATGTTGAGACAACCTTCAATGTTATTATTCAAGGGCCACATAATGTCAATGCGGCTGCTAGTGGGTCGGCGGCATTCGTGAGTAGCGGAGGATTCCTTGATTTACACCGCTATCGTCATTCTTTCCGCGTGACGAATAATGGACCATTGCCTGCCGATGCGTTTATCGTCGACTTGGCGAACCTGAGTTCACCTCAAGGTATCCAGTTGAAGAGCGCTCAGCGTAGCACAAACGAGAAGGGAACGCCGAATAACTATTCAGATGATTCGGTAACGACCACAAGCATTCAGACTATTAAGACATCTAGTGCCCCGAGATATTCGGTGAAGTTTAATGTGCCGCTGCTTGCCGGGGAATCGGTTGTAGTGCATTTCAACTATGAAGTCGGTGTCAGTGCGACGATTCGTCCTGCGGTTACTATTCGCTGGGCAACTGCTTCCGCCTCGCAAACCGGGGTCATGACAACTTCACACGATCCCGAGACGGGTGAGATCGAACTGACCTTTATCACTGAGGCTGGGCGTTTGTATGAATTACATTATACCTCAGATTTCATCACGTGGAATGTGTGGGCCGAGGCGATACCGGTCAGTCAATTCGATGCCGTTATTACGGTTACCGATGACGGACTGAATACTGAGACGCATCCAGCCGATGAGGGTGCGCGCTTCTACCGCTTAGTGGATATTACACCGTAGAGCAGCTCTACGAGCTTTTATACAAAGGAGCGAGCTGTGATGGCTCGCTCCTTTTTTTAAGCAGATTTAGTGCGTGGGAAGGGGGCTTTGAGGGCAACGAAGAGTGAGGGGATTGTCGCAACGCAGACGAGAATAAAGAAATAGCGGTAGCCCATCATATCGGCGAGGTGACCGCTGATCATTTGTGTTGGCACTAGCACGAGATTCATCAGTGCAGTGCAATAGGCGTAGTGTGTCATGTGATAGCGACCAGGGGAAATTTGCTGCATCATGTAGAGCATGTTCGCGACGAAGCCGAAGCTATAGCCGAACTTTTCGATCGTCACGAGTGTGGCAATCGTCGTGAGCGAAAGTGGTGCTTCAGGTGTTACCATCCAGCTCAGATACACATAGCAGAGGTTGGGCACATTCAGGCAGAGCGCCATAAAGAAGAGGCTACGCTTAAGCCCGAAGCGGGAAATGAATGCGCCGCCGATCATGCCTCCTGCGAGGCTGACGATCGTGCTGACAGTGCCATCGATCATGCTCTTTTGCATGAGGCTGAGACCCAGTCCGCCTTCTTCCAGAGAGGACTGCATGAAGAGCGGCGCTTCCAGTAATAATAAACCTTCAGCACTGCGGAAGAGGAAGACGAAGAGGAGCATGCCCCAGATGTGTTCTTTTTTAAAGAAGGCTGCCAAGGTATCGAGAAACCCTCGTAAGACTGCGCTGGGGCTCTCGACTTTCGTCGCTGGCGAACCAGTAGGAAGTGCTAGTCTGTGCCAGGCGGCGAGTGCGATGAATGTCGCACCGCCAAAGAACCATGCGATGGACCATGCCGAGGCTGCGGTGTGTGCATCGCCTTCCTTTAGGCTTCCGGCGATCCATACGACTACGGCAGTCGAGAAAATGCGGCCGACATTCCAACCGACGCCTTGTAGGCCGATGTATTTGGCCTGATCTGATTTCTCCAGTGTGGTGATATAGATGCCATCGACGCAGATGTCTTGCGTGGCGGAGGCGAAGGCCATCATCCACAGCACCGCGATGGTGATTTGAAAGTAGTTGTCAAAGGGCAGTGCCAGCGCAACTCCAGCACAGAGCGCAGCCATGAGCACTTCCATCAGCAGCACGAAGAATCGTTTGCTGCGGAACATATCGAGAAACGCTGCCCACAGTGGCTTGAGCGACCACGCGATGCCGACGCTGGCAGTGGCGAGGGTGATCTGCCCGTCGCTGTGCCCCATATCTTTAAACATCGTGCCCGCTACCCAGATCACGAGGGCGAAGGGGATGCCTTCGGCAAAATAAGAGGAGCTGACCCACCCGAGCGGGTGCTTGAGGAGTTTTGGGGGCAGACGGAGCATGGCTGTGTCTGAGTTCAACACGATACTCGCTCGCGACCAAGTTCACATAGCTCTGAGTTTTTACTCGAAGTGGGTTCGTATGTGCACTGATGGCGGATTACTCTGGAGCTAATTCGAGGAGCGCTTCCAATGTGGCGATCAGGCGTGCTCGTAGTGGCTTACCTGCTTCAGTGAGCGCGCGTTGTTCGCGTTGGTATTCTTCGCGGCCTGACTCGGTTTCGATATAGATGGCTTCGAATCCGAGTGCGCTGCAATCGTAGGGGCTGGCGCGCATATCGATCTCGCGGCAACGGATCGCGTATTGAAAGGTGTCCCACAGTAGATTTGATCCGACCCAAGGCATCGCTTTGGCGGTCCACTTATACAGATCCATATTGGTGTGTAGGCAACCCGGTTGTTCGTTCTGCATGCGCTCGTCCTGCGTGGGGTTGAGCTTGTTGAAGGGCTTCGCTGTCTCAGTGAAGAAGCGGAACGCATCGAAATGGCTACAGCAGGTCGGTTGGCGCTCAACGATGGTGTCGATCTCTGCTTGAGAGAGGCGCATGGGCAGCTTCCCTTCGTGACGCGGGCGACCTTCGGGGCCGCCTTGATAGACCATTGCCCATTCGTGCATGCCGTAGCAGCTGAACTGCGCGGGCTTGCGTTGAATCGATCGGCAGAGGTCGAGTTGCCACTGCAGGCGCTTGCGCGCTTTCGCGTCGAGTTTCGAGGGGTCAAGGGAGAGTGTGTTGCCCATGCGGGTGTAGTATTTCTCGCTGTATCCTTCGATGTCTTCGGGCGCTTCAAATGTAACGCCGAGCCCTGGGTGCCAGCCTTCTAGGAGTGCGGGTGCGAAGCGAAAATAGATAAAAATGAAATCATAGCTCGGGTGCATTGTGCCTGACGCACGGCGCGAGCGGTAGGGGAGCGTCCATTGCTGCGCTTTCTTTAAGTGAGCCTGTGCGGTGGGCTGCCATGTGGCATAGGGCAGTGCAGGTTGTTCGGTTTCTGGCATCGGAGCTAGTTCGATTCGTCGGTTGGCTGGCTGTTGGCTGGCAGTTCGTGCGGGAACATGGTGTAGTAGCTCATGATGACCCAGCTGAGCATCAACGGGTAGAGTAGGGTCGTCAGGAGCACCGAGCCGACGATACCGATGATCACGCCTGTCCACATCGCGATGATGTCTTGCACGACTAAGATGCAGATTGGGATGATCACGACGATGATCGCTAGCACATAGCCGATCGATGTGGTGCCGAAGTAAAACCCAGAGTCTTCTTTCTCGAGTGGCATCTCACAATCCGAGCAGTGCTTGTTGAGCCGAAACCAGTGCTTAAACATGCCGAAGGCACCGCAATTTGGGCAACGCCCCGTCAGGCTGCGTGTGATGATTTCTCCTCGTTCAACTTTCATACGTAGAGGCAGACGCAATAGGAATCGAGCGGGGCTGACAAGCGTGCATCCTAGAGAACCTGGCCAGCTTTTACGCGATTCATGGCTCGTCATTTGCCTCGGAGTGCGCAGAGTGCCTCTTATTCATGGTTCCGCAGAGATGATTTCGCGAGCCGACAGCAGACAAAACGATGGCAACTACATTTAAACAACTCGGTATTCCTGACGACCTGATTCAAGGCATTGAGGAACTCGGTATCCACACACCTACGCCCATTCAGGAGCACGCGATTCCTTTTTTGATGGCTGATGGTGGTGATTTGATCGCTCAGGCGCAGACTGGCACCGGCAAGACTGCGGCCTTTGGCCTGCCACTTTTGACGAAGGTCGACCCGACTTTTAAAGAGATCCAAGCCCTGATTGTCGCGCCGACCCGTGAGCTTGCGCTGCAAATCGGCAAGCAACTCTTCCGCTATACGAAATATTCGGCTAAGATTTTTACCGAGGTGCTCGCAGGTGGTGATAAGATCGACATCCAGGTGAAGAAGCTCCAGCGCCCGACACAGATCGTTGTGGCAACGCCGGGGCGCTTGATGGATTTGCTCAAGTTGAAGGCGATTCGTTTACAGTCCGTGAAGCATCTAATTTTGGACGAAGCCGACGAGATGCTCAGCATGGGCTTCCAGTCCGAGTTGGAGACGATCTTTAAGGAGACGAAAGACCGTAAGAGCACGTGGTTGTTTTCGGCGACGTTTCAGGCGCGTATCAAGAGCCTTGCGGAAGCGAACATGTCGTCCAAGGCGCACATGCTGAAAATTGATAAAAAGCACGTGGTGAATAAGAATATCGATCACCAGTTCGCGGTATGCTCGCGTGAGGATAAAACCGATTTTATTTATAAATACCTGAAAAACTGTGGCGAGGACCGTGGCTTGATTTTTTGCCGCACGCGCGCAGGAGCTGTATCGCTCGGGCAAGATTTGACCAAGCTCGGATTGGCCGTTGGCGTCTTACAGGGGGACCTGAGCCAGAAGGATCGCGATAAGGTGATGCGCTCGTTTAAGAAGGAGCGCACACAGTTTCTACTCGCTACCGATGTCGCCGCACGCGGCATTGATGTGGAGGGGCTTTCGTTTGTGATCCAGCACCAGTTGCCAGATGCGATGCAATACTACACGCACCGCAGCGGACGCACCGCTCGCGCGGGTAAGAAGGGCGTATCCATCACATTGATCGAGCCGAACGAGCGTCGTAAAATCACTCAGTTAGAAAAAGAACTCGGGCTGAATTTTTCGATGGTTGAGTAGTCTTTCGCATGCGGAATCGTCAGCGTCGTTTATTGCTTTGGAGCAGCCTACTTTGCGGGGCATTCGTTGGCTGTGAGCCTGCTGATCGGCATGCCTCTGTGCAGCCGTTGACGCTCACCCCTGAGGAGATTCAAGAGGGACAACGCGTGGTGCGCTTACACTGCGCGACCTGTCATGGTATCGACGATAAAACACGCGAGACGATGTTGTCGCCGTCGCTCTGGGGGGTGCGTGAGCACTATATTCGCAAGTATCCAGAGCCGGAGGCATTCGTCTCGGCGATGATGGCCTTTCTCGATCATCCGCAGACTGAGTCGAGTTTAATGCCTCTAGCCTCCCAAGAATATGGGTTGATGGCGATGCTACCACTCGATGAGGTGCAACTACGTGCGGCAGTGCGATTAATTTATGCGGGGCACGTGGCTCGCCCACCGTGGGCACGCGACTATGACAAAGCGCATGCCTCGTGTTACGACACGCTTGCTGATTGATTCCTATTCGCTCGGGCTAAACAGGCTCATTGACTTCAAGTAGTTACGAGCATCTTTGTAGTATTGGTCGAAACTGTCACTTGGAGCTTCGATGATAACAATGTGTATCACATCATCGTATAGCACCCAGTTCTCGCCCCGGGTGATGCGCTTTAGTTCATCGGTGCCCACTGGGCCTACGTCCCATGAGTAGCGCAGTGTCAGCGCACGTTTGCCAAAGATTCTGAATTTCGAGCGGCCAGTGGTCACTTCGGGGACTTCTAAGATTTCGAATTGTTGCTGTTCGAATTTGAGACTCAGTCCATTGAGATACGCAGTTAATGTTGCTACGTCTAGTGGATACTTAAAGGCGCTCTTCGGGAAAGAGATCAATTTGATTTTAAAATCCGGAGCTAAGGGGATCTGAAAGCAAGCAGAGACCCCTGGTTCGTTTCTCACCAATCGGTGAGAAGGGATGGGTTTGAGCAAAATGTCAGTTCGTCCTTTTAGCCGAGTTCGATCCAACAGCATGGATTCGTGTTGTTCTTTGTAGTTCGATACAGTATAAGTATCGATTGCCTGCACTGGAATCGTCGGAGGTGTGTTTGCGGCATGTATGGCACTGCCGACTAAGCATAGGCCGCAGAGTGTGATCGCCGCAAGTGCGAGCGAAGGCCGACGGCTAGTAGTAAGTTTTGATGCGTTGCACATATTCTTCGTAAGTATCTTTATTGATGATCTCAAAGTCGACTGCGCGGTATTGTCGAGTGTTGGGGGTGCCTGGTGGCAGGTAGCCTTCGCCAAATTTTTCATGAAAGCCCCAGGCGCGGTTGGGCGGACTGTATACTTCCCCGCCAGCCCAAGGGGCTGTGCCGACTTCACTTTCGAATAGGGCAACAATCGAGCCGCGTATGAGGAAGGTTTTATTACTCCATTTTTCTAGGAAGCGGGGGAAGTTTTCAAGGCCGCCGCTATAACTATTTGATCCTGATTCGCCGGAAGGCACGAGGCCGGTGAGTATCGCTGCGGACACTTCGGTATCTCCTGCGACCCGGTGATCCTTTTTGCCTTTATTACTATCGGCATCATCCCAATCGACACTGAGGAAAGTGATCGAATCTGCGATTAATGCGGCAGGTGCTTCTTCGTCGACTGCGCCGAAATTACTGTTATCAGCCTCTGTCGGAGAACCTGTATCAAGATCGCCATCGGCATTATAGTTACCTTGGACATAGAGCATTTGGTTGGTCGCTAGAGACATGCCATATATGTTGTCATCTTGTGCAAAGCTTGGGTTCGGAATCGTCTCGGCGTTGACGAGCTTAACGCCCCATCCTTCAATGGCTGGGTTTACATTATCGTCTCGATCAGAGCTGCTGTTTTGCTCCGGAAAATCGACATAGACGATCCCATTCCACCATTCTTCGGGCTGGCTGTCGTCACTGCCTGTATCGTCCCAGTCCGCAGCATCATTCTTATCCACCAAGTCTTTGAGGGCACCCACATCAATTTCAATCATATCTAGATCCTCGCCTAAGCGTGCATCATACATTCCGCTGGTGATTGTGCCATCATCCTCAGTGAACGGCTTATACGTTGCGATGTCCGTAGTCGGCTCAAGGCGTCGTGTCGATTGCTTGCCATTGTCATAATATAGTATTGTGTCGTCACTATCGCGGCGAGCAGCTCTATAGCTGATGTTGCCGCTGCTGTCGACCCGAATGATTAGCCCTGCTTTGTAGGCGTATTTCTGCTTTTCAATTTCGTTGAGCCTGGTCGCTTCTGCATAGCCTTCTGGGTCATCGGTCGCTGAGGGGTATGCCAATTCAGATTCGTTGAGTATCGGTTGTATCAGGTTGTAGGCACTGTTGTAGGATTCTTTTTGATCTGTGGAAGAGTCGGTGTCTTCGATATAATCGTTCACACCAACTGGGTTCTGGGCTGATACTCCATGCTCAGATGTCTGAAGGTTTCCACCAAATGCTTGGTTGGTTAGATCAACGAAGTCGTCTACGCCTGTCTCCATCCAGCCGTCAGTGGTTTGTAAGCTGGTTTGCACGCCGCTGCTATTGGTGATCGTGATGTCGCCATTGGAAGTGCCCCCAGTGGCGTCTGGGTGGCGCCCGTGGCTTAGGTCGCCAGCAATGGTTAGTTTTGAGTAGAAGTCGAGAGAGTCGCTTGATTGGAGCCATGTGCTTGTATTGGCATGCACAGGGCCATGAATTTCCATTTGAGCGCCTGGGGCGATTTCGAGTGGAACGTTGTAGAAGATCGCATAGGCGAATAGTGGTGCATCACGCACTTGTAGGAATTGTCGAGCATAGACGGTTGAGGTGCCGACTTGTGTTTGCGCTGCAGTCGCCTTGCTAATCATCTCAATGCTACGCTCGAAGACACGTGTGCCTTTGAGTTCGTCTTGTTCGTTACCTGGAACGAGTGGGTCGATATAGCGCCATTCTCCAGGCGGGATTTGACCACCGATGATCTCAGTGGGCTCAGTGTTGAAGTCGCTTTCAGAGGTGAATACAGTCTTAGTGGGTAGGGTGAGGTGACTGAGGCTGTCAGTATCTGAATGTATCTGTATGAATTCCGATGAGATGTAGAGTGGACTTTTTTCTGGGGATAGTGTGTCAGTTGGAAAGGCGCTTTGATTCTCGAAGCGGCTTTTTAAATCCGCCATACTGGACTGTAATAGGCTTTCGGCGGCCTGTTTTGCTTCATTGTATACGATGGCCTTTTTGTTTAAGCGGAACTCGGTGCTGACGAGTCCGATTACCGAGTAGATCCCGACTCCTATGACAGTCGCGATGATGAGGACTAGAATAAGGCTACTGCCTTGCTTGCGATTGTTCATGATTATCCTCTCGGTGAGATGGTTAGATTGTAGGTGTTCGTGACTTCTTTGACCTTGTTGCCGTGGAGGATTTCCCCATTCACAATAAAGGTGCCATTGCCAAAGTTGCGGAACAGATTGCCGTCGGCGAGCCCCCGGGAAAGCTCTAATACGACATCAGAGGTATCATCACTGTCAGGGAAATGGGTTGCTAGAAATTGCTCAAAATGACTGATGCCGTTAGTGGTGTCGATGGACTGGGGCGTCGAAAAGGTTTTCTCTAGCCGATAGACGGGGCTCTCACCATTCTCATCCGGCGATCTGAAGTATACCACTAGTTTTGTGTAATGCTTGTCGTCATCTTCGTCAGGGTAGGGGTCCATATGGACTAGAACCAGGCAGTCGCCTGTTAATCCACTTTCTTTTTGATCACTTTTGGTGTCACGATCCGAAGGGGCGAAGCTCTCATAGACATAGCCATGGTTGGCTCCTAGGGTTTCGTTGCTGATGCGTGTGGTGAAGCTCCGCACATCGCTACTAATTAAAGACTTGTTAGTCGCCCAGAAGAGATCCTTTGTGCTGCTTAGCAAGAAAGAGGTGAGCGAGCCTAACACAAGGGTTAGAATAGTCGCGGCGACGATGACTTCAGTGAGTGTGAAGCCTTGTTTTTTTTTGAGGGTAGAGTTCATGTGGTCAAAAAGCCTTGATTGTGCTGCGTGCGTTGTGAACCGTGTAGGTGCGTGTTCGTCCGTTGCGCGGATGGTCGTAGGAATACTGAATGGATAACCAAAAACCTTCGTTGTTATCCATTTCTTGTATGTCGGGGATGATCGTCACGTCTAAGGTCTTGGACACTGAACCTGTTGAGTTGGTTACGATTGGCACCTGTAGGAGGTTCGTTTCGCCGAGGAAAACAGTGTGTGGAGTGTTGTCTTCGATGATCATTTCGAAGGTCTCTTTACCTCCGCTCGTGGGCGGACTCTCGAGCAAACTTATGCTGGCACCTTTCATTTGCTCGATCGTGCTGATGGCGACCGTGAGTGCCGTGGCATCATACAAGTTGTCCTCGGCAGTCACTTTGCAAAAGAGCAACCCCTTCATGAACGCAAGTGCAAATAGTGTGAAGAGAAACATGCTGCCCATGACTTCCACTAAAGTGAACGCGGCTACTCGAGAGGAGTTGGTCTTAGCGCTTAAGTGCGTGTTATCTGGAGAGTGCATCGTCTGTTTCTTAGAAAACTCAGGGCATCGGATACACTAAGCAAAGTATGGTGAGTGTAATGATCGGTATGATAGTTCGTCTGCCTAAATAACAGAATTGAACATGTCGTATGACTTACTTGGACTATTTAAGTGTTCGCAGAATTGGCTTGTATGGTGCTGCTAGTTGATATAATCGTTTAGCAACTATTATATGGCACGTGTCAATAAGCGCTGTAGCTTAATGGAGGGTAGGGCTTTGACTTTATTTTTTGACTACGTGGATGGACTTGGATCACCGTCTTGGGCTAGATTTACCACTCGCGCGCCTTTGGTTGACTACTAGGTCTGCTACTGTTGGTGGCATTGATGAAGTCAACGGGGCATGTCGACGATCTGGTGCACTACATCGAGTGGCTTCTTGCTTTTTGATGTTTAGGGCTGATCCGAACCGGGTGAGGCGACCTTTGATCTAGATCATGGTTTCATTCGGCATTTGATGCAGTGGGGGAATGCTCTTGAGAGCATCGCTGTCGTATGCGGATTGGTGGGATGGTATGCGTGATTAGATTTGCCTTAAAACACCAGTCGGTATTTTAATGGGAAGGTCTGCGAAACTTTTCTAGATACTTGTATATTATAGAAGTGGCCCCAGGCGTCTTTTTGGGGCTATAGGCTTTTTATGGTTCTGTCAGTTTCGGGATTTGCCTCAGTCCGCTTTGTCTCATTTTTACCCCCATTGATATTTAACTACGCACTTGTTGCTGACTCTCATTGTGAAATTTATGCGCTCAAGTCTTTCGACATTTTACATGCGTATGCTTTGTGTCGTCGGCCTGCTGTGCTGCGTGCATGCTCAGGGGGCGAAAGAGCAGATCGTCGAGCCGTATGAGTCGGGCAAGCCTGCTCAGATGACCGAGCTGGATCGCCTGTTGCAGTCGAGCCTGTCGGCGGCGGAGCTTCAGTTTGCTGCGAATTGCTCGGATGCCGTTTTTTTGCGGCGCGTGTATCTCGATGTCACGGGGAGTTTACCACCGGCTGATGGGGTGCAGCCCTTTCTGCAGGACCAGAGTGTGTCGAAACGTGCGGAGCTGATTGATGCGTTGCTGGCGAGTGAGGGGTATGCGGTGTATTGGGCGATGCGCTGGAGCGATCTGCTTCGAGTGAAGTCGGAGTTTCCGATCAACCTGTGGCCCAACGCGGCTCAAGCCTATCATGAGTGGATTTATCAATCGTTGCGCGAGAATAAGCCCTATGATGTGTTTGCACGCGAGTTGTTGACCAGTAGTGGAAGCAATTTCAGGCGACCGGAGGTGAATTTCTATCGGGCAGTGCAGGGGCAGGATGCTGCCTCGCTCGCACAGGCGGCGGCGTTGGCCTTTATGGGCACACGCTTGGAAAACTGGCCGGAGTCGGAGCGCCTCGAATTTGAGCAATTTTTCAGTCGTATCGCATTTAAGCCGACGGCGGAGTGGAAGGAAGAGATCGTGTATGTTGATCCTGAGCCGTTTACCGAGCTCGCTCTGGTCACGCCGGATGGCGAGGCGATTCAGATGCCAGCCACGGGCGATCCGCGCGAGGTGTTTGCGGATTGGTTAATCCAGCCGCAGAACGCATGGTTCGCGCGTAATATGGTGAACCGGCAGTGGGCCTGGTTGATGGGGCGCGGGATGATTCATGAGCCGGATGATATCCGTGCGGATAACTTGCCGACGCATCCCGAGCTGCTCGGCTACTTAGAGCGTGAGTTGGTCGAGTCGGGATACGATATGAAGCATGTCTTACGTGTGATTCTAAATTCTCGAGCCTATCAACAGTCCTCGTTGCCGAGTGGCGATCCTGTCTCGGCAGCGGAGCACTTTGCCTGCTATCCTGTGCGCCGCTTGGATGCTGAAGTGCTGGCGGATGTGCTCTGTGGATTGACGGGGACGGAAGAGACCTATGTGAGTATGATCCCCGAACCGTTTACTTACATCCCCAGTGATACGCGCACGATAGCGATTGCGGATGGCAGTATTAGTAGCCCGTTTTTACAACTGTTTGGCCGACCTTCGCGTGATACGGGTTTGTTTGCGGAGCGGGATTCTTCAATGACTGATAAGCAGGCACTGCACATGCTGAACTCTTCGCATGTCTTGAAAAAAATTAATAAGTCGACGTGGATTCGACAGGTGTCGAAGGGGACGCTGGATCGTGAGAAATTGACGCCGCTGTATCTTGCATTTTACGGGCGCAAGCCAATGGATGCGGAAGTGCGTATTGCTCAACAATATTGTGCGGGGAAGGGCAAAAAACGTTGGGCCGCGACTCAGGATCTAATCTGGGCGATGATGAACTCGAAAGAATTTCTGTATAATCACTAGGAGGCGCTGTTATGAAATATAGTTACGAAACTCTGACACGTCGCGAAGCAATACAGCGTGGGCTCCTCTATGCTGCCGGAGCCGCGGGGTTGAGTCGCCTGCCGCTGTCGGCGATCACTACGCCGAATCAGATTAAGCCGCGGGCCAAAGCAGTGATCCAGATCTGGCTCTGGGGTGGCCCTGCGCATTTGGATACCTTTGATCCAAAGCCGGAAGCGGGGGCGGATTACTGTGGCCCGTTTGCGGATCCGATCGAGACGAATGTCTCGGGGATGCGGATCAATCAACTCATGCCACAGCTCGCGCAGCAGGCGGATAAATACAGTCTAATTCGTGGCATGACGCATGGTGTGAATGCGCACGAAACGGCGTCTTACCTGACGCAGACTGGCCATATGCCGAGCCGCTATGTGCACCCGACGATGGGTGCAGTGGTGAATTATTTTAAAGGTGAGCGTGTCGGTTACGATGGAGTCGTGCCGCCGTATGTGGTGCTGACTCGTCCGCAGGGGCGCTTTTCAGAATCAGGCTTTCTGGGCTCGCAGTATCAACCGTTCTCAACGGGCGGCGACCCGAATAAGGAGGTGTTTGCCGTAGAGGGCATCGTGGCCGAAGGGATCTCAGATAAGCGACAGGCCGCGCGTCGTCAGCTTCTCGGGCAGATGGATCTGTTGGGACGGAACCTGGGCGAGTGTGTGGAGTTTCAGCAGTATGATTCAGCTCAAGCGGAGGCGTATCAATTAATCCTCGGTGAATCGCGTGGCATTTTTAATTTAGGCCAAGAGGATGATGTGATTCGTGAACGCTATGGTCGCAACAACTTCGGACAAAGCTGTCTGATGGCGCGGCGCTTAGTGGAGAATGGCGTGCCTTACGTGACGATTAATTATCGAGGATGGGACACGCACAAGGGGCACTTTAATTTAATGAATCGGATGCTTCCGGAACTGGACCAAGGCGTAGCGAATTTACTGCAGGATCTCTCAGCTCGTGGTTTGCTGGATAGCACGATTGTTTGGGTCGGTGGTGAATTTGGGCGCACGCCTAAGGTGCAGTGGGAGCCGCCTTGGAGTGGTGGCCGTGGGCATTTTGGAAATTGTTTCTCGACGATGATTGCTGGCGGCGGTTTTGCGGGTGGCAATGTGGTCGGCGAGTCCGATGCGCGTGGCGAAGAAGTGAGCGATCGTCCCGTTTATCCGGTCGATCTACTTGGCAGTATGTATGAGTTGATGGGGATCGACCCTGAGGCGAAATTGCCGAACCCGCATGATGTTGAGATGACTGTGCTTGCGAAGGAATCGGATCAGTCAGTCAAGCGTGCGGGGCTTCTGCGAGAAATCATGCCCAGCGTGTCGTAATCAGATGAATACGATACGGTCACTTTTTCTTTTCTTGGTGCTATTGCCTTTCGGGGTATTCGCTCAGCAGGCCCAGACCAATGCGTATCTCGGCTATGCGTATCCTTCTGGCGGGCAGGTCGGGGAGACATTTCGAGTGTTGTTGGGCGGGCGGTATCTCAATGGTGCGCAGTCTGTAATCGTGAGCGGCGAAGGGGTGGAGGTGAAGGTCGTTCAACACTATGGCGCGCTTCGAAATCTGAACGGTGGGCGTAAGACGATACTCAAGATGTCTATCGCTAAGCGAGAGTTCGAACTGACTGGTAAGGCGATTCCGAAATATATCATTAAATCCTATGAGAAGCTGACTCCTGCCGAGCTTGAGAAAGACAAGATGCCACCGAGTGCCGTGTTCGATGGTATCGAGCAGATGGATGAGCAGGAGCTGTTGGCATTGAAGGCGTATCTGGACACATTTAACTTGCGGCAGTATAATGCGCAGATCGCTGAGCAGGTTGCCCTTGAGGTGACGATTGCTGCGGATGCATCGCTAGGCTATCGGGAGATGCGTATCCTCTCGAAGTCCGGGCTGAGTAATCCGATTCGTTTTCAAGTGAGTCGTGTGTCTGAATTTTTCGAGCGTGAGCCGAATGACGATGCCAGCTCATACTCCAGCTCTGCGCTTGTGGAACAGTTGCCTGCTGTGATCAACGGGCAGGTGATGCCTGGCGATGTGGATCGTTTTTTGTTTCACTTTGAACCAGGGCAACGCGTCTGCTTCGATTTGATGGCGCGCCGATTGATACCGTATGTGGCTGATGCCGTGCCTGGCTGGTTTCAAGCCACGTTGGCCATATTCGATCAGAATGGCACACGACTGGCCTATGTGGACGATACCTATGGCGACCCGGACCCTCGGCTCGACTTTACGTTTACACGTGGTGGCACGTATTTGGTCGAGGTGCGTGATGCGATTTATCGCGGACGCGAGAATTTCGTGTATCGACTATTTGTCTCCAGCAATCCGCTCCCTGAAAATACGCTGCAGCATACGGACGTCGATTATAAGGCAAAGCCGTTGCCGTTGCTGAAAGAAGACGAGCCGAATTACACCCCCCTCAATGCAGATACTGTGAGTCTGCCGCAAATGGTGGTTGGGCGAATCGATGAGCCGGGCGATGTCGATCTGTATGCTTTTAATGGGCGGGCGGGCGAGACTTTGATCGCTAAAGTCGAGGCGCGCTATTTTGACTCGCCGATGGATTCATTGCTACGCCTGTTCAGCCCGCACGGTGAGATGTTGGCGTTGAATGATGATCATGTGGATAAGCGTAAGCACTTGCATCTGGGGCCAGGTTTGATGACGCACTATGCAGACTCGTATTTGTCGTATGAGTTACCCGAAGATGGACGGTATTTGATCTCGATCGAGGATGTGCAACGTAATGGTGGAACCGCTTATAAATATCGCTTGCGTCTTTCGAATCCGATTCCGGACTTTGAAGCACGTGTTTCGCCATCGAGTCTCAATGTTCGGCCGACAGGTTACACCCCGTTGCGCTTCTATGTGAATCGGATGGACGGCTTTGATGGGGCGGTTGAATTTCGCTTAGTGGATCCGCCCGAAGGTATGTATTTAAACCATGCTCGTGTCGAGTCTGGGCAAAATGAAGTGTGGGCGACCTTGGAGTGGCATGGTGGGGCTAAATTGAAGTTAGAGAAATTCCAGCTGGAGAAATTACAGATCGAGGCTGTCGCTGGATCTGAAGATCGAACGGTTAGCCGACTGGCTGTCCCTGCGGATAATAGCATGCAGGCCTTTCTCTGGCGGCACTTGTTGCCAGCTCAAGAGCTCTATGCGTTATCGTTTTCGAACTACCAACGACTGGTATTTGCGCCAGATGTCGTGAAGGTGTCGATTGACTTTTCTGCGGGTCAAACTGTGAGTGTCGTGCTTCCAGTCTCGCGTATGCCCAATAAGGCCAAGTTGATTAAATTCCGACTGTTGCAGGCGCCTGAAGGAGTGACGCTGTCTGAGTCTGGTATCGAGGAAGATGGTATTCATCTACAGTTTAAGTGTGCGGAAGCACTCGCTATAGTAGGCTCTAAGGGGAACTTAATCGTTGAGGTGGTTGATAGTCGTTCGAATCAAAAAACGAAGAAGACTTCCAACTATTCGATCGGCGTGTTACCAGCGATACCGTATCAAATTTCTAAACCATGAAAACGCTCCATCCGCTCCAATTAGTGAAAGCATCGATTCCGTATACTTCAGACGAGGCCTTGATCCACGCTGCATCGTTCATTGGACGAGGTGGGCTGACGGAATATCATTTAATGATTCAGCCTAACCTGAGTGGCAATTTTGAGTTGCAGCTGGAACGTGTTGCAGAGGCATATGCGTATGCACTTTCGCACTTAGGACTCGATCCAGACGGAGCCGTGCTGCGGCGTTTTTTCTGTAGTGATCCTGCCAATCAGCAAGCGATCTTGGAGGGGCACCCATTGGCAGATCTTGAAGCGCCATGCGTGGCGTCATTCGTTGGGCAACCGCCGTTGACTGGTGGCAAAGTCGCGCTCTGGGCCTATCATGTGCAGTCGACCGACGGTGATTTGCGCAAGCGTCGAACGGGCAACACGCTAGCGTGGGAGCGTGGAGCGCTAACGCATTATTGGACAACGAATCTCGTCGATGCCACTGCGTCAGATTCGTATGCGCAGACGCATACCATCTTCGAAGACTATGTGAGTTTCTTGGAGCAACGTAAGATGACGCTCGCGCTCAATGTCGTGCGCACATGGTTGTATGTGCGCGATGTGGATTCGAATTATGAGGGCTTGGTCGATGCGCGCCGTGAATTATTTCTGGAGCATGGCTTAACGCCACAAACGAACTATATCGCCAGCACCGGTATTGAAGGCCGCTCGGCGCAGGCCGCAGTGAAGGTGTCGATGGATGCGTATGCTGTGGCAGGATTGCTGCCTGAGCAGATCCGTTTCTTGCAGGCGCCAGACCACCTCGGCCCGACGCACCTGTATGGGGTGAGCTTCGAGCGTGCGACGGCGACGCGTTATCGTGACCGCCAGCACATTTATATTTCTGGAACCGCGAGTATTAATCCCGCAGGCGAAATACTGCACGAAGGCGACGTGCTCGGTCAGTTGAGCCGAACACTTCTAAATATCGAAGCGTTGCTGCAGGATACGTCGGCCGATTTGGATGCGGTCGCACACTTTATCGTGTATCTGCGCGACCCCGATGATGCCGAACGAGTCAACGCCGTCTTAAAAGCGCGCTTCCCCGATACACCAATGGTCGTGGTCTGGGCACCCGTGTGTCGTCCTGGTTGGTTGATCGAGATCGAAGCCATCGCGATCACCGGGTATGAGGATGAGGCGTTGCCAGTGTATTGAGCTAGTGTTATTCAGCTAGTTCGCTGAGCAGATCCAAATAGCCGCCGTAAACTTGGAAAATCGTGAAGACGATGAATGCGGCGACGCAGGCAAAGAGTAGTGTGGGATAAACGATGGAGGCGTAGGTCATCGCGTGGTTGGCCTGTGTTTGATATTGTTGGCCGCTCTTAAGCATCATCTGGTCGAGTTTGCCGCTTTGGGTGCCGGCTGCGTAGAAGGCGACGAAGTCGGGCGGAAAGATTTTATGTGATTTCAGCTGTGTGGCGGGGTCTGCGCCTGCGGCAAAGGTCGGCTCCATCGCGCGGTAGGCGCGTGTGATGGATGGATCGTGTGCGATGCGTGCTGAGCCTCCCCATGCGCTGTCCATTGGCACGCCGGCGTCGATGAAGGTGCCGAGTGCGTAGGCGAAGTCGGCGAGTGCCTGTGCTTTGCTGTAACGCCGGAGCAGAGGAATGCCGCGCAGAATACGCGGCAGCATCGGGTTGTCGGTTTTAACTAGAAAGAGTATGAGTGCGATGAGTGCCCAGAGTGGGCCGATGAGTAGTGAGCTTTGCAGTAGGTGTTGTTTGGCATCCCAAGTGAATCCTACTTCGTAGTCGATCATTCGAACGACTGGCAGCACGAGGGCGGCGATGTGATAGACGCCGAGTGGGTAGAGTATGCCGAGTATGACTTTGAGCTGATTCGCTCCGATACGCTCGTGGCGGTCGGAGAGGTTGCGTAAGGTCTGTGGGAGCCGACCGGTTTCCATTGCTGTGCTGATGAAGACGCGGTCGGCCTTCGGTAGCCAAGCAGGTGCAGTGTTCATGACTGCCTCTATTGGAGTGCCTGCTTCGATTAAAGCACTCATCCTGAATCGATCTTTGACTGATGGGCCAGTGCAGACTGAGAGCGCCTCCGCTAGCATCGTGCCGGATTCGAGGTGCTCGGCCAGTTGCAGATACCAGTTGGACAGCAGTTTGTGGGAAATCATTTCGGGGAAGTGGGAAGTGGGAAGTGGGAAGTGGGAAGTGAAAAGTGGAGAGGTAGACTGGAGAGCCGAGGCTACTTTTCTAGTTCGCGCTCGAGTTGTTCGAGGCGCTTGAGCTTTTCTTTGACGCGTTGGCGGTAGCGGTGTTGCCGTTCGGCGTTGTTCTTCAGTTTGTGAGCCTCGCTCTTCTTCGGGCGTCCTCGGCGTAGTTGGATTACGTTTGTGGGGATCGTGAAGAGATTTCGCTGTCGAAATGCTTCTGGTGTGAGGCTTAAGTCGATTGCGTCGTCGGTGATGGGTGTATCCGCCACTCGGTGGGACTGTGTCACCCAGTCTGGTGCGGTGGTATTCGTGAGTTGGCAAATCCAGTCCACGTAAGCGGCTAGATACGCATCACAGTAGCCTTGGTCTTTGAGACGTGAACGTAGTAGCGGTGGTGCGTCTTGAATCCGTTTGAGCAGTTCTTTGCGTGAGGATACCTCCTTTAACTCGGCCTGCCAGAGGCGCAGATTGCTTGCTAAATCACTCGCCTGATTGATATCGAAGGTGACTTCGGCGGCGGTTCTGGGAGGCGAGAGAGGCATGGGCAGTGATCTAGTCAGGTCGTTTTTGTTTTTATGCTATTACGTAACGTAAAAATAAAGAATAAAGTGCAGAGATGCATCTCGACCCTTTCATTGGGCAGTCATCCTAAACCGATTTACGCATGGGGTCAAATGCTGTAAGTAGCTGAGAGTCATTGCATTGATGTGTATTTTTAGGAGCCGGGAATGGACGTTGATTCACGTGAATTAACGAGGTCGCCAGATGGCGCCTGACTGAATTCCGCTTCTTGACATTCAGCATATCAAAAACTCGAAATATCAGTGCGAACTGATCCTGTAGGTTTGAATGAGAGCGCCCCGTCGATGTGGGAATCCCGCGCGTGCCTACCGCTTCTTTTTCTGCATCCAACCCAAAGATATGGGCTGCTGGTTTTTGGTCTTTTTAACCTTCGGTAGCATCGTCTCAATGAATTGGAGGATCTCGTTGCGCCCGGCGCGGGTTTTCGCAGAGCAGCTAAAGGCTTTGACGGCTTGAATGCCCCATTCGTCTAATTTCTGGAGGAATTGTTGCGCGTGATTCTCTACAGTCGTATCCGAGCTTTTGTCCGATTTGGTGAAGACAATCGAAACGGGGAGTTTGCAGGCTTGCAGCCATTCGATAAAGGCGAGGTCGCCTTCGAGTGGTTCCATACGGGAGTCCACCAGCGCAAACACATGCTTTAGGTTTTCCCGCTCCGTGAGATAGCCGCTCACATTGATGTTGAAATCGTTTTGCTTGGCCTTGGAAAGCCGTGCGTAGCCATAGCCGGGGAGATCAACGAGGCTCCATGTCTTGTTGATGTCGAAGAAATTGATGAGCTGCGTCTTGCCGGGCACACTGGATGTTTTCGCGAGCTCTTTCTTGCCAGTGAGCATGTTGATGAGCGAGGACTTGCCTACATTAGAGCGGCCGACAAATGCGAATTCAGGCTGCCAAGAGGGCGGGCATGCTTCGAGGTCGAGTGCGCTGGTGCGGAAGGTGGCGGTTTCAATTCTCATGATTGTCGAGGGGATTAGAGTGAAAGTAGTTCAAATGCAAAATATAAAGAAAGCGCGATTTTCGCAGGTCGTGTTTGTAATGCAGGTGAACCCTCTTGTCCATTCGACTGTGTGTGAGTGCTTTACTCGTAGGTTGCTTGCAACATAGTCGCAGGTTTGGTGATGAAGAAATTACTACGGACAAATGGGTTTATACTGTGCCTCTTGATGGGGGTTGGGCTCGCCATTTGCTGTCCTGAACCCGCGACCAAGGGTGGCTTTCTGCATACTGAGTGGACGACGCAGTTAGGTGTGGCTCTAATTTTCTTCTTGCAGGGGCTTTCCTTGCCGACGCGTTCGTTGGCGGCGGGCTATAAGCCGAAGCGTCTCCATGTGTTCGTTCTTTCGTGGAATTACCTCTGGTTTCCTGTGGTGATGGGCGTGTTGCTCATTCCGCTGTCTTTACTGCTAACGCCGGAATTGTGCGTTGGCTTTTGGTTGTTGTCGATTTTACCAACGACGGTGGCCTCGGCGATCGCATTTACTTCGATTGCGGAGGGCAATACCGCCAATGCAATTTTTTCGACGATCTTTTCGAATCTATTGGCGGTGTTGATCGTGCCGACTGTTGCAGTGGCTTATTTGGCGAGTGAGACTGCGATTGAGATCTCTTTGACGGGGATTTTTGTGAGCTTAGCTCGGCTGTTGGTGTTGCCACTGATCGTCGGGCAGGTCGCTCGTCAATTTATGCGTGCGTTGGCAGGTCGTATGGCAAAGACAGCGAAGCCGATCAGTAGTGGCATTATTATCTTTATTGTGCATGCCGCGTTTGCGCAGAGTGTGAGCTCGGGACTGTTGGATGAGCTATCCATCGGGCTCATCTTTGCAGTCGCTGTCGGCATTGGGGCGGTCATGTTGGCTACCTGTGCACTGGTTTGGTGGAGTTCGTCGTGGTTGAGCGTGACACGTTCGCAGCGAATTGCCGCCTTCTTTTGCGCGAGCCAGAAATCCATGGCCACGGGCTTGCCGCTGGCGTCCTCCATTTTATTGGCTGCCCCAGGAGTGATTGACCCTGCGATGGTGTTGATTCCAATGATCTGCTTTCACCCCTTGCAATTGATGTTTGCCGGAGTGCTTGCCGGGCGATTGCGGAAGTAGGGGCGAACTTGGGAGGGATGGCCTCCGCGCCGTCAGCGGAGCTTCAGCACAGATCCCACGCACTCAACCACAGCTCCAGCACGCCGCCAGACGAGGCGGAGCTCGTCCCTCCCCAGAGTCAAGCGGTTGGAAGCCGCTCCTACTTTATTGATACGCACAAAAAAGGCCGCTCAGTGTTGAGCGGCCTTTTTGGGAAAGAGTGTTCGAGCTTAAAATGGTGGCTCTTCGTCGAGGACTTCGTCGGCTGGATCGAAGGGAGGCGGTGTGCTGCTATCGCCACCACCTGCAAGGCTTTCGATCTTCCATGCTGCGAGATTGACGAAGTAACGACCCTGCCACTCACGACCATTGATGTCGAAAGTCACTTTGACTTTGTCACCTTTGTTCAAGCTGCTGACGAGTTGGACTTTATCCTTGAGGCATTCGAATTGAACGTCTTGGGGGTATTTGTCGGCCTCTGTGGTGACCACGAAGGCGCGCTTGTTAAAGCCGCTGCCAAAGGTTTGTTCTTCGAAGATTTCTTTTACGGTTCCGGATAGTTCGTGCATGCACCGGATCAAACCGAACACAGCCACAGAAGCAAAACTTTTTCTTCTGGAATCGCGGTTTTTACTGGGATTATTTTGATGAGTTTTAGATGCCTGCGCTGCCGTCCAGAATTGCGATCACCTTCTTGCGCGCGCCGCCACGGCTGGCAGCGACGGCTTCTAGGAGGTCGTCACTCTCTTTCGGGAGCGGTTTGGCCTGCCCCTTTTGTAGTAGGTAAATGTGGTAGGCGAGTTTGAAGAAAATGTCGCGACCGTAGCTTTCGAGCAGATCGGGGGTGCCAGCTTCGGGTTTGTGGATAAATTGATACGGGTCTTCCAGGAGTTTTGCGGAATCAAAGCTGAAGTCTTCTTTGCGGTAGTAGTAGAGTCCGCTCGGGCGATCTGGGTTGCGAATCGAGTCGGGGAGCTTTGCCGAGTAGTGGATCGGATAGGGGCAGATGTCGGGGCGCTTCGTGTCCACGGCGGTGAATTCCTTGAAGTGCGAGGTCATGTGATGCGTGGTGATACTGGCATCGAACAGGCGGTCATCGTAAATCAGATTCCACGCATGGCCGAGCGGGATAGTTGCCAGCGTGTGTTTGCCGTCTTGCATGATCAGTAGGCCGTCGACCACTTTCGTCGGGTGTCCGAGCATTTGCAGCACCGCGTCGACGATCACCGCATGTTCGCGACTAAACCAGCCCCAGTCGCCGTCTTCGCCGGGGGCTTCGTGGAGGATGCTATTGAGTTCTTTTAAGGCACTGGAGCGGATCATAGCCTAAATCGCTAAATGGAAAAAGTCGCCGAAGCAATGCTGCGAAGCTGAATAATATCTAATTTGTAAATCAAAATGCTTATACTATAGTTGATTAGTATTAGTGTTAGTTATCAGTTTGCGTGCTTATTATTGAGCAGATCAGTCGTAAATAGATGGTGTGGTGGCGCGGTGTATGTAGTTACTTCGCCGCATTATGGCAGAGAATAAAGTTCAATTAGGAAACCCTGCAGTCGTCGGACTTGCTGGATTTGGTCTCACAACACTGTTGCTACAGTTTCACAATCTTGGGTTGTGCGGCCTCGGGCCAGTCGTCGCAATGGGCTTTGCGTTCGGTGGCATGGCTCAGTTAATTGCTGGCTTCATGGAGCAAAAGATGGGCAACAACTTCGGTTTTGCTGCGTTTTGCAGTTATGGTGCGTTCTGGATCGGGCTGAGCATTATTTTTATGCTCAACCACTTTGGGATCTATGCATCCTCTGGAACGGATGTCGGCTTCTTCCTGATTGCATGGACACTGTTTACGCTCATTTTGTGGGTGGCTTCTTGGTTCATCCACACTGCGATGGCGACCACTTTTACGACACTTGTGATCGGTTTCCTACTACTTGACGTCGGCCACTTTGGCTTCCCTGTGCTCAACACAGTGGCTGCGTATGTGCTGATCGTCTGTGCGCTCTGTGCATGGTATATGATGGCTGCCATCATCATCAACGGTGTCGCTGGCAAGCCACTGCTTAAAGTCGGTAAGCCTTGGATCAATTTGAATAAAGCCCCTGAGCCAACCGAAGCGCCTGCAGGAGATCTCAAGTTCGCTAGCGAATCTGCTAGCTAGCGGAAGCGACGGCCTCTGCGCCGTTCGCGGTTTTTAGAAGCCATTTTTTAACAAACAGCACAGGCGTTTTGCCTGTGCTGTTTTTGTATTTGGACCTAAGTGGCACAGGCATTCTTGCCTGTTACGTCGGAGTGGTCACTCTGAGTGGCTCACACGGCAGAGACAGACAGGAATGTCTGTTTCACTTTTCTGCCTCGTCCGCTTCGTCTGCGGCTTCGATCAGGTCGGTGCCTGCTTGGGCGGTGGCGATCATAGCGGAGTTAAGACGATTGCGTAGAATGAAGTAGGCGATCATCGCTGGGATGCCGATCACTAGGCCAGTGGCGGTGGTGATGAGGGCTTCGCCAATGTCACCTGCCAGTAACTCAGGGCGCCCCATACCCCCGCGGCCAATGGTTTGGAAGGCGCTAATCATGCCGCTTACTGTGCCAAGCAGGCCGATCATGGGTGCGACGGACGCGACGACGTTGAGGTAGGTGACCCATTGTGAGACGCCGTTTTCCTCGGCTTCCAGGTTTTCGATGAACAAATTTTCGGCTTTCTCGCGGCCTTTTTTGATCTTCTTTAACGCAGGTGAGAGGGCGCGGGCGAGTAGGTTACTACCGTCGTCGAGGTGTTTGCGGCCTTGCTCGATATCGCCGCTTTCCAGTGCGTTGCTCGCGGCGCTTAATTGATCGGCTGTAAAGAATTTCTTCGGGGCGGTTTCTTTCCACGAATAGAATATCAGGAAGAACATGATCAACGAGCAGGTGCCGAGTGGATACATTGCCCAGCCGCCTTGTTGAATGAGTCCCCAGAGGTTGAGGCTGTCTTCGGCAGCGGTCGCGGCTGCTTCGGGCGCGGCGTCTTGAGCGTGCGCGAGTGAGGTGAGTGCGAGTGTGAGTAGGCTAGCGGGGGCGTAGCTTGCGAGTGTCCGCCAGTTGGTTGCGTATGGTTTCATAGATTGGTGACAGGAGAGTTTGAGATTTGAGAGCTGAGACTTGAGGCCTTGGCTTTTGGGTCTTTCGCTTTGTCTGCTTGTTTCTCTAGGTGCTCATTGAGTTGTTTGAAAGGAGCTTCAAAGGTGGGGTCTTCAGCTGGCCAGCTGAGTGCGCGTTCTTCCATCTCGTAATAGAGAGTGAGTGCGTAGTCTTTCTCGCGCAAGCCTAGGGCTGCGCTGATGGCGACGGCGTAGCAGTGCGCGAGCTTTTGGGGCGGATTCGGGGTAGAGAAGACGATCGGTTGGAGCGCGGTGTCGAGTGCTTCGTCGTAATGCTCGCTGCGTAGTAGGTCGGCACTGTGCGTGTAATAGCCGAGCGCTGAATCACCGTAGGGATCGCGTTGAGCCAGCCACGCTTCAGTGAGCGGACGCGCTTTTTCGTAGAGTTGCAAAGTGTTGTAGCTGTCGAGCACGGCATCGTCGAGTGCTCGGAGTGCCGCGGGATGAGTGATTTGCGGTTTGAGGATCGCGGTCACCGCGATGGCACGGGCTGGGTTGTCTGACTCTAGGATGAGATCGACGTAGTAGATGAAGAAGTGCGATTCCGAGGGCGGCATTAATGGTAGGATTTTGACGCGCTGCAGGTAGAGCAGTTGCATCAGCTCTAGGGCATTCTCAGTTTCGCCTGCCTTCATCCATTCGACGGCGAGGCTCTTATAGCTCTCGCCAGGAATGGTGAAGTGATCGACTTGATTAACGTTGAAAGTGTGGATGATTTCTCCGGCGCCTTCCGAGGTGGCGACTTGTATTTGATCGCCGGATACATCGATGGAGTGCCCAGGGATGGTGCGGCCATTGTTCAAGTGCACGTCGATCGGTTGATGCAGCTCTGCGTAGATCGCGTCGTATTCAGCGGTGGGAATGGCGGCGGTTAAGGGAAGTGTGACTCCTAGGAAGGAGAACAGGCAGAAGAACGTCGAACTGAGATTGAACGTCGAACGGAGATTGAACGTCGAACGTCCAACGTTGAACGCTGAACGTCGAAGTCTTTGTCTGAGAGCTGATTTTGTGCGTGGTGTGTTCAAATTCAATGTTCGAAGTTCGACGTTGGATGTTGGACGTTCAAGGGGGTCGATGTTCGACGTTCCCTCGCTTCGAGCTCGGGAAGCTTTGCGGTTGCTAGTTGATAGGCCTCGTAGTCTTGCAGGCGCTCGTCGCTTAGCATCTCGCGTAGGGTGTTAAGTGCTGCCGTGCTGTCGCCGATTTGCTCGAACAGCAGGGCGCTTTCCCAATACGCATCAATGATGATTTCGGGATAGGCGCGGTAGAGGGTGTAGATGCGTTGCCAATAAGGGATGGCGCGTTGAGGGTTCTCGAGTTCGGTTTCGAGTCGGGCGAGGCCAGCTAGCGCGCGGGCATGTGGACGGCCGCGCATTGCTTTAATCTGCAAAATTTCGTTGAGCACGTCGCGTGCGCCTTCGTAGATGCCTTGTTGGGTGAGGATGTCAGCGGTGAGCAGGCGCACATCGGGGGCGAGTGGATGTGTGGGCGTCTCTTCGAGAAAGCGGAGCAACCAGCGGCGGGCTTCTTCGAGGCGTTCAGCATTGGCGGCGAGTTGCGCTTTGCCGAAGTAGGCAGTGCCGCGTTCGAAGCGTTTTGGGAATTCGGTGAGTAGTTGCTCGCAGTAATCGTCGGCTGAGTCGTAGCCGCGTTGAATCAGCACGAGACCGACGCTGGCGAGGGTTTCGGCGTCTTGCTGATCGATCGGCACAAAGCGATGGATGGAGAGTAGGGTGGCTTCGGCGCGCTCGTCGCCGGCTGTGCGGCGCTGGCGATTCGAATTAAAGAGTGTGAGTCGTGCAAACCAAGTGGGCTGTCCGTCGGCGAGGCTTTGCTCTGTGGCGTCTTGAAGCCATGTTTCAAAGGCAGGCAACGTGCTGTCGGTTTTGCCTAGGCGTTTATAGAGATCGGCGTAGGCGGAGAGAATGGAGCCTACGCCCCGAGACTTTGGATCGTTGCCGAAACGGATGAGGGCTTCTTCGAAGAGTGGGAAAGCTTCGGTTCCGCGCTCTTCTTGCTGGAGCGACCAGCCGATCCAATAGAGCGCTTCGCTGACGCGTGGGCGTTCGTTGGCATCGTCGCGGTCGATGTAGGCTTGCAGATGCTTGCGTAGTAGGTCGTAGAGTTCGAGAGCCTTGTAGATCTTGGATGCTTGGAAGATTGCGTAGTCGTAGAGCTGTGCGTCGTCGGGCGGCACTTGACGGAAGGCGTCAGCAGCGCGGATGAGTTCGCCTTGTCCCATGAAGATGTCGCCGCGTAGGGCTTGCGCCTCGGGCACGCGGTGATGGTCGGGGAATTGTTTGATGAGCGCATCTGCAGTTTTAAGGGCGGCATCGTAGTTGCGTTGTGCGTAGAGCACGTTGGCGATCCGGTAGTTGATTTCCGGATACAGTGGGTGCTTTTTTGCTTTCTTTTTAAGTGCTGTCAGTGCGTCGAGGCTGGCGGGGTAGTTGCGCTCGAAGAAGTAGGTGAGACCGCGCCACATTTCGAGTTGTTCGGCGAGGCTACTCTTCGGATAGCGCTCGAGTGCGGTTTCGAAATCAACGCGGGCGGAGGCTTGTCGCTCAAGCACGCTATAATTGTAGCCGCGGGTGAAATACCAACGAGGGGCTTGTTGGTCGTCGGGGAAGTTATCGATCAGATCATCGAGCACCGTAATGGCTTCGAGGTATTGCCCTTCGCCTTGGTATGCACGAGCGATCAGGAAGAGCGCGCTGTTGGCGAGTTTGTGGGCAGGATGCTCGTTGAGGAATTGTTGAGCGGTGGCGCGGGCGTTGTTCCAGTCCTCGGCTTCGCAGAGTGTGAGTATCCATCGGTAGTGGGCTTCGGCGCGGATGTCGGGCTCGAACTCGGGTGTTTGCGCGACGGTGCGAAATAGGATCGCGGCTTCACGGAATCGTTGTCCGAGTAGATAGGCTTGGCCTGAGCGCAGATAAAGCCCCGGAGTGTAGTCGGCCATGTGCTCGAGCAGGTCGAGTTGGCGTGTGAGACGTGCGACCAGTTGCTGGGAATGGCTCTTCCAGATACTTGAGGCAAACAGGGATTGTTGAGCTAGGGCCGCTTGCACGGCTTGGAGGCGGGCGCGTTGTTTCTCGATCAATACAGTGCGAGGGAGTGTCAGTCGATAGGCGCGCACAGCCTCGGTGTAGTGTCCTTCGCTGAGGAGCAGGTCGCCAGCGTCCAGAGCGGCAAAACTGAGCACCGCGATGTCGGGCATCGCGGCAACGTTCCAGTCGGTGTTGAAGAGAATGTCACGTGTGCGGTCGGTCGAGCCAGTTTCGCCGGCGATTTGGAGCGCACGTAGCCGTGCTTGCATACGCAGTGTCACGGGCGCATCTGAGGCGTAGAAGGTGTCGAGTAGCTCGGTGGCTTGCGCGGCATCGCCGATCTCGTAGCGCAGATCCGCCTCTTGTAATAGGGCGAGCGCCGATTCGTTGGAGTTAGGGAAGGTGAGTTGGAAGTTATGAAAGGTCTGTGCGGCTGCCGCAAGTGCGTTGGTTTGCGACTGCGCAATCGCTGCATTGTAGAGTGCGAAGGCCTGCAGGCCTGGGTGTGGCTCGTATTGGCTGAGCAGTTCGCCAAAGTAGATCAGCGCGTCCGTTGGGCGATCTGCCATCAGTGCGGCATAGCCACGCACGGGGAGGATGGTTTGTTGAAAATTACGCGCTAAAAACTCAGGTTCGGTGCCATAATCGAGCTCCATGCTCTCAAATTGCCAGTAGCTGGAGGCGTAATCACCTTGGCCGAAGGAAGAAACTGCTTGCTCTAATTGTTCCTGCAGAGTCGCTGCATGGCCGAATTGTGTCACTAGGAAAACGAGCATGGCAGTCGCTAAGTGGCGGACTGTTCGGGCTTTAGATACTGTCGGTGGACGCTGCCTCATGCTTTCGGCGTCAGGTTTGTTTAGATGGGCTCAAAGCGCGAACAAAAATTGATGAAAAATATTTTGAAAGAGCATTGACAGGGTGCAAATTTGTGATGGTTTGTCGTCTTCTTTTGGAAACGGGGCGTGGCGCAGTCTGGCTAGCGCACCTGGTTTGGGACCAGGGGGTCGCAGGTTCGAATCCTGTCGCCCCGACCAAATGAATTAACCCTTCTCGCTTGCGAGAAGGGTTTTTTTGTATCTACAGTCAGAGACTGAGGGCTAGGCGTTTTCAATTGGCAACGGTCTGCTTGTTGCGTTCTCTTTCGGGTGTAAAATGCATACCGACCTAACAAATAACCCTGAGGATCCTGCGCTGATTGCATTGGCGGAACGTATGGGAGCGGCTGAGTTTGCTCATCGGCTGGAGAAAGAGCAGATCATGCGCGCGCGCCGTGGTGCAGGACAGGGGCGCGGTCTGTTTCGTTTTGAGCATCTTTGGGATTTGTATGGGTTTATACGTGGGTGCCTGAAGGTGAGCGGTTTTTGGAACCGAGCGCATCGCAATTATTTTGATGTTCAAGTGGTGCGCAATGAAGTGGTGCTGGATCGGTTGCCGGCTGCGTTTGATGGTTTTACGATTCTTCAGCTCACGGATTTGCATGCAGATTTGCACCCGGACTTTCCTGAGGCGGTGCGGCGAGTGATTGAACCGCTGCAGTATGATTGTGTGGCGGTGACGGGAGACTTCCGCACGTGCACCTTTAGTGATCACTCGGGAGCGACTGCAGCATCGATTGAGATTTTAAAAGATGTGACGGGCACTTGTTACGCGACACTGGGCAATCACGACTCGCTGGAAAAAGTGCCGGTGATGGAGGCGGCGGGGATTCGATTTTTATTAAATGAGAATGTCGCAATTCAACGAGGTGAAGACGTGCTATATCTGGTCGGGATTGATGACCCTAATTTTTACCAGAGTCATAATTTCGAGCATGCGCTGCGGGGAGTGCCGGTAGATGCGTGTAAGGTCTTGCTATCACATGCGCCGCAAACGTATCGCGATGCAGCACGCTTGGGCTTCGATTTTCTGATGGCAGGGCATACACATGGTGGTCAGATCTGTCTACCGGGTGGAATGGTCGTCATGCATGACAAGAGCTCGCCGCGGCATGTGTTGTCAGGTGTGTGGCGTGAGGGTTCGCTGCAAGGCTACACGAGTCGTGGCACGGGCGCATCCGGGCTTCCTGCCCGCTTAAACTGTATGCCTGAAGTGACGCTGCATGTGCTGCGTTGCAGCAAGTAGGCGAGAGTTTTTATTTTAAAACGATAAAAACAAGGGGCCGACGACCAAGATTAGCGAGGCGGCTAGCCCGGAGAGGAATGCGTAGAAGCTAAGGCGTATCCAAAAGAATTTTGGTCGCAGCACATCATTACTCAGGTGATAGATGTCGGACACCATGTATTCGGTAATGGTGGTGCGGTCGTCGAGTGCGACGCGCATGTGTTCGAGGTATTCCGCTTCATTATGCCCCCATATGCCCGAGAAATGTAGCAAGCCTCGGCTGCCCTGATGGTTGCCCTTAAAGCGTTTGGGCATTAAACTCATGACGGCGAAAAAGATACTCAATGCGGCGCAGATCACCACGATTAGGCTGCCTAGTCGGATTTCTGGCATGGATTTGTAGCCAGAGAGAATGAGCGGGATGAGGAATGCGTTGATGGTGATGATGACCTGTGCGCGACGATCCGCTAAACTGATGTATTGCACGTGCTTCGACTGCACACTGCTCAAGACGGAGCCACGTAATAATGCCGGCCAATTGGTCGTCTCTGGTGTGTTTTTGGATTTTTCGGTCATGGTATATGTGGATGCCCCATTGTCTGGCAGCTTTGCCGCGGAAAGCAATATCGATGCCAGTTGGTGCTTCGCGCTTGTGGCTCTGGTCGAAACGACTTCGTCAGTCCGCTACGGCGTGTGTGTATTTTGTAGCGGAACCCGCGACTCGTCCTCCGTAGCCTTGGCCTAGGTGTAAGCGGTTCCGTGCGGTGTTGAGTGTTCCCTACGACGAGATGAAGATTGATCGTCGTGGGGAATGTAATTTTAACAGTCTGGATATGGCTGATTCTCATCTATCGCTCCCGATTCACTCTGTCGCCGATCAACTCGTTGCTGGCCTCGCTGAGCACGGGCGGGTGGTGCTGAGTGCGCCGACGGGCTCGGGTAAGTCGACGCAGGTGCCGCAGATTCTGATCGATGCGGCGCAGGTGCAGGGCGATGTGGTGGTGCTGCAGCCTCGGCGTTTGGCGGCGCGATTGTTGGCGAAACGTGTGGCGCAAGAGCGTGGTTGTAAGCTGGGCGAAGAGGTGGGCTATCAGATTCGCTTTGAAAATGTCGTGGGGCCGAAGACGCGTATCCGCTTTGTGACGGAAGCGATTTTGTTGCGGCAGATTTTACAGGATCCCACGCTCAAAGGTGTGGGCGCCGTGGTGTTTGATGAATTTCATGAACGGCACCTGACTAGTGATTTAAGTATTTCCTGTGCGTTGAAGTCGGTGCAATCCGTGCGACCCGATCTGAAGATCGTGGTGATGTCGGCGACGTTGGATATTGATACGCTTGAGGGCTATTTAAAGCCGTGTGCCCGTGTGGAAGCGTCGGGGCGGATGTATCCGGTGACGACGCGCTATATGGGGGCGGCGTTGAATCGGGATGCGGCTCCAGTCTGGCAACGCGCGGCTTCGGCGTTTCGCACCGCGGTGCGTGAGGGGATTGAAGGTGACGTGTTGATCTTCATGGCGGGAGCCTTTGAAATTCGTAAAACCATCGACGCAGTGGAGGCATTGCCTGAGTCGCGAGGTTATGATGTGTTGCCGCTGCATGGGGAACTCTCGCCAGATGCGCAGGATCGGGCGGTATCCTCGGGCGGGCGTCCAAAGGTGATCGTATCGACCAACGTTGCGGAGACTTCGATTACGATAGAGGGGGTGCGCGTCGTGATCGATGGCGGACTGGCGCGGATTGCGCGGTATGATGCGCGGCGCGGGATTAATTCGATTTTAGTGGAGCCGATCAGTCGCGCATCGGCAGAGCAACGAACGGGACGTGCGGGGCGCACGGGGCCGGGTGTGTGTATGCGGCTGTGGAGCGATGCCGAGCATGGCGCACGCGGCGAACGCGATGAGCCGGAAGTAAAGCGGGTGGATCTCTCGGAGACATTATTGCTCTTGGCTGCTGCGGGGATTTCGAAGCCTGAGACGTTTGCATGGTTTGAAGCGCCAGAGCCCAAGGCGCTAACGCGTGCGCATGATTTGTTGCAGGATTTGGGCGCATTGGATGCTGAGGGTGCGATTACTGCGATGGGACGCAAGATGGCGGGCTTTCCGCTGCACCCGCGTTATGCACGAATGCTACTTGAGGCGGATCATCGCGGTGTGCTGCCTGAGGTGGCGCTGATCGCGGGTCTGAGCCAGGGGCGTTCGTTCTATCGTGCGTCGAGGGATGCGCGTGTGCGTAAGGAGCAGTTGCGGCAGGTGGAAGATCATGTCGATGAACGCTCGGACTTTTTTGTGCAGCTGCGTGCGTGGGATTTAGCGAAAGCGGCGAAGTTTAATGCGAACGCGTGTGGGATGCTCGGGATTCATGGCGGTTCGGCGCGGCAGGCGGGCGATACGGCGCGGCAGTTGTTGCAACTCGCGCAGCGGCAGGGCTTGGACACGCGTGAGGCCGCGTTGCCAGATGAGGCGGAGCGCATTTGTAAGTGTTTGCTGGCGGGGTTTTCGGATCATTTAGCGAAGCGCAATGATACGGGAACACGTCGTTGCCGCATGGTGCATGAACGCACGGGGGAGTTGAGGCGTGAGAGCGTGGTGGACAGTCCGTTGTTTGTGGCGGCTGAAATCGAAGAGCGCGAGGTGCGTGGCGAGGTGACGGTGTTGCTTGGTTTGGCGACTGCGGTCGAGCCTGCATGGTTGGATGAACTCTTTCCGGAAGATTTCTCTGATGGCAATCAGACGACCTACGATCCGAGCCTGCGCCGAGTGGTGTGCCGTAGTGAACGTCGTTTTCGTGATTTGGTGTTGTCGGCGACGGATAAGGGAGAGCCTGATCTCGATCAGGCGGCAGAGCTGTTGGCGGCGGAAGTGGTGGCGGGCACTTTGAATTTAAAGGCGTGGGACTCGGTAGTGGAGAATTGGATACTACGAGTGAATTTCGTGGCGCTGCATTGCCCGGATGCGGAAGTGCCGCCGATTGACGATGAAGCGCGGCAGTTGTTGATTGAGCAGATTTGTCACGGCGCGTTGAGCTATAAAGAGATTAAGGATCGGCCAGCGCTGGCGACGGTGAAGGAGTGGATTAGTCCCGAGCAGCACTATTATATTGATACGTATGCGCCTGCGACGATGGAGCTGCCGCGTCGCCGCAATCCCGCAAAGATTCGCTATGAGGCGGATGGTCGCGCCTTTATCGCGTCGAAGCTACAGGACTTTTATGACGTTCCTGGCGCGAGTTTAGTCGTCGCAAATGGTCAGGTGCCACTATTGGTGGAGTTGCTTGCACCGAATCAGCGGCCTGCGCATTTGACGGATGACCTCGATGGATTCTGGGATGGTGCGTATCATCATGTGCGCAAAGATTTAGCAGGGCGCTACCCGAAGCATGAGTGGCGGTAGTGACTGTTTGATGGAAGCTTATAGCTCGGGGTAAATTGTCTAATAAGCTGGGGAATTGTGCAAGATGCGCTTGAGGGCGATGACGATGCACATTCTATCGATCAGATGCTGAAGTGTGTTACCCCGATGCTTTTGTGCGCGTCTTTCTTTGTGAATGGAGTGCTTGTGGGCAGTAGTCTTGAAGTCGTTGAATTGGAGCCGTTCTTAGTGAGAGCCTATGCCCCGCAGGTTCCATACTCTGATACGGCATTGGTCGGAGATGAGTGGCGAAGTCGCGGTGCGGTTGGGCTGGCCGAGGCCTTGGAAATGGCTCAGCCAGGAATCTCTTTGGTGCGTAAGGCGGGGATGTCGAACGATGTGGTCGTGCGTGGTTTAGGTGGCGATGACGTGAGTGTGACGCTAGACGGTCGTAAGATTTATTGTGCGTGCTCCAATCGAATGGATCCTCCATTATCACATGCAACAGCTGAAAATGCGCAGCGTGTCGAAATTGCAACGGGGCCTTTTAGTCTGAAGCGGTCAGGCTCCTTGGGTGGGCATATTAATATCGTCAGCGCGCCGATTGATTCAGGCATACATGGCGCTGCGACGGCAGGTCTTGGGAGTTTTAACCAGCAGCAGTATTCCGCTTGGAGTAGTTATTCCGAGGGGCGCTGGGCGGGGCGTGTCACTGGTGGTTACTTAACCGGAGATCCTTATAAAGACGGGTCTGGGGATCGGATTACGGAGTTGCCGACAGGGCTGGCTGCTTATTTGCCTCAATATAAGAATGACTCTGCGTATGAGGCATGGCACGTGGGTGGTGAGTTAGAATACTTGCTCGAAGAGGGGCGCACTTTGCGGTTGAATGTCGTGCGCCGAGAGGATCAGGACGTCCTATTCCCCGGTTTGAGTATGGATGCGGATGAAACGCATACGACGCAGGTCGGTGCGCGCATCATTCAAGAGGAGCCGGCCGGTGTGTTCGAACAATGGGCTGCGGATTTTTATTTCAACGATACGGATCATAAGATGACGGACAGCAAGCGGCTGAGTAGCCAAAAGGGGATGAACAATATGAATCGTCCCGACTACGTGCTGGAGCGGGGGTATTTTATGCGAACTGATGCCACTGCGAGGAACTGGGGGGCTACCTTCGATTCGGAACTTGATGCGGCAGAATGGGGCTATTGGAGTCTCGGCGGTGAATTCGGGCAGCGTGAGTGGGATAGTGATAATACCATTCTAAACATTGATAATTCGATGTTGCCCAATGTGCTTTCGACCACGGTGGGTGTTTATGCGCAGGGACGTTACGAGTTTGACACTGATTGGAGTATTGAGACGGGCGTGCGCTTAGACTACTTCAATATAGATCCACGGGGGAATGCTGACTTTCTGGAGTCGGAGGTGGGTGATGTGGATCGCTTCTCCGAAGTGGAGCCTAGCGCGTGCGTCTCTGCGCGTTATCAGTTGACCGATACGACTGCTTTATTTGCCGGTGTCGGTTCCGTGGCGCGTGCGCCCAATCCTCAGGAGCTATATCTCCAAGTCGATAAACCTGGGATGAGTAACGATTGGATTGGCAATCCGAACTTAGATGCGCCGCGTTCGACTGAAATTACGAGTGGAGTCGAGTTTCTGACGGACGATTGGGACTTACGACTGCGCGCGTTTCATAGTTGGCTGGATGGCTATATCTATCCAGTTGCGGAGGGCACGGTGCAGACCTATGATAATATTGATGCGCGCCTCTACGGATTGGAGTGCAGTGCAGCTTATCGGATCAATGCAACTTGGAGCTTGGCGATGGGTATGGCTTGGCAAGAGGGAGTTAAAAGTTCCGGTAACGGAGACAGCGATTTGGCGGAAATTCCACCACTACGTGCGCAGGCGGCCTTGCAGTATGAAACCGAATTGAGCTTGCTGAAATTCGAAGTGCAGGCCTCTGCCAATCAAGACCGGGTGGACACCGACTTGCACGAACAAGACCTTGGCTCTTGGGTGACCGCATCCATCTATGGTCAGCGTAGAATTAAGACAAATTGGACACTCTCGTGCGCCGTGACGAATTTATTTGATGAGAACTATGCCATGCACAATGCGCAGGTGCGTAATCCCTTTAGTGACTTTACCGTAGTGAATGAGCCCGGGCGGATGCTGAAGGCGAGCCTGAGTTATACGTTTTAGTGGAGCTGGTGAACGTCGAACATTGAACGCTCAACTTCGAACGTTGAATAATTCGCTTGTTTGGCCTTTTGGGCTGTTTATCTGGCTTCGATGTTCGATGTTCGATGTTCGATGTTCGATGTTCGATGTTCGATGTTCGATGTTCGATGTTCGATGTTCGATGTTCGATGTTCGATGTTCGACGTTCTCTAGTTCGCTACTTCATCAACGCGAAGATGGCGAGGGCTATCGCTCTTCGCTAGGGAGGGCGGTTTCAGCCACTTTCCAAGTGACAGAGTTCTTTTTGAAGTCCTTTAAACTGATCCTAAAAACGTGTCTCGCATGTTCTCCGTCTAGCGGATTGGTGAGATCAGTTACTAGTGTTAGAACGTCATCGCCTTTAATTTCAGGATCTACAGTCATCTGGAAAAAAGTCACATTTTTCTTTCCTGAAAATCGGCGAGGCATGTGGCGGTATGGATCCTCACCGAGCACAAATCTCATGATCTCTTTATTGTGATGGGTCTTAGTATAATTAACCCATTTAATTTGATATGGTAGAGACTCAGGTTGCCATATCAGCACCTCAAAACGGCCTGCATTCTCTCTAACCTGAATTTTAAGGTCATCTAACTGGTTTTCAAAGTTCCAGTCTGGATCCTCCCTTTCGTCATGTCCTTTAGTAATAAGCCATTTGTGGATGCTCAATGTGGCGAGGTCGACGGAAACGTAGTCTCCAATTGAATTATAGAATTCAATCGAACTGTCATCTAGCTCAATCCAGCCTGAAGAATAGAAAGTTCTAGGGTCTGTCGACAGGGTGGAATAATCGCTAGGGCGATTGATGATTTTATCCGTCAACTTGCCAGCTTCTATTGTCGAAAGCTTCTGCTCGGGTGAATACACTTCGATCGCTGCATCTGTTAAATTTTCGACTTGGTGATTTCCTCTTAAATGCACCAGTTTAGTTCCTCCCTCTATGACCCTGAACCTTGAGAATATCGGTGAGTAACCTTCGATCGTAAATCGACTGATCGGCTCTTGAAGTTCGCTCTTACGATACACTTCAATTATTTTTTCATCGTTCAGCTTCTTGATGTCATATCGTTCATGGGAGCTAGTATCCCAAGATACGGGTCCAGGTATAGTCCAGCAGGCGTTGGCCTTAAGCCCGATTACAATTAGAAGGACTAAGACTGATTTCTGTATGATATTCATGGTGCGGGGTCTTAAGGTCGGGGTGACTCTGATGTGACAGACAGGAATGTCTGTATCACTTCACTACTTCATCAATGCGAAGATCGCGATGGCCAGGGCGATACGATACCATGCGAAGAGGGCGAGGCCGTGTTTGCTCAAGTAGCCGACGAGCCATTTGACGGCGAGTGCTGCAGAAATAAATGCGACGATGCAACCGACGAGGACGGGGCCGATATTGAGCGCGGCTAGCATTTCAGAACCATCAGTCAGGAACTTATAGGCCGATGCGGCGCTGAGAGTTATTAGGCCTAATAAAAAGCTGAACTCGGCTGCGTGCGCGGGTGACAGACCTGCGATGTAGCCGCCGACGATGGTGGCCATGGAACGACTGGTGCCGGGCCACATCGCGAAGCATTGAAAAAATCCGATCATGACGGATTTACCAACGGTGAGTTCGCTCAGCCCAGGGCCGTCTTCCGCGGGCACGGCGCCTTTGTTGCCATGGTGGCGCCAGCGTTCGACGCCGAGCATGACGAAGGCGCCGACGATCAGTGCGCCAGCAACGGCAAAGATGTTATCGCCGAGGAGTGACTCTATTAGGTCATTCAGTAGCAGACCGATGACTGCGGCTGGTAGGAAAGCGGCGGTGAGGTTGATCGCCAGTTTGAGTCCTTTGCTGTCTTTGCCCAAGCAACCGAGGATTAAAGTGAGGATCGTGCGCCAGTAGAGCAGCACGACTGCGACGATGGCACCGGCTTGAATGACGATGACGTAGGCGTAGGCAGCATCACCGATCGTGTAGGCTTGCATGGAGCCATCGTCAGCCTTGACGAGGATAGGCGCACCGTTCTTGTCCGCCATGGGGGTGTCGCCATCGAGGCCTAGAAGGGCATTGGCGATGATAAGATGCCCAGTGGATGAGACGGGGAGATATTCCGTCAACCCCTCGACCAGGCCTAGAATGACGGCGTCCGTGTAGCTTAAGCCCTCTGAGACAGGGCTGTGGTCTTGCTCGCTTATGGTTTCGGTCGTTGCTGCGTAGCTCAGCGAAGTGGCAAGTAGAGAGATGGCTAGTGTGATGACCCCAATCAATTTCATAAGGAGAAAGCTAGTGCTATTCGGTGTGGAGGGAAAGCGGAAAACTGGATTTCTAGTGCTTCTAATTTATGTATGATAGGGTTTTTGCTTGAGATTGGACGGGGATGCCTTTGCTTTCGGAGCCATACTTCAAATGCAAGCACTCGAACCACTTACAGAGATTCTATTAACTGGCGCTGACCTGGAGGCAGATCAGGCGACTGTCGTGGCGGAACTTTTGATCCGTTCAGATGTTTCAGCATCATCAAAGCGAGATTGTTTGCTGGCGTTAGCACGCAAGGGCGAGACGGCGACTGAGGTGGCTGCCTTTGCACATGCCTTTCGTGAGCATGCGCTGAATCCAGGGGTCGAGGAATGGGCGAGTCGCGCGATCGATGTGTGTGGCACGGGTGGTGATGGCTCGGGCACCTTTAATATTTCAACGGCGGTTTCCTTCGTCGTGGCAGCAGCAGGCGTTCCGGTTTTCAAGCACGGGAATCGCTCAATCACTTCGAAGTGTGGCAGTGCGGATTTACTGGAGGCACTCGGTATTCGCCTGGATGCGCCGCATGATATGCTGCGTCAGTCACTACGTGAGTTGAATTTTGGTTTCTTTTTTGCGCCAGCGTATCATCCCGCGTTTAAGGAGATCATGCCAGTGCGGCGTGCCTTAGCGGAAGAGGGCCAGCGCACTATTTTTAACCTGCTCGGCCCATTGATTAATCCTGGGCGTCCTGCTTTTCAACTGTTGGGAGTATTCTCGCAGGCGTGGGTGCAACCGTTGGCCGATGCGCTGGGTGAGCTCGGTCTGTCGGGCGGGTTAGTTGCGCATGGTCGACCTCAACCAGGGAGCGCGTTGGATGAGTTGAGCTGTGCGGGAGAGAATTTTGTAGCAGGGTTTGGCGCACGGGCGTCGGTGCCAAAGACTTTGAACGTCGCAGATGCTGGGCTGAGCGCATGTGAATTTTCAGAACTGAGTGGTGGCGATGTGGCTGAAAATTTAGCGACAATGCATGCCTTGCTCAGTGGCGCAGAGGATGCGGTGCCTGCAGGCTTGCGAGACAGTGTCTTGTTGAACGCGGGCGTGGCGCTATGGATCGCAGGTGCGGCACCAGATATGGCTGGCGGAGTTACGAAAGCGCGTGAAACGCTGACGAGTGGTGCGGTAGCGCAATGGCTGCAACGTGTGCATACATTTTATCAACAGGGCTAGTTTTTTAAGATTCTATTATGGGTAAATATTTTGGCACAGACGGAATTCGTGGCCCAGTGGGCGGCGATTTAATCAATGCGGATGCCGCGTATCGTTTGGGTTCCGCGATGGGGCGCTATTTGAAGGCGCGCAAGCCTGAGTTACCTTTAAACGCAGTGATCGGTCGAGATACTCGTGCGAGTGGTCCTGAACTGGCGGATGCATTGATCCGAGGGCTCAATCAGCATGAGGTGTATGTGCACGATCTAGGCGTGGTTCCGACGCCATCAATTGCGCAGTCTTTACTCGAGCAACAGGCGGATCTCGGTATTGCGGTGACGGCATCGCACAACCCAGCTTCGGATAATGGCATCAAATTATTCGACAGTCGCGGTCATAAATATGACGCCGTCGAAGAGGCGCAGATTGAAGCCTTGATGGATGCTGAGCCTCCTGCTCCTGCAGGTTTACCGAAGGTAAAGTCCTATCGATTGGATGCGGCGGCGTTTTATGTGAATTATGTTCGTTCCTTGATGGACCAGAACTGCTTGTCGGGCTGGAAGATTGTGTTGGATTTGGCGAATGGTGCGACCAGTGAGACGACGCCAGCTGCCTTTAAGCGTTGGGGTGCGGAACTCATTCTGATTGGCAATCAGCCAGATGGTGAAAATATTAATCAAGGTGTGGGCAGTGAGCACCCGGAGTTGCTAGGTGAAGCTGTGGTCAAGCACGGTGCGAACTTGGGCATTGCGCACGATGGTGATGGTGATCGCGTGGTTGTCTGTGATGAGACGGGCGTTGCCGTGGATGGCGACATCCTGCTAGGGCTGTTTGGGCTGTATGCATTACGCTCTGGGGCGCTTGGAAACAATACCTTGGTCGCCACAGTGCAAAGTAACCTAGGCCTCGACTTGGCGATGCGTGAGGCCGGCGGGCGCGTCGAGCGGACGGATATCGGTGACCGTAATGTGGCGCGAGTGATGCGTGAAATCGGCTCGAATATTGGAGGTGAATCGTCCGGTCATATTATTTTTTCGGACTTTGCGACCACTGGTGACGGCCTGTTAGCTGCCGTAAAGTTGATCGGTGTCATGTGCCACGCAAAGAAGCCACTGTCTGAACTTCGACAGGAAATTCGTTTATTTCCCCAAGGCACATTGAATTTAAAAGTCGCTGAAAAGAAGCCTTTGGACACGCTCGATACGCTAAATAAAGCAATTGCTGCGGTTGAAAAGGACTTCGGTGAGGATGGTCGTGTGTTGGTTCGCTACTCCGGAACGGAGCCTAAGCTTCGCTTGTTGGTGGAAGGAAAGGACGAAAAGCGTGTCTCAAATGCATTAAAAGACTTGGAAAAGGCGGCATGTTCGGATTTGGATGTAATAGCGCATTGATCGCCCCTGATCGACGCGTATGTTTTAAAGTTTAAGATTATGGAAGAAGTTGCTCTCAAGGATCTCGATCCCCGTCTCCAGAAGCAGATTGAAAACGCCCGTAAGGCTGTGGATAAAAATCCGTCTTACGCCGTCGATATCATGTCAAACATTGTAGCCCGTCATCCAGAATGTCTGGATGCACGTAAAATCCTTCGCCAAGCGCAGCAGCGGGCGAACGGAGGTAAGTCCAAGGGCTTTGGAGGGTTTCTCTCAAAAGTAACCAGCATCCCGTTCTCCATGGGGAGCGATGCTAAGATCAAAAAGGATCCTGTCGCTGCGATGGCTTCGGCAGAGCAGATGCTCAATGCAAACCCTTCCAATGTGAAGGCGCATCAGGTGATCGGCAGTGCTGCCGAAGCGCTAGAATTGTTTGAGACTGCAGCGTTTGTGTATGATGAGGTTCGCAAGATTGAGCCAAAGAATGCCGAGAACGTTAAGGCACTGATGTCTGCCTATATCAAAATTGGTAAGAGCGAGGAGGCGATTCGTATCGGTGATGCCGCCTATCACGAGCATCCTGCGGATGACGAAATTCAAGGCTTGATTAAGAAGGCTTCGGTTGAGCAGTCCATTAATAAGGGTAAGTGGGAAGAGGACGAAAGCTTCCGTGATAAGCTTAAGGACGAAGAAGAATCGCAGAAGTTGGAGCAGGCTGGTCGTGCAAAGACAGGTGATGCTGGGCTGCGTGCGATGATCGAGGATGCCAAGGCCGCGGTCGAAGAGGAGCCTGGTAATATTAATTACTATCGGGATATTTCCAATAATTACCGTAAGCTCGGCGAGTTGGACAACGCACTGGAGTGGATTGGTAAGGCGCGTCAACTCGAAGCGGGTAGTGCCGATGTGAATCTAGAGCGCCTCGAAGGCACATTGAAGCGTGAGAAAATGGCAGCTGGAATCATCGCGAAGGAAGAAGCGCTTGAAGCGAATCCTGAGAGCGCTGAACTCAAAGCCGAGTTGGAGGCGCTTCGCCACGACGAACGCGTCTTCCGTCTCACTCAAGCTGAGGATCTTGTCCAACGCTATCCGAATGAATTTAGCTACCGCTACGAACTCGGCGAACTTTACCACGCTGAAGGCGAGACTGATAAGGCGATTAAGGAGCTTCAGCTCGCGCAGCGTAGCCCGAAGGTGCGTATCAATGCACTGATCCTTCTTGGTAAGGCCTATAAGGTGAAGGGCTTTGCTGACCTTGCCGCCGAGCAGCTGACTCTTGCGAAATCTGAAATTCCGGGTGTCACAGACCAGAAGAAGGATGTGCTTTACGAACTCGGTTCTTGCTACGAAGAGCAGGGCGACATGGAGAAAGCGATGGTTGAGTTTAAGGCACTGTATGGTGCTGATATCAGCTACCGCGACGTATCTCAGAAGATCGACGATTTCTACTCGAAGAAATCATAAGCCTGATTTTTCGAACAGATTTACACAACAATGGCGCGGGCTTTCACCCGCGCCATTTTTTGTGTCTGCTGATATCGGAGGATGGTTACAGCTCGGCGACGAGTAGAAATGCCCCCGCTCCATCGTGGCCGGTTTCCCATGGCAGGCTGATTGCGCTGTCTTTTAGGGCAAAGCGTTCGCCTGCTTCGCTCTTTAAGAAGGCGTCGACGACTTCTTGATTTTCATCGGCTTCAATACTGCAGGTGCTGTAAACCAATCGACCACCCGGCTTCACGCAATGTGAGGCGGCTTCGAGTAATTGCTTTTGCAGGTAGGCGCAGTTACTTACGTCGCGCCCGCGCAGGCGCCACTTGACGTCGGTTCGGCGCTGAATGACTCCAGTGTTGGAGCATGGCGCATCGAGCATCACGGCGTCATATTGTGTTGGGAGTCCTTGTTCTTCGAATGCTTCATCGCTGAGTTCCAGCAAGTCGCCTTCGAGAATCGTGCATTCTAGGTGCTCGGTCGCCAGGCTCTTCAAGTTTTGGCTCAGGCGGGCGATGCGGTTGCCTGGTAGGTCGAGTGCCACGATGTGGCCTTCGAGCTCCATTAAATGAGCCATGTCGTAGGCTTTACCGCCAGGAGCAGCGCAGAGATCGAGCACGTCGTCGCCCTTTTTGGGTGCGAGCAAGCCTGGGGCGAGTCGAGTCGATGGATCTTTGATATAGGCGTTTCCTTTATTCAGGAGCGGGCGCAGGTCATCCTTCCATGAGGCGCCAGCTACTTTGTAGAAATGCTCCCATTCGGTCTTTTCGAGACCATTGGGGATTTCGGACGGAGTTTCGTAGAGTTTAATATAGGTGGCGGGGACGCGCTGGTTCCATTCCATCAATTTAATGGTGGTTGGAGGGCCGAACTCTTTGTTCCAGCGTTTAAATAGCCATTTAGGGTGACTGAAATGTGCGTCAGGGCGATTGCTTGGATGTGTCGCGCCAAGTGCTTCTGGTAATTTACGAAGCACCGCATTTAGCAATCCGGTCTCGGATGCGGCCGCCAAAGCCTTGCTGCGTTCCACTGCATGGTGCACGATTTGAGGGTGTTTTTCTTCGGGGCTGGACAACATTTCGTAGCCAGCGACGAGGAAAATGGCCTCGATCATCGCACGCGGTTTTTGTCGGAGCATTGGCTGTAGTGCATGCTGGACTCGGTGTCCGTGCCGCAGTGCGCCTAGGAATAGAGACTGGCAGCTGGATCTGCGGTCGCCCGAGAAATCTTCAGGTAGTCGCTCTAAAAGCTGATCCGCCTTGAGGTTTTCCGTCAGGTAACTCTCCGTTAGTGTGATGGCGCCATCCCACCCTGTAGCGGTGGCTGTAGATAAATTGAACTTAATACTTCTCATTGGTATAAAAACTGTGCATATTTCATCGTTTACGACTTAAGAACAGCATTCGCAATCTATTATGAACAAAGAGGCAATAGACGCTCTCATTGAAAAAAATCCAAAGCTAGTTTCCGCACGCGCGAAACTTGAAGCCATGGCTCCAGGTAATTACTGCCTGCATCGCAGCTGGGGCTTCGGCAAAATCGTGGATTATGATCCCGCTCAGGCGAAAATCATCATCGATTTTGAAGAAGGTAAAAAAGGTCATGCCATGGCGCCCGCATTCTGTGTGGACAAATTGGACGTGCTTAAGCCGAACGATATTTTGGTTCGTTCCCGCATCGAAGCTGATGTGATCGATGAAATGATCAAAAAGGCTCCGGGTGATTTGATGTGTGAAATTATCGCAGCTGCGGACGGTCAGGCGATGACAACTGCTGAGATCGAGCGCGTGTTGTCACGTGTGATCGGTCCGATCAAATACAAGAAGTGGTGGACTGCTACCAAGAAGGTATTGGTTAAGGATCCACGCATCGGTGTGCCGATCAAGAAGTCTGATCCATACATTTTCCGCGACGAGCCAGTGAAGCCTGAGCAAGAAATTCTTGAGCAGTTTCATGCGACTAAAAACTCAAAGCAAAAGATCCTTCTCGGTGAGAAGCTTTATGCGCTGTCTGAAAATATTTCAGTCGTTCGAGACGAGATGCCACAGATTCTCGATGAATTGACTGAGGCGATTAAGAATGCGAAGAGCCTGAGCCAAGCAGACCGTTTGCATGGTGTGTGGGTGCGTAATAATCTCGCCCGCGATCTTCACGAAGATGTTGAGGCGCTTGAGCCGTCATCCGCATCGATCCTTGATGCCACGAATGACTACTCGGAACTCGCAGCTGAGCTGCCTGCGCTCTACTTTAAGCGTTACCTGGATCTGATCCGCCGCACGTATCCTGATAAGTGGCAGCAGATGGTTGAAGACTTGCTCCGTAATTCGAGCGGTAAATTCACCACTGAATGTATCAACTTCATGTCCGAACAGGAGCAACAGGAGCGTATCAGCTACTGCCTGGATCGTTGGCTCAACGAGCAAACCATCAAAGGACCGCTACTCTTCTGGGTGGTTAAGAATCGTAACTCGAAGAAGTATGCGCCGATTATTAATCCGTTGGTCACACCGCGCCTTCTCGCTGCGATGTTCTACGCGATTGACTACGAATCCTTGCAGAATGCGAGCACTCGCCGCATCCCATTGGGTGATCTTCTGAGTGATGATGTCGAGTTGATCCCTGACTTGCTTGCAGATGCGAATGTTGAGACTGCTCGTGACCTCGCGCAGACGCTGTTGCTCAATCAAGGATTTGAAGAGTTGACCAAAAAGTCACTCCTCGCACGTTTCATTAAGAAGTTCCCAACCGTTCAGAGCCTGTTGGCTGGTGAGTCGGCTGATACTTCTGAGGACGATGCATTGATCGTATCTCAAGAGAGCTTCAATGAGGCGAAGGCTGAATACGAAGATCTAATTGCGACGAAGATTCCTGAGAATAAGCAAGCAATCGTGACTGCACGTGAGCATGGTGACTTGAAGGAAAATTCCGAATACAAGATGGCTCGTCAGGATCAGGACATCCTCCTGTCTCGTAAGAATGAGTTGGAAGTCGACCTCTCTCGCGCTCGTATCACGGACTTCACTGAAGCAACTACAGAGAATGTCGGTATCGGCTGTATCGTAGAGTTGAAGGAAGCTTCCACTGGTAAGCAGCATAAGTATGCGATTCTTGGCGCGTGGGATAGTGATCCTGAAAACGACATCCTCTCTTACAAGACACCGCTTGCTCAGCAATTGCTCGGTAAGGAGAAGGGTGCGACTGCTGCCACTAAGATCGGTGGTAACGAAGAAGAGTGGACGATCCTTAGTATCGCTCGCTGGCTCGACAAGAAATAGGTCGAATTTACCGTTTTATACAAAAGCGCCTTCTCCGGGGGGCGCTTTTTTGTTTATTAATATCAGAATACACGTTTCTTTTATACTTCACTTGCAAAGGTGAGGCACCGCATAACTCTAACGAGTCCTTCGTTTCTACCCCCATTTTAATCCTATTTATCCATGATACGCACATTTGGCCGCTCGGCGTTGACCGTAGTTCATGAGCTGGGAGAGATTAGTCTATTCGGAGCAGCTGCCATGCGTGGTTTTCTTGGTCAGCGTCATCGTTTGGCGAAGTTGATTCAGGCGACACATGAAGTCGGTGTGCGCTGTTTTCCGATCGTGGCGATTGTGGGCCTATTCACTGGTTTGGTGATGGGCTTGCAGCTCTATTATACTTTGGTGAAATTTGGTGGTGAGTCGGCGCTGGGCACTGCGGTGGCGTTGTCGCTGATCCGTGAGCTGGGACCGGTGTTGACTGCTTTGATGGTGGTCGGGCAGGCGGGTTCGGCGATGTCCTCTGAGTTGGGGATTCAGCGTAATGATGAACAGATCGACGCGTTGCAGACCATGAGTATCGACCCGCTCGGCTATTTGGTCGGACCGCGCCTATTGGCTGCGTTGTTTTGTTTCCCGATGCTGACGGCAGTATTTGATTTAATCGGTATTTTTGGCGGCTATATTACAGGTTCTGTGCTGTTGCATGTGGATGCTGGGGTCTATTGGAACCGTGTGTTCGAAAGTGTGACTTGGTCGGATGTGCAGGGCGGTTTTATTAAGGCAATTGTATTTGGTTTCGTGACGATGGCGATTTGCACGTATCGTGGGTTTAATACGCATCGCAAAGCATCATATCCTGGTGTGCGCGGCGTGAGTGAATCGGCCACGCGGGCAGTCGTCTGGTCGAGCGTGATGGTGCTCGCGACGGATTATTTGATTACTTCTTTTCTACTGTAATGGACGACGTCTTTCTAAAAATTAGTGGGTTAAAGAAGCACTTTGGCGAGCGCAAGGTGCTGGACGGCGTAGACCTTGAGGTGGCGCGTTCTTCGGTGACGACCATCATTGGTAAGAGCGGTATTGGTAAGTCGGTGCTATTAAAATGTATCGCAAATTTGATGGCGCCAGATGGTGGTGAGATTGAGCTAGACGGTAAGCCTATTGCGCGCAGTCGTCGCGGATCGAAGGGGAATGATGCGGTGACGTTTAGTTACATGTTTCAGAACAATGCGTTGTTTGATTCGATGACCGCAGCTGAGAATGTGGCATTACCGTTGTTGGAGGCCTCACGCCTCAAGAAATCTGAAATTCGTGAGCGTGTGGCTACGATGTTGGCGCATTTGGAGCTGACAGATTCGGCGCAGCGCTACCCTGGTGAGTTGTCTGGTGGTATGAAGAAGCGCGTGGCTCTGGCGCGGGCGTTGATTACGAAGCCTCAGGTCGTGTTGTTTGATGAACCGACGACTGGTTTGGATCCTGAGCGTAAGTTCAGTGTGTTTGAAATGATCGCAGATTATCGTGAGCGTTTCGGTTTTACTGCGCTGCTGGTGAGTCACGACATCCCCGAAGTGTTCGAGATTAGCGACCGCGTCGCGTGGCTGGATGAGGGGATTATTAAGTTTTTCGGCAAGCCGTCGGAGTTGAACGCGGATGCCGAGTCGGCGCTTTCGGGCTTTTTAAGTAAAGCGAACTACGGGCGTAATAAGGAATCTAAAACAAAAGGATGTGAGGTATGAATAATCGGAAGATCGAATTTTTAGTTGGGTGCTTTGTGCTCATTGGTTTTGGGGCGATCCTTTATTTGGCGATTCAGGTCGGCAGTGCCCGTTTCTTTGCGAGTGATAGCTACGAGCTGCAGGCACGTTTTCGGAATACCAGCGGTGTCAATGCTGGGAGTCGCGTCGAAATCGCCGGTGTGCGTGTTGGCACGGTGAAATCAATCGTGCTGAATGAAAATTTCTATTCGATCGTTACCTTTGAGGTGCCAAATCGCATTGAACTGGATGACGATACGATTGTTTCGGTGAAAACGGCAGGTTTGATTGGGGATCGTTATCTGAGCCTGTCGCCAGGTGGTTCGGGCTTTCCCCTTGAGGCTGGAGATATGATTGTAGATACAGAATCGGCCTTAGATATCGAGAGTCTGATTAGTCGTTTTGCTTTCGGCGGTATTGACGGCAAAGAAGAATAGGTTATAGGTTATATGATGAAAACTTGGATAATCATCGCCTCGCTGGCGTTTTGCTTACTAGGAGCGCCGCTTTATTCGCAAGAAGGCGAGGCTGAAAAGTTGAATAATGCAATGAGTGCCGCGCTAGATGTGATGTATCTAGATGCGTATCAAGACTACACCTATGAGCAGCGACAGGCCGCGATTAAGGTGCTCTTAGAGGACAATTATGATTTATCAGTCATCATTCGACGTGCCTTAGCTCGGAATTGGGGCTTGATGAGCGCCGAGGAGCAAGTGCGTGTGACAGATTTGATTGAGCGCTTGATCGTGAAGGCGTATGTCGAAGGCATGGCAGGCCAGCAGCGGCCAGAGATTGATTGTGGGGAAACAGTTGAAATCACCAGTAAGCGTATTGAGATACCGGTCGTTGTCCGTTTTCCAAGCGGCAAAGTCTTCAATGTGGTATATCGTTTGGGGCGTTTGCAATCTGGATGGCAAATTTATGACATCGTGGGCGAAGACATTAGTATGGTGTCGAATTATCGCCAACAGTTTGATGATCATTTCCGTAAAGGAAACGGGCAGCAACTGATCGAGAAGTTGGAAGATCTACTGAAGAAAGAGGGGGAATTGAATGCCAGCACTCATCTCTAGAACACAGTCGCTGCGTTGGCTTGCATGGGTTCTGGCGCTGATGGTGCCAGTGGTTGCGGTGCAGGCTCAAGATGACTTCCTCAGCGAGGAAGATCTTTACGGGGATTTTGAAGAAGAGACCGTCTTTACGGTGAGTGATCCGTTTGAATCGGTGAATCGGGTGACCTTTAAGTTTAATGACTTCGTCTACATGAAGATCATGCAGCCTATTTCTAACGGATATCAGAAGGTGACGCCAGATCCAGTGGAACGAGGGGCATCAAATTTTTTCACGAATTTGGGGTATCCCGTGCGTCTCGTCGGTAATTTACTGCAGCTAGAATTGAAAGGGGCATGGTTGGAGACCGAACGTTTTGCAGTGAATACGACCCTTGGTATTGTCGGCGTGCGTCGCGCCGCAGACCAGTTCGAGCGCTTGCAACCGATCCCGCCTGAGGATATCGGATTGGCTTTTGGTGCGTGGGGGGTCGGTTCTGGGCCTTATTTGGTGCTGCCGTTTTTTGGGCCTTCTAACTGTCGTGACTTAGTTGGACTTGTTGGCGATCGTGCGGTAAATCCACTAAAAAAGCCGTTCAGTTTAATTGAAGACTATCAATGGCAATTTGCGTATGATGCGACAGAAACCATTGTGAATAGCCCTAAGCTATTAGACATCTACACGCAGCTGAAAGAAGGTTCAATTGATCCATATAGCGCGATGAAAAATGGCTACGAGCAAAAGCGGCGTTCAATGATTGAAGACGAGTAGAGCTTATGCTCCAGGGGATCGGCGATCTTCCTCGAAGGAGAGATCATCGCAGTCTTCGGATCGATTGGCATGTAGCTCATCAGGTAAGCACAGGTAGTAGATGGTGAGCCAGCAGCTCCAGCTGAAGCGGTAGAGCAAAAGTGGAAGCAGTAGTGCGCCTGCCGCAGCAATTGCGAGTGCTGGTTTGATCGCAATCCATTCGAAGAATCCCAGCAGTAGCACGGGTAACACAAACGTGAAGACAACGACTCCGTAATTGATACACAGCGGTCCAAGATAATAGCCGTCGCCGCGCTCGAGACGCATGCCGCACTCGGGACAGTTGTAGTGGATGCGCAGCATTGACCGAAACAGTTTGGCATGTCCGCAGTTCGGGCATTGGCAACGCAGGCCGCGCAGTAGTAGCTGGCCATGCGTGACTTTTGGGAGTGGTTGAAGTTTCGGATCGAGCATGACGAGGTAGAGGAACCTATTTTAGGAAATAGGTTTCGAAGTTGTTCGCGACCTGTTCTACCAATTTTTCGAGCGATGTGGTGCGGATTTCTGCAACCGTGCTGTAGCCATCGATTAATGTGGCGGGGTGAGTCAAGCTGGAGTCAGGCAGCTCGAAGGATCGATGCTCAGCGGGCGGGAGCATGTCAGGCGCATCGGTTTCGATGAGCAGGCGGTCGTCTGGCACGGCTTGGATGCGTGCTGTGACTTTGCTGGAGCCTGCTTTGAGTTGGCCTGCATTAAACGAAAAGTAGGCGCCGAGCTGCACGAGTTCGGGTATGAGTTCGACTGGGCCGTTATAGGCGTGTAGGTGGGAGCCTCGCTGTGGGAGCGGCACTGTTCGGAGTGTGTCCATGAGTGGGCCGATGGCTTTGAGGCAGTGGATGGAAACGGGTAGGTTGCGCTCGGTCGCATGTGCGAGTTGCCATTGAAAGGCGGCTTGTTGCCGGTCGATGTCGTGGCCTTCGATCCATTTATCCAAGCCGATTTCGCCGATGGCTTGGGCGCCTGTGTCGAGTGCTTTGAGGAACTCTGCTTGCCAGTCGGCGGGTGCGTGATTGACCTTCCATGGATGCAGTCCGATCGCGGGGATGTGACGCAAGTCGCGCTGTGCTAGAGCGAGCACGTGTGGCCAGTCTTGTGGGCAAGTGCCATTCACGACTGCTTGTTTTAAGCCGATGGCTTCGTAGTCCGCTTCGATTTGCTCACGGTAGCGTTCGAGTGCAGGATCTGCCAAGTGAATGTGAGCGTCGTAGAGGAAGGGAGGCATTGAGGTGAGGAGGTGAACCTTTTTGCGTTTCTATATAAAGCATGCATAATTGATTCCTCAAACAAAACAAGATTCCTAAAGGAGATAGATTACTATGAAAGCAATTGGATATAAGCAAAGTGGCCCCATTACCGCAGTCGGTGCACTCGTTGAATTTGAAGCGCCGAAACCAGAGTTACGGTCGCACGACTTACTGGTCGAAGTGAAGGGGATTTCAGTCAATCCAGTGGATGTGAAAGTCCGCTCGGCAATGGCGCCGGAGGCTGGTCAAACCAAAGTGATCGGTTACGACGCTGCAGGCGTAGTTCGTGAGGTCGGCAGTGATGTGAGCCGTTTTAAAGTGGGCGATGCGGTGTTCTATGCTGGTGATCTCACTCGTCCTGGCACGAATGCCGAGTTGCATGCCGTGGATGAACGCATTGTCGGTAAGAAGCCGACCTCGCTCGGGTTTGCTGAGGCTGCTGGTTTTCCGCTCACCTCTATTACTGCGTGGGAGCTTTTGTTTGAGTCGCTCGGCGTCAAGGAAGGCTCGGGTGAAGGTGAGAGTCTCTTGATCATTGGTGGAGCAGGTGGTGTCGGTTCGGTCTTGATACAACTCGCAAAGCAGCTCACTGACCTGACAGTGGTCGCAACGGCATCTCGCCCCGACACGGTCGAATGGGTCAAGCAGATGGGAGCGGATCATGTGATTAATCATCGCGAATCATTGGTGGATCAAATGAAGGCGCTAGAGATTGAGCCGCGTTATGTTGCCTCACTCAATGGCACTGAAGGTCACTTTTCCGCGATCGTCGAGTTGATCCAGCCGCGCGGTCACATCGCGCTGATTGATGATCCGCAAGGACTCGATATTAATTCGATTAAGCCTAAGGCATTGAGCTTTAGTTGGGAATTTATGTTTACACGATCGATGTTTCAGACCGACGATATCGAGCAACAGCATGTGTTGTTGAATCGTGTGTCAGCCTTGATTGATGACGGCACACTTATTTCTACTGTGACTAATAATCTCGGCGCCATGAGTGCTGAAATGATGCAGGAGGCACATGCGCAGCAAGAGAGTGGGCGCGTGATAGGTAAAAACGTGCTCGATGGATTTGATTCCTAATACAAGGTCTAGATTCATCCATTCGAGCAATCGACACCCCATACGAAAGAAAATTATGCCAAACTTAACCATTATCGCGAATATCACAGCCAAGCCAGACAGGGTCGGATTCGTCAAAACTGAGCTTGAAAAGCTCATTGCGCCGACACGCCTCGAAGAGGGGTGCATCGACTATAACCTACATCAGGATAATAAGAATCCCACGCACTTCTTGTTTTTTGAAAACTGGGAGTCTCGCGAGCTCTGGCAGGTGCACATGGGGAATCAGCCGCTACAAGATTTTATCGCCGCAACCGAGGGCGCTCTCGAAGAACTGACGGTCAATGAGATGACTCAGATCGGATAAGTTGAAGGTCAATCCTCCCTTCCAATTACCAATGACTCCCATGAAAGTAAAAACGACACTGCTATTAACGGTCGTGCTGGCTGCGAATGCAGCCTTTGCCGCAGCTAAGATTCCTAAAGACTCGGCTCCAGAGGATTTGAACGTCGAAGTCGTCCTTGCTTCTGAAGTCGAATGGACGCATCTCAACCCCAAGCGTGGGGATCTAGCGCCCAAGGCTGGGACGTTGTGGGGCGATCGAAATGGAACAGTTCCAACAGGCTATTTGCTGAAGCCCCCCGCTCAGTTCGAGTCGCCGCCGCATATTCATAATGTGTCGTATCGTGCCGTCGTGATTCGAGGCCTCTTTCACAATGATGATCCGGATGCGGCAGAGCTATGGATGCCCGCGGGCTCTTTTTGGACACAGCCTAAAGGAGAGGTGCACATTACTGCGGCGAAGGGCGCGGGTGCGATGGCTTATATCGAGATTGAGGCCGGGCCGTATCTCGTGATGCCTGCTGATGAAGCCTTTGATAGTGGTGAACGGCCGGTGAATGTCGTGCCATCCAACATGGTTTGGCTAGATGCCTCAGATGTGACGTGGGTGGAAGCTGCGAAGGGAAGCGTTGCAGGTAATGGTCCACAAGTCGCGTTCCTTTGGGGCAACACACAAGATGGCGAGTTAAACGGCACGTATATCAAACTCCCAGCTGGATTCTCGGGCACGATACGGAGCCACGGAGACAGCTTTCGTGCGATCGTCGTCGATGGGAGCCTGCACTACCAAATGCCTGGCGAGTCGTCTGAAAAAGTATTGGAGCCTGGTAGTTACCTCAATGCGCCCGGCACTGCCGTGCTGCAACTCTCGTCCGATGCCTCGACGGAAAGCATCGTCTATGTGCGCACTGATGGGCGCTACGAGGTGTTACCCGAGTAGCTTGACTACGATTCGGTTAAGCAGGACTGAGCGAAGCGTTGAATCGACTCGACGATGCGGCTCAGGCCGTTGCGGCGGTTTGGGGACAGGTGCTGTGTGATGCCGACCTCGCCGAGGAATTCGGCGTCGGTGGCGATGATTTCCTCTGGTTTGGCATCGCTATAAAAATTGCAGAGCAACTCGGCGATGCCTTTGACGATGGCAGAGTCGGACTCGGAGCGGAAGGAGCAGAGACCGTCTTTGAACGCGGGCACCACCCATAGCTGCGACATGCAGCCTTCGATTTTGAAGCTGTCGATACGTAGATCTTCGGTGAGGCCGGGTGCTTTTTTTCCGCAATCGACGATGTAGCCGAGGCGTTCGTAAGCGTCTGGGATGAGGGTGATCTCTTCAACGAGTGCGTCTTGTTTCTCTTTTAAACTCATGATTGTTATAAGTCAGAAGCAAGAACCTTGCCGAGAGAAGTCCTAATTTCATAGAAATTGTTGCTGTTTGTTACGCGGAGTATCGAAGGGTAAGGTTTCAATTGCGCTTCATTCGACTTTGGTGTCTCTAGTAGGGCTGCCTGTTTCAAAACTACGGGAGTATTTAACTATAATTATGTTCCAGAAATCGATTTTACAGCGAGCTACCCTTTGGCTTTCGATTTTTACTCTCCTATTACTTTGTAGCTGTGCCAGTGTCGATTTTGATACGCCGAAGGCTGAATCGTTTGCGCTATCAGACACACAGGATACTTCGCTCGGGCAGAGTGCGCTGAGAATGCAGTCTCAGCATCCGGCGGAGTCGGGCTTTTATTTGTTGATCGATGGTATTGATTCATTGGCTACCCGTATCATTCTAGCCGAGCGTGCCGAGCGCAGTATTGATACGCAGTATTATCTGATTTCCAATGACATGGTGGGCTATGCCTTTGTGCATGTATTGTTGCGTGCTGCGGACCGTGGAGTGCGCGTGCGTTTGTTGCTCGATGATATTCAGACTAAAGGCTATGATCGCGGTCTGGCAGCGTTGGATGCGCATCCCAATATCGAGGTGCGTCTGTTTAACCCCTTTGCGCGGCGTGATTGGCGTTTTTTTGATGGGGTGACTGACTACCCTCGAGTGAATCGACGGATGCATAACAAGTCCTTCACTGTGGACAATCAGGTCACTCTGATTGGTGGGCGTAACATGGCGAGTGAGTATTTTGGCGCGAATCCAGCGGAAGATTTTGGTGATTTAGATGTGGCGGGCGTGGGGCCTGTTGTAGGCGAAGTTTCCTCGATGTTTGATGCCTATTGGAATAATCGTTCAGCGGTTCCAATTGCGGGGTTTACTGAAGTTGCTGAGGATCCTGATGCTGCGTTACTGGTATTACGTGAGCGGATCGAGGAGTCCTATCAGGAGTTATTGCAGAGTCCGTATGTGGAGGCATTAGCACCAAAGATCACGGAGATCTTTGGTGCGGATGGTCATGGTTTTACGTGGGCGCCGTCTCGTCTCGTTTACGATTCTCCAGATAAGGCGCAGAAGCGTTTGGCAAAGGAGTCCGAGCTGATTCTGACTTCGTTGGCCGAGTCGATTGAGACGGCTGAAGATCATTTGGTGCTGATTTCGCCTTACTTTGTGCCGACGAAGCCTGGTGTAGCGCGGTTGATCGAGATTCAAGAGCGCGGCGTGGAAGTGATCGTCGTGACGAACTCCTTGGCTGCGAATAATCAACCCATCGTGCATGGCGGGTATGCGAAGTCGCGCAAGGCCTTGTTGCGGGCAGGAGTTCAGCTCTATGAGGTGAGCGCCGATGCAACTTCTGGCGTGGAGGCGGCGGTGCCTATCGGCGCGAAGAAGGGGACGTTGCATGCGAAGGCTTTTGTGGTGGATCGCAAAGAGTTGTTTATCGGATCCTTCAACTTTGATCCACGGTCTGCTTATATTAATACTGAGCTCGGTGTGATTATTGAATCGCCTGAAATGGCGGGACATGTGCTCTCGTTGCTTGAGGAGAAAGGGCCAGAGAATACCTATGAGGTGTATTTGGATGCAAAGGAGCGCCTTCGCTGGAAGCGACTCGAGGCAGGTGAATGGGTCGTTTACGATAAAGAGCCCAATACTGGTTTCTGGAAGCGCTTGACCGCGCGTGTGATGGGTTGGTTGCCGATTGAGAGTCAGTTGTAGAAGCGGCATCCTGCCGCTTTTTCTCAAGAAGCAAGCGGCTGGAAGCCGCTTCTACTGTGATATCTACACAAAAAAGCCCGACGGTCGAAACCGTCGGGCTTTGTATTAAATCTTACGATTCGGACTACTTGAGTGTGCCGGCGTAGATCGCGTTTTCACCCAACTCTTCTTCGATGCGAAGGAGTTGGTTGTATTTTGCGATACGGTCGGAGCGGCTCATGGAACCAGTCTTGATTTGCCCAGCGTTAGTCGCAACAGCGATGTCAGCGATGGTCACGTCTTCTGTTTCACCTGAACGGTGAGAGATGACTGAGTTGTAGCCGTTTACCTTGCCGAGCTCGATTGCTTCGAGTGTTTCGGTCAGTGTGCCGATTTGGTTCACCTTGACCAAGATCGAGTTAGCAACACCGAGGTCGATGCCCTTCTGGAGGAACTTAACGTTTGTTACGAAAAGATCGTCACCCACGAGCTGCACCTTGTCGCCGATTGCGTCTGTGAGAGCCTTCCAGCCATCCCAGTCGTTTTCGTCGCAACCGTCTTCGATGGAGTCGATTGGGTATTTTTCAGTGAGCTCTTGTAGGTAAGCTGCTTGCTCGTCGGAGTTGCGCTTAGCACCACCTTCGCCTTCGAACTTAGCGTAGTCATATACGCCGTCTTCGAAGAACTCAGAGGAAGCACAGTCGAGTGCGAATGTGATGTCAGAACCGACCTTGTAGCCAGCTGCTTCAACAGCCTTTGTCAATGTGTCGAGCGCATCTTCGGTGCCTTCGAACTTAGGAGCGAAACCACCTTCGTCACCCACAGCTGTGCTGAGGCCACGATCGTGAAGCACTTTCTTGAGGCTGTGGAAGCACTCAGCACCCATGCGGATTGCTTCGCTGAATGTTGCTGCGCCGATTGGACGGATCATGAACTCTTGGAACGCGATAGGCGCGTCAGAGTGTGAACCACCATTGATGACGTTCATCATAGGCACTGGAAGCACCTTAGCGTTTGGTCCGCCGATGTATTTGTAAAGTGGAAGTCCCATTGCGTCTGCGGCTGCGTGTGCAACTGCAAGGGAGACACCGAGCATAGCGTTTGCGCCGAGCTTGCCTTTGTTGGCAGTGCCATCGAGCTCAAGCATGATCTTGTCGATCGTGAGCTGGTCGCAAGCGTCGAAGCCGATCAATTCAGGAGCGATGAGGTCGTCAACGTTTGCAACTGCTTTGAGGACGCCTTTACCGAGGTAGCGAGCTTTGTCGCCGTCACGAAGCTCGACTGCTTCGTGCTCACCGGTGCTGGCACCAGATGGAACAGCTGCACGGCCGACGATGCCGGACTCGAGTTCGACGTCGACTTCAACTGTAGGATTGCCACGTGAATCAATGATTTCGCGGGCGCGGATGTCTGTGATGATTGTGCTCATAATAAAAAAGCGTTGTATTTCTAGGTGAGATGAGTGCCCTGCCTCCGTTTAATCAGACTAAGCGGATAATCGGACAGAGCGGTTGTTGTTGTGCACTAAGATTAGAAACTGTCAACGATTCCTCGATAAGTATGCTTAATGATAAGGGTGGGCTGATCTTATTGATAAGTCGTGCTAATTTAAAAATTAATTAAGATTAGATCGTGTAGTGCGGTGAGAGGAGACTAGTTCAGGCAACCACGCTTTACTGGTAAAGATCGCAGGGTAGGGACAGTGCACCGCATCTAGCGGTCTTGTCTCTATTAAGAATCAGAATAGTCGTTTAGTATGACTCGAATTCTAATACATAGAGGGTTTCGTCGGGATCTGAAATGATGTAGATCAGACGGTTCTCGTGGTCGACCGCCAGTCCTTCCATTTGCTCAATGTCTGCGGAAAAACTTCCGAGTATTGTCGAGTTTTCATCCAGCACATTTATATTTCTCGATCGGTCGCTCAAGACCCATAGATGCTTGCTCTCAGAATCAAAACTGATGCTGGAGTAGTCTTCGGCGACGTTGAGATTACGTCTAGAGATCTCTTCGAGTTGTCGATTCAACTTGATCAATAGCCCCGGGGATTCCTGCATAATATGAAATTCTTCGGCGTCTTCGTCGTAGGTCAGTGCTTCGGGGCCTTTGTTATCAAAGCCTGGTATATCGATAATGGCTTCCTCCAGAATCGTGCCGTCCTTTCGGGCAATTACGATTTTGCGATCACGCTCTGCAATGAAGGCCAGATGCTGTGCGTCAATCGTTGAGATGGCCTCTAAGTCGTCATAACCTGTGGGGAAATGATTCAACACTGCACCTTTTAGATCTATTTGATAGATGTGGCCATTGGTGTCGCTGACGGTCCAAAGGCTTTGGTTGTCTTTCGCGAGGCTTAATCCCGAAGGTTCTTTGACTGCAATTGGATAGGCGCCGATCAGTTTGAGGTTTTGACTGGTTGCGACGTCGGCTAGATTAATTTTGTTCTTTTTGCATCCTGTATTGCCGAAGGTCAGGCAAAGCGTTGCCAAGTAAGCTGAGATTTTTAAATAATTCGGTATAGCCATATCAGTAGTCGTTGTGATTTTAGACTATGGGCTCCCTATTTGGTTCAAAGTTTGTTGGTGGTATCGGGTGATCTGTGAGTCGGTGTAGCTGTGCCGGCACAAAAAAGCACAGCTCTAACGAGCTGTGCTTTTAGGAAATAGGATTTTGCTAAGACTTACTGTCCTTGTTGCTGGTAGTAAGCGAGGCGTTGCTGCCATTGACCCGAGAGTGGGGATTCATTGATTTGAGCGGCGAACGCTTCGAACTCAGCAGTGTTGCCAGTGGTGTCGGCTTCCACTGCTAGGTGGTAGGCTGCCTCGGCGCGAGCAGCTAAAGCGAGGTTGGTGTCTGCGGTGATCGCATTGAGTTTGGCGAGGCCTTCGTCGGTGCTGCCAGTTTGGTAGAGTGCGAAAGCTTGTCCGAGCTGAGCACGGCCTGCGAGTGCGGGCTCAGTGAGTGCGCCGGCGGCAAGGTTGTAGAATTCGAGCGCTTTTGCGTAGTCTTCGTCTGTGTAAGCGGCATCAGCGGTGCTGAGTGCGGCAAATCCGCCGAGCTCTTTGCCGCTATTGGCTGTGGCGAATTCGGCAAGTGCTCCGTTCGTGTCGGCTTTAGCATATTCTGCTTGAAATGCCATTTCCGCACGGTCTTTGAAGATGCGCATACTTTGGTAGCCAACCACTACGAAGAGGAGGACGATGATGCACCCGACGATGAAGCTTTTGTTCTCGATCCAGTAAACACTGGCGCGATCTTCGAATGAGATTTCGACTGATTCCTCTAGCTCAACGAGGTGACGTTCGTCGACGACGTCGTCTTCTGGCATGAGAGGGTTTTTATGTTTCTTTTTTGGTGGGTGGTTCATAGCAAAGTGATAGTGAAAGTGATGGAGTGAAAGTGAAAACTGGGGAATTGAGGGACTCGAAACGGTTTAGCCGATTTGAGTCGTTTAGTCGAAAACGACTGTTTTGTTGAGGTAAACTAGAATGCGGTTGTCTAAATGGAGGCGAATCGCTTGGGCAAAGACGGCTTTTTCGAGGTCTTTGCCTTTGCGAACTAGATCAGGCACCGCGTTGCGGTGATTGATGCGGGTAACGTCTTGGTGGATGATTGGGCCTTCGTCAAGGTCTGCGGTCGCATAGTGTGCGGTCGCTCCAATCAATTTGACGCCACGTGTGTGAGCCTGATGGTAGGGTTTGCCGCCTGCAAAGGCGGGTAGAAAGGAGTGGTGAATGTTGATCACCGGGCAGCCTGCTTTAGTTAAAAAGTCGTCGGACAGCACCTGCATGTAGCGCGCCATGACGACGAGTTCGGCGCCATAAGAGTGCACGATTTCAAGTTGCTTGGCTTCAGCCTCTGCTTTGGTCGCTTTCGTGACTGGCACATGGTAGAAGGGGATGCCGTAAGTCTCGGCGTCGCCTTTGAGCGTTTCGTGGTTTGAAATAATGCAGGCGAGTTCGCCTGCCATCTCGCCGGAGCGGAAGCGCAAAATGGTATCGTGAAAGCAATGATCGATCTTGGAGACAAAGAGGGCGACTTTCGGTAGATCCGTCGACTTGGCGACCTTCATTGTCATGCCGAGCTCATCGTGGGCAAATTTTTCAAAGGCGGCTGCCTCTTCGTCGATCTGCCCAGAAGGCGTCCATTCCACACGCTGGAAGAAGATATTGGCTTCTTGGTCTTTGTGTTGATCGGCGTGGTGAATATTACTGCCGCGTAGGAAGATCCAACTGGACACACGCGAAACGAGCCCCGGTTGGTCGGGGCCGTGCAAGAGTGCGATGATGGTGGGTGATTTCATTTTTGAAAAACGTCGTATCATGAGTGGCTGAAGTCACTCTGCAATTCTTAAGTCATGGTGTGAAACGCCTTTTTGCGCCTTTCTTGCAGAATGATTGAACAATTGACTGAACCCTCGTGTATGCCCTAGGTTTTTGGGCTTTGGCGCAGTCGTTAGAGCGAGCGCTATACTTGAGTTCTACCCCAGTTCTATAAAATGCAGTCCCTTCGCTTATGAAAACGTTACTACTACCATTGTGTGTATTATTTGTATTGGTTTTCGGCTCGCAGTTGTTTGCTGGACGTGGGGAATCTGCGGCGACGGATGCGCGGATGCTTCCCATGCGCCGCGCGATTGAGGCCTTGGGGGCACGGTATGTCGATTTTCCTGCTTCGACGTTTTTGAGTGAGCTCGAGGGGTTGCAGCAAAAGGATGCTCCGATTGCTGAGATTGAGGCCTTTCGCTATCGTGTATTAGTGCTGGAGAATCCAGATGTGGATTTTACTCAAGTGCTCTTTCGTGCGAGTCGAAACCGGAAAATGCCAGATAATTGGCAGGGGAATGCCAATTATCTTCGTAGCTCAGGCAAAGAGTATCACACGAACTTTAACGATGCGATTCAAGTGCTGGACCTAGAAACCAAGAAGGTTCAGACAATCCATCGGGGTGCGGACGCTCGCGAGGGCCTGATGGATTTATGCCTGCATTTTGATGCAGAGCGCTTTCTGTATACGGGGGTCGATTTGGAGAGTAATACCTTTCAGATTTTTGAGATGAGCATCGATGGGTCTAACCAGCGGCAAGTGACATCAGTCGCTCCGGAGATCGATAACTACAATGCGGCTTACTTGCCCTCTGGAAAACTGCTGTTTTGCTCGACCGCATCTTTACAGGGAGTTCCTTGTGTCGGTGGCAGTTCCTATGTTGGCAATCTGTTCGAGATTCATGCGGATGGTTCTGGAATGCGACAGTTAACATTTGATCAGGAGAATGATTGGTATCCATGGGTGATGGAGGATGGTCGGGTGATGTTTTCGCGTTGGGAATATACTGACAATGCACACTATTTTACGCGTATTTTGATGCATATGAAGCCCGACGGCACTAGCCTGCGCTCGTTGTATGGTTCGAACTCGTATTGGCCGAATACCTTATTTTATGCCAAGCAGATCCCAGGTAGCCCGTCGAAGTTCGTAGCAATTTGCTCGGGGCACCATGGAGTGGGCCGCGCAGGGGAGCTGATCTTGTTCGATGCGGCAAAAGGTGATTTCGAAGCGGATGGTGTGATTCAGCGTATTCCTGGATTCGGCCAGAAGGTCGAGCCTGTGGTGATTGATAATTATATGCGCAATCGCTGGCCGCGTTTTCTGCATCCATATCCGCTCAGTGAAGACTATTACTTGGTATCGGGCAGAATGAGTGAGAACGAGCGTTGGGCCCTCTATCTGGTTGATCGTTTTGACAACATTATCAAGTTGGCAGACGCGAAGAAGGAGCACCTGTTCGAGCCTATTCCGCTCAAGGTGCGCCCAACGCCACCAGTGCTTCCCGACCGGCGCAATTTCGATGCCGATGACTCGACGCTGTTTATTCAAGATATTTACGAAGGGCCGGGCTTGAAGGGGATTCCACGTGGGACTGTTAACTATTTGCGGCTGTTTACCTATGGCTACTCCTATCGCCAGCATGGAGGACATTCTCAACTCGCGATTGAAGGTGCTTGGGATACGAAGCGCGTGTTAGGCACGGTGCCCGTCGAGGCGGACGGATCGGTGGCGGTGAACATTCCGCATAGTTTGCCGATCTCGATTCAACCTTTGGACGAAAAGGGGCGTGCGCTTCAGCTTATGCGCAGTTGGGTTACGACGATGCCTGGAGAGCGTCTTTCTTGTGTGGGGTGTCATGAATCTAGCAATACTGCACCTCTCTCGCACGTCGCGCTTGCAGCCCAGCAGGCACCCAAGGAGCTGACGCCATGGGCCGGTATCGACAAGCCCTACGGCTTTGGCTTTGCGCGCGAGGTGCAGCCAGTGCTTGATCGGTATTGTGTTGGATGTCACGACGGCACGCATGCCGAGCTTCCGAACTTCAAGGACACTTCACGGGGCAACGGTGGATTTGGTAAATCCTATCATGCCCTGCATCCTTATGTGCGTCGACCAGGGCCTGAGAGTGATATGCATCTACTCAATCCGATGGAATACCATGCGTCGACCAGCGAGCTGATTCAGATGCTGGAGAAGGGGCATCATGGTGTGCAGATGGATCGCCTTGCGTGGTCGCGGATTGTGACATGGATCGATCTCAATGTGCCCTATCATGCCACTTGGACGGAGAAAACAAGAGATGCTAAACGGACCATTCAGCAGGCGAAGCGACTGGTTGAGTATAAGAAGACCTATGCCGGCATTGATGATGATGTTGAATGGGCTCCGCCTGAATTAGAGCAGCGGCTGGAATTTGTTGAACCAGCGAAACCCACGCAGCCACAAGCCGTTCATTTGGAAGGCTGGCCGTTGAGCGAAGACGCCGTGCGTAGTCTGGCCGGAGAGACGCGGTCGGTCAATATTGGTGGGCAGTTGATCACCTTTGCCAAGATCCCGGCCGGCCGTTTTGTGATGGGGTCGATCTCTGGGGCAGCTGATGAGGCACCCCAGGCAGTGGTTGAGATTGAGAAGGCTTTCTGGCTTTCGGTCAAAGAGGTCACAAACGCAGAGTATCAATACTTCGATTCCGAACACGACAGCGCTTACATCGATCAGCAGTGGAAGGATCACGTTGATCCGGGTTATCCCGCGAATGAGCCTACAATGCCTGTCATTCGTGTCAGCTGGAGCGAGGCAAATGCCTATTGTCGATGGGCTTCGCAGCAGACGGGGCTGAACATTACCTTGCCCTCAGAAGCTCAATGGGAGTGGGCGGCACGTGCCGGTCGTGATCAGGCATTTTGGTTCGGCGCGACTGGATACGAGCAGCATGCAAACTTGGCCGACCAGTCTATTGGTTTGCTCGCAGTCAAAGGTGTGAACCCTAAGCCGATACCTGAATCGTCGCGTCGGCCAACGAACGATTTCGTGCCGCGTGATGCATCGTTCAATGACAAAGCGCTGACACCTCAGGGAACCGGGCACTATCAGGCAAGCCCGTGGGGGCTCTATGATATGCACGGTAATGTGGCCGAGTGGACCCGTTCTGATTATGCACCTTACCCCTATGTTGCGGATGATGGGCGTAACGACTTGTCCACTGAGGCACGTAAAGTCGTGCGTGGGGGCTCATGGCGCGATCGCCCGCACCGTGCGACGGCGAGCTTCCGTTTGCCCTATGAAGCACATCAGAAAGTGTTCAACGTCGGGTTTCGGATCGTGATTGAGGAGTAAACGAGACGTTGCCGATGGCATTGGGTTTTATTCGGTGGCTCAGAGGAACCCGTATGCTGTGTGGATGACTGTCGCTATTGAGTATTTGTCTCTACATCTGACACGTAGATTGGCAGCGCCGACTCTGGAACGGAAGGCGGGTTCTTCTTGAGTCGTTCTAGCCACTCGTCGTCGGTTAAACGAACTGATGGTTCTATGAACTCATAGTAGGGCATGACTGCTCCTATACAGGAATGAATACGACCTTTGTGAGGATAGAGGACGTAGAGTATTCTGGGATGTCCGATGCCGACATGGAAGATGGCGTCCAGTTCTTGACTCTTAACAATACCGGCGACTCGAGGCGCATCGGCTTCGAGTTGATCCGACTGTGAGATGAATCGTTTGGAGCCAGGTGACTGCTTGATAGTATCGCTGCAGGTGTGGGGCGTTTGTGTAGAATCCGACTGGCTTGAATAAGCGATCGCATTCAAATGAGTGTCGTTTCGTTTTGTAGGCAATTAGATTGCTTGGGCTCTCTGTCAAAATAAAGCGGGCTGCTCAACTTGCGTTGGGCAGCCCGTCGGGTTGAAACTGTATTCGTGCAAGTCTCGCTTTAGCGAGGGTTCGCTTCGTTGCTGTAAGACTGAATCGAGCGCACGTCGTAGCCTTTTTCACGGATCGACTTGATGCCGTCAACGGCTGCAGAGGCGGCGGAGATCGTCGTCATGATGCAGATGTTGTGCTTCACGGCTTCGGTGCGAATCTGATTCTCGTTTTGACGGGGCACGGTGCCTTGTGGCGTGTTAATGATCAACGAGACCTTGTTGTTCTTGATCAAGTCAATCACGTTCGGGCGACCTTCACTGAGGCGGCAGACGTTTTTCACTTCGATGCCATTATCTTTGAAGAGTTTGCCGGTGCCAGCTGTGGCGAGGATGCCGAAGCCGAGTGCACTGAGACCCTTCGCGATTTCAACTGCGCGCTCCTTGTCGGCGTCTTTCACGCTGATGAAGACGTCGCCTGAATCCGGAAGCGCTGGTTTCGCGGCCATTTGAGACTTCGCGAATGCGACGCCGAGATCCTTATCGAGGCCCATGACTTCACCGGTCGAGCGCATTTCTGGGCTCAGCATGATCGGAGCACCTGGGAAGCGGTTGAACGGGAAGACGGATTCCTTGACTGCCCAGTAGGGGGGAATGATTTCCTTGGTGAAACCGAGGTCGACCAGCTTTTCGCCTGCCATGATACGGGAAGCGAGCTTTGCGAGTGGCACGCCGATCGCCTTGGAGACGAATGGCACGGTGCGCGATGCGCGTGGGTTGACTTCAATGATATACAGCTCGTCGTCCTTGATCGCGTATTGCACGTTCATGAGGCCGATCACTTGGAGCTCCTTCGCGAGCGCGTAGCTGGCGACGCGCACTTTCTCCAGCATTGCTTCGGAAAGCGTGTGTGGAGGCATGACCATGGCGGCGTCGCCAGAGTGCACCCCTGCGAATTCGACGTGTTGCAACATGCCGCCGATGACTGTGGTCTCGCCGTCGGAAATGCAGTCGACATCGAGCTCGTAAGCGTCTTCGAGGAACTTGTCCAAGAGCACTGGTGTGCCAGGTGCAACGTCGAATACTTCGCGGACGATCTTCTTCATCTCGTCCATGTCATAGACGATGAACATACCACGTCCGCCGAGCACAAAGGAGGGGCGAAGAAGAATCGGGAAGCCAATTTCACCCGCAAGTTCGTAGGCTTCTTCCAGTGAATTCGCGATGCGGTTCTCTGGTTGCTTCAGGTCGATGCGGCTGAGGATGTCGCGGAATTGGTCGCGGTCTTCGGCTGCGTCGATCATCGAAGGCGAAGTGCCGATGATGTTGACGCCGTGTGCTTCGAGCTCCGTTGCAAGATTGAGTGGTGTTTGTCCACCAAACTGAACGATCACGCCGTCGCAGTCGGTCTGTGTGTAGATTTCGAGCACGTCTTCCAATGTGAGCGGTTCGAAGAAGAGCTTGTCGGACGTGTCGTAGTCAGTCGAAACCGTTTCTGGATTCGAGTTCACCATGATGGTCTCGTAGCCAGCTTCACGCAGTGCGAAAGAGGCGTGCACACAGCAGTAGTCGAACTCGATGCCTTGGCCGATACGATTCGGGCCACCGCCGAGAATCATGATCTTCTTCTTGTCACTGTTTACTATCTCGTTTTCGGAGCCGTAGGAAGAGTAGTAGTAAGGTGTGAAGGCTTCGAACTCGGCCGCACAGGTGTCGACGAGACGGAAGTTTGTGAGCACGCCGAGTTTTTCGCGGCGCTTACGCACGGACTGGCGGTTGGAGTTTACCAAGTCTGCGATCAGCGCGTCGCTGAAGCCAGCTTCCTTGGCTGTCTTCATTAGACCTTCGTCGAGCTTGCCGAGGCTGCTCTTGCGGAGATCTTCTTCGATTTCGACGAGCTCACGTAGTTGGTTGATGAACCAAGGATCGAGTGCGCAGAGGTCGAAGATTTCCTCATCGGTCATGCCGTTGAGGAATGCGTGGCGGAGCCAGAAGACACGTTCGCACGTCGGGATCGAGATGCCTTGGCGAACAGCCTGCATATCGGTGATCTTGTTTTCAAACTTAGCTGGACCCACAAAGCCCTTCGCGCCGATTTCGAGCGAGCGCAGTGCCTTTTGGAAGGACTCCTTAAAGGTGCGGCCGATCGCCATGGCTTCACCGACCGACTTCATCGCAGAAGTGAGTGTGGTGTCTGCGCCGATGAATTTCTCGAATGTGAAACGAGGGATCTTGGTGACCACGTAGTCGATCGTCGGCTCAAAGCTGGCCGGTGTCTCGCGGGTGATGTCGTTTTGCAACTCGTCGAGGCTGTAGCCGACTGCGAGCTTGGCTGCGATCTTAGCGATCGGGAAGCCAGTTGCCTTGGACGCGAGTGCAGACGAGCGAGAGACACGTGGGTTCATCTCGATCACGACCATACGGCCGTTCTTCGGATTGACGGAGAACTGAATGTTCGAACCACCAGTCTCAACACCCACTTCGCGGATACATGCGAAGGATGCGTCACGCATAAGCTGATATTCTTTATCAGTCAGCGTCATGGCAGGTGCCACGGTGATGGAGTCACCTGTGTGGACGCCCATTGGGTCAAAGTTTTCAATCGAGCAGATAACGACGCACTGATCCTTGTGATCGCGCATGATCTCCATCTCGTATTCCTTCCAGCCGAGTAGGCACTCTTCGACGAGCACTTCAGTGGTGGGGGACAACTCGAGGCCGTTTTGCACCATCTTCTCATATTCTTCGCGGTTGTAAGCGATGCCTCCGCCAGAACCGCCAAGCGTGAAGCTGGGGCGAATAATGATAGGGAAGTCGCCGATTGTGCGGTCGATCGCTTCGATTGCTTCAGCGAGAGAGTGCACTGTCTCGGAGCGAGCCACGTCGAGGCCGATTTTGAGCATGGCCTGCTTGAAGATGTCGCGGGCCTCGCCTTTAATAATGGCTTCTGGCTTTGCGCCGATCATCTCGACGCCATATTTTTTCAGGATGCCTGCATCGTTTAGGTCCATCGAAAGATTCAGACCTGTCTGACCGCCAAGTGTCGGCAGTAGTGCGTCAGGGCGCTCTTTGTCGATGATCTTTTCCAGTGCGTCGACTGTAAGTGGCTCGATGTAAGTGACATCGGCGAACTCTGGGTCCGTCATGATCGTGGCAGGATTGCTGTTCACAAGGACGATCTTATAGCCTTCTTCACGTAGCGCTTTACATGCTTGAGTGCCGGAATAGTCGAATTCACAGGCTTGGCCGATTACGATCGGGCCGGAGCCAATGATAAGAATTGTCTGAATGTCGGTGCGTTTTGGCATAAATTGGTCGAAAGGGTGGATTTTTTGGATGCTCATGCAAGCACGAAGAAGCGATTGATTTGAGGGAAATGCACTTTTTTCGCGTCGCAATTTTGCACTTGGCCTGTTGTTGTGGATGTTAGTTCTGATTTACACCACTACCTATGACCCATAACAAGAAGCCAGTCATCCTTGTCGCCATCGTATTAATCGCCCTGATGATCATCCCCGTGATCGTTCTCATGATGTCGAAAGACGATGGCGATTCACCTGAAAATCGTTCTGAGGCGTCGATTTCTACTGGCTCGAGCGTCGCGGCACCCGTGGATTACGATCTGCGTCAATTAGCCGAGCGGGCCGAAAAGTTATTGAGCGATGACTTGGCGGTGGCTCTGCGTAAGGGAGATGTGTCGCTCGATTTTATGGCAGACTTAAATAAGGATGCCGAAAAGGCGCGTGATGCGCTAGAGGATGGTAAACTCGAAAAGGCTGAGCAATATTATCGTAGCGTGGTTGAAGCGGCGGAAGCTCAATTGGGCGCGCTGACTTTAGCCGAGACGGCGCGTGCGTTGAACGACTCGACCTATACGGAGCTTAAAAGCCTCGAGTATTTGAAGGCTGCTTTTGAAAATACCTACCGTGAAGCGGTGGAGACATACAACAAAGGGCTACGCGATCTGAACGCTGGTCAATATCAAGAGAGTATTTCCGGGTTCGAAATGACCAGCGCGATTCTTGGCGATCTTGAAGGGCGTGCGATTCAACAAGTCGGTGGTATGCTGGAAGCCGGGAATGCCGCGTTGGCGGAGTTAGACTTGGCCTCTGCGCGCTCTGCCTTTGAGAAGGTGCAGCAAATCGATTCGGCGAACATCGCAGCCAGCGATGGCCTTGCGATGGTGAATGCATTAGAGGGGATTGCTGCGGAAGTGGAGACGATCAAAGCGCTCGTCGCACAGGGGGAATTCAACACCGCATTGGGGCAGCTCGACGCATTGCTCACGCAGAATCCAAACAATCCCTTTCTGCTGAATGAGCGAAAAGTGATTGAAGCTCAGATACTGGAGCTTGAGTTTAACGCCGCGCTGGAACGTGCGACTGCTGCGGAAGCTAGTGGTGATTTGATTGCTGCGGTCACTGAACTGGAGGCTGCAATTGCAATGCGCCCCAGTCCAGAGTTGAGCGCTCGTCTTGAGGCTTTGAAGAAAAAAGCAAAAGCCGCGCGCTTGGAAGTTTTGCTGGAAACCAGCTACAATGCGTTGAAGGCGGGACGCTATGACGCGGCACGCAAGTCGTATCGAGAAGCCGTTGCGCTGGCTCCTGAATCTAAAGAAGCCCGCACGGGGCTAGAGAAGGCATCGAGCCTCTATCTTGCTAATATTCGCTACAGCCAGAACATGGAATCGGCTGCGAAGTATATGAAAGAGGGGCGCTTTCCGTTGGCCGCGAAGTTCTTTAATGATGCCATGGCGAGCCGCCCGAGTTCCGTGCCGCCAAGTCAGATTCAAGAAGAGTCGCGCATTCGCACCGAGTTGGCAGTGCAAAGTAAGGAAGTCGCGGTGCATGTCGTCTCTGATAAGAAAACGTATGTCAGTATGATCGGTGTCTTTGCGCCTGAGCGCTTCAAGGAGAAGGATCTAACGCTGTATCCTGATATCTATAAATATAAGGGCACCCGCAAAGGCTACCGGACCGTTGAAGTTGAATTTAAGGTCGATGCTCGAAAGCCCGTCGAACTTGAAGTGATTTGCACTGATAAACTATGAGCCATCGCTCTCCATTCGCCACTACCGTGTGGTTTTCCATCGGAACATGGTTCGTTGCGTCACTGAGTCTCAGTGCTGCGCCGGATCCGGATTTGTTTGATGGCCGTGTAGCGTCGTCTCCGCCGCCGTCAGAGTCTGCACCGAGCGTGGAGCCTCAAGCTGCCGGTGGTGAGGCAGCGCAGAGTGAAGGCGGTGGGCCGGAGGAAGCAGCATCCGCGGCACGCGACCTCAGCGAAGTGGATGGCGTGACTGCGGGTGAGCAGGTTGCTGCTGAGAGTTCCAAAGCAGCGGAAGCTTCACCGGATTCTGCATCGACTGGTGAAACTGCGCCAGCTCCGACAGGTGGTCGTGATTTCGAAAGCATCGGTCAGGCTGGAGTGGGCGAATCGGTTGAGGTCGATAGTTCGAAATCGGGTGGCACCGTCGCGGGCGGCGGTGGAGGAGGTGTTCCAATAGAAGAGATCCCCGCGGGCGCTAGTGGTGGTTCGGGCGGTGGAGCTGCTCCTTCGGAGCGTAGTTTTGAAGACTTTGGTTTCGGAGCCGCAGGCGGAGCGAGTAGCCCTATTGAGGTGAACCAATCCAAGCAGACAAGTTTTCCTCCTCCAAGTTCGTCCAGTAGTAAGATACCGCCTGCGGAAAAGACTTCGCCGAAAAGCGGTAGTGGTGGCACGGGGGGTAGCGCGCCGGCAGTGGGTAATGCTAGTGGCGACTATGGTTCTAATTTACCGTCAGGCCTTTGATAATTAGGAATTAGGAATTACGAATTAGGAATTACGAAAGAGAGATGAATAGACAATTACATGGGGTCGGGGGGCTGTTGCTATTTTTACTTGGTTCGCCACGTAGGGGCTTTGCTTGCGAAGACCGCGAACGCTGTCTGGGCCTGCGCATCTTCGAAACCTCTCGCCAATTCGCGGGTTCCGCCCCTCGACCAAGACTGGGCCTTGAGCTTGTCGAAACGGCAAGCAGCACCCCTACAGATTCCCGTGGCCGATCTAATTTGTGCAGCTTCTTGTTATTGCTACTTGTGGTATTGGTTAGCCCCGTTGCTGTGCACGCTCAAAGCAGTTCAGGCATTCGCGTAATCGAAGAATCTGCGATTCCTTATGCGGGCTTTCTTTCTAGGGCAAATTTTGACCAGCGCTTCCCTGGGCAGATGAAGTCCGGGCCTGCGGATTTAGATAGCGGTTGGTATGTGATCTATGAGCATGAGAGCCTGAGCTATTACTTCGGGCCGATCCTGCTCGAATCGACTGGTCAGGATTATTTGGAGCAATTGAGGAAAACCGTCGATGCCGCTGTGCAGCAGCGCCCGACAATTACGGACTATCGCCTTGAGTTGAGTTTTGAGCCGAGCGCCAGCGCTAGTCAGGGAAGTGAGAATGACAGTGACAGTGAAGATCCTGACAGTGACTATGGCTCTCCGCCGCCCCCTGAGCCTTCGACTGATATTTGGACGCTCATTCGAGGGGTTTTTGGTTTTTGACGGGTGAGTTGTCCGATTAACTACCGAGTTATATTCACGCGCATCATGATTTGTGAAAAGTGCATTCATACTATTTCGCTATCTTGCTGTAGGGGCTTTGCTTGTCCCCGACCATGAGCTCTGTCGAATTGGCGAAGACCGCGCAAAGGCCACACGCATAGGAAGTTGTAAAACTTTAGCTGCCTTCGCGGGTGCCGCCCTTCGACAAGCTCTGGGCCTTGAGCCTGTCGAAACGGCAAGCAGCACCCCTACGCCAGATTCTTCGATTTGACAAAGTCACAATATTTGATGCGCGTGAGTATATCGCTTGCATGCTCTTATTTATGTAATTGAGATGTTGCTCGATTTTTGGATCCATTCTTTGGGTCTTGTATGGGCCTTTTACCCTCTCATTTATAGTGCGAAATTACCTACGTTACACATTCTCTATGCTCATGGTTTGTCTTATCGCGGGCTGTCGCCAAGAAGAGCCAAAAGTAGTCGAGCCGTTGGAGGTGGTCGTCGCGCCAGTGGAGCAGCGCTCTGTTCCGATCTATGGCAGATACATTGCGACCATGCTGCCGTCTTTGGATGTTGAGGTGCGAGCGCGTGTTAGCGGCTTTCTCGGGGAAATGTCATTTAATGAAGGCTCTTTGGTGCAGGAAGGTGATGTGCTCTATCGAATCGATGATCGTCCTTATCAGGCAAATCTTGAGCGAGTGCGTGCGCAGTTGCAGCGTTCCGAGGCGGCTCTGGCGAAGGCTCAACGCGATGTTGCGCGATTGCGCCCGCTCTATGAACAGGATGCAGCGAGCCAGTTAGATTTTGATAATGCCATTGCGGCACAAGAGCAGGCGGAAGCCGATGTGGCAGAGAGTCAGGCGAACTTGGTCGATGCTGAATTGAAGTTGGAATACACTGAAGTGCGCGCGCCCATTTCCGGTTTGATCGGTGCTTCGAACGTCGATATTGGTGCTTTGGTTGGTTCCGAGGGAGAGTCGCTGCTCTGCACGATTAAGCGAATTGATCCCATGTTTGTTGAATTCCATATGTCGGATTTAGACTATTTGAATGCACGGCGTAGTAAGCAGACATACCTTGAACGCCGGAAAGCCGAGACCTCAGGTAAGTCCGTTGAGGGCTTTGTAAATATCACGCTACCGGATAAGACAGATTATAATTACCTCGGGGATATCAGTTTTACTGATCCTCAAGTGAATTCGGATACTGGCACGTTCACTGTGCGTGCCGTGGTGCCTAATCCGGATCGAGTCTTATTGCCCGGGCAATATACGCGCGTGCGTTTGCGATTGGATACGATTCCGAATGCGTTGTTGGTCGATGAGAAGGCGATTCAGATCGAACAGGGCGGGAGCTTTGCGATGGTTGCCATGTCTGATAACACGGTCGAGCGCCGCTTCCTCGTGGTTGGAACACGATTTGATGGCAGTGTGGTGGTTGATTCAGGCTTAGAGGCGGGGGAGCTTATCATTGTCGAGGGGATGCACAAAGTGGATCATGGTGATTTGATCGTGCCTCTGACGGTTGAGGCATTTCAGGCTCGATTGAGAGCAGAAGAGGCCGCAATGGATGAATTGGAATCAAACGAGAGCGAGTAAGCGATGATATCCAGAATCTTTATTGGACGTCCGATTTTCGCATCGGTGATTTCGATCGTGATCATGCTCGTGGGCGTGATTTCGATGTTTATTCTGCCGATTGATCAATATCCTTACATTACGCCGCCCGGCGTAAAGGTCTCTGCTTCTTTTTCCGGTGCATCTGCAGATACGGCGGCTGATTCTGTCGCGATTCCTTTAGAGCAGGCATTGAACGGGGTGCCTGACATGCTCTACATGAGTTCGAGCAGCAATAAAAGTGGTAGCTCGACGGTGAAGATTACTTTTGAGGTCGGCACGGACTCGGATCTGGCGACCGTGAATGTGCAGAATTATGCGAAAGATGCGGATAGTAGTCTGCCGGCTGATGTGATGCAAGATGGCGTGAGCATCGAGAAAGAGGCCGCGATTGAGCTGATCAAAATCGCGCTCACTTCGGACGATCCAAAATATGACGATGTCTACCTGAGTAACTTCTTGAGTATCAATATTTCCGATTCGATACGCCGCATTCCTGGTGTGGGACGGACGCGAAATACCGGTGCGCGTAGCTATGCGATGCGCGTGTGGTTACAGCCAGATCGAATGGCTGGGTATGGGCTTACGACTTTGGATGTGAAGGATGCGATTCGTGAGCAAAATACCGAAGCGGCTGCAGGCACCTTGGGAGCTCAACCAGGTAATTCGGATTTGACGTTTCCGATTCGCACCCTGGGGCGTTTGTCCACCGCTGAAGAGTTTGGTGAGATTATCATTCGCGCGAATCAGGATGGTTCCATGATCCGTTTGCGTGACTTGGCGAGAGTCGAACTCGGAGCGAAGGCCTATAAGCTAGAGACGAAATTAAATGGGAAAAATGCGGCGATTTTGCAGATCTATATGTTGCCCGGTGCCAATGCGCTTGAAGTCGCGGAGCAGGTAAAGCTGACGATGGCGGATCTGTCTAAAGGCTTCCCGGATGGAATTGACTGGGATGTTTGGTTTGATGCGTCGACTTTTATTAAGGAGGCAGTGAAGGAGGTCGCGGTTTCTTTGGTCATCGCGCTGGTTCTGGTGGTTTTTGTCGTCTATATTTTCCTTCAGGACTGGCGTTCGACTTTGATTCCAATCACGGCCGTTCCTGTTTCGATCATTGGCACATTCACTGCACTTGCGGTATTAGGGTTTAGTCTCAATACGGTGAATCTATTGGCCTTGGTGCTGGCGATTGGGATCGTGGTGGATGATGCGATTGTGCTGGTGGAAAATGTCGAGCGACTGATGGCAGAAGCCGGCTTGAGTGCGGCAAAGGCGACTGCACGCGCGATGGAGGAGTTGACTGGTGCATTGATTGCGACGTCCTTGGTATTGGCTGCCGTATTTGTGCCCGTGTCGTTTTTACCTGGGATTACAGGCATCATGTATCGTGAATTTGCGCTCTCGATCACGGTGTCCGTAATTATTTCGACAATCGTGGCACTGACTTTGAGCCCCGCTTTATGTGCTTTGCTTCTGAGACCCAAAGATACCGAGTCTAAGCCGAACCCCGTGTTTGGCTTGGTGAATCGATTTTTAGATTATTGGGGCGCGCACTATACCAATGCGGTGAGGTCGATCGTTAAACGCTCGAAGTTGTCTTACTGCTTTTTTGCGCTGCTGATTGCGTTGTCGGCCGTTCTCTTTCGAGAGGTGCCTGCCAGCTTTATGCCAGACGAGGATCAAGGTCGTTTCTTTGTGGATTTAGAACTGGCAGATGGTTCTACGGTGGCGCGCTCGAAGGCGATTGTTGACCGTGCCGCACGCTTAGTTAAAACGCATCCAGCAGTGGATTATGTCTTCAGCCTTGCGGGTGAGAGTAAGCGATCTGGTGGCAATGAAGGCTCGGGCACCTTAGAGGTGGTGCTGAAAGATTGGGAGCAACGTGCGGAAGCAGGTTACACCGTGGAGCAAGTGATCGCGGAACTATCTCCGCAGCTAGAAAGCTTTGTAGAAGTTAGCGTGCGCACGTTTACACCGCCGGCGATCGCGGGGTTGGGCACAGGTAGTGGTGTTGAAATGGAGTTGCAGGATCGTTCTGGCACAAATGCCGAGGGGCTTGCGGCGATGGCTGAGGCGCTAATTGATGTGGTTGAAAAGAATCCAGCCGTGGAGGAAATCTCAAGTTCAATCAAATCCGAGGTGCCTTTGCTTGAACTCTCGGTGGATCGTTCGCGGGCAAAAGCTCTGGGTGTGCCGCTGAAGGATATTTATAGCACGATGAATGACTATACCGGTTCTTCGTCGGTGAATGACCTAAATCTGTTCGGCCGTGTCTATCGAGTCTATATGCAGGCTGAAAGTGAGTATCGTGATCGAGTGGAGTCGCTTGATTTATACCATGTGCGCTCTGCGTCGGGTGCAATGGTGCCGATCAATGTGGTCTCAGACTTGGCCTATTCGACGGGGCCGGCATCGGTTGACCGTTATAATATGTATCAATCCGCTAGTATTTCTGCGGTGCCAGCGAAGGGGTATTCGACCGGAAATGTGTTGGATGCCATCGAAGCCGGTATGGAGGAAGTGCAAACGCCAGGCTTTGGCTACGAGTGGACTGGGGTGACGCTGCAGGAGGTGAAGTCCTCGGGGCAGACTGTGATTGCCGTCGCGCTGGCGCTGACTTTTGTCTTTCTCTTTCTATCTGCCTTGTATGAGAGTTGGACGGTGCCGATGGCAGTGCTGCTGATTGCGCCGATTGCGTTTTGCGGAGCGCTGGTAGCCGTGTGGTTACGAGGATTAGATAATAATTTGTTCTTTCAGATAGCCTTGATCTCGTTGATCGGTTTGGCGGCGAAAAACTCGATTCTAATCGTTGAGTTTAGTTATGACCTTTACCAAAAGGGGCGTGATCCTGTGGATGCCGCCATTGAAGGCGCGCGCTTGCGCTTTCGTCCGATTTTAATGACGGCCTTTGCGTTTATTGTGGGAGTCTTACCGTTGGTCCTGTCGCAAGGGCCGGGTTCGATGGCACGTAAGAGTTTGTCGACTCCTTCGTTTGGAGGAATGATTTTTGCCAGCACGATTGGTATCTTGTTGGTGCCGCTGTTCTTTGTGTCTGTGATCCGATTGAGTGAATGGATGCGAGGTGGACGTTTAAAACCGGTTGGTGCAGATTCAGCCGTAGAAGAGGAGGAGGTTTCCAATGAGGTTTAAGTATTGCATCCCGTTGATTTCCTTGTGGCTAGGAGGGTGCATGATTGGCCCAGATTATGAGAAGCCTACCGAGAGTTCGCTACAGGTGCCTGAGCATTACTATGTTGAGGACGGTGCTTCGGATGATGCCTCGCTGAGTGAGGATAGTTTGGCGCTGAAAGAGTGGCGATCGGTGTATAAAGATCCGTTTTTGGTTGGACTGATTCGAGAGGCTTTGGATGAGAATTTGGATATGGCCGCGGCGCAATCGCGCTTGCGTCAGGCGTATGAATTAATCGGAGTGTCACGTGCAGCCCTCTTTCCTTGGTTGGATGGGGATTTGAATTCGAATGCGGAGCAAGCAACGGGCTCGCATGAAACCGATGAGACTTATACGGCCGCGGGGCTATTGAGTTGGGAGCTGGATGTGTGGGGGATACAGCGACGAGAGATTGAAGCGGCTCAGGCACAGGCGATTCAAGCCGAGCTCGATGTCAATGCGGTGCAGGTGTCGTTGATTGGCACGATTGCGGTGCAGTATTTTAACTTGTTAAGTATCGATCATCAATTGAGCGTCACGCAGTCGACGATTGATACGCGCCGAGAAGCGCTGCGCATTTTAGAGCTTCGTAAGGAAAGTGGCGTTATTTCTGGTGTTGAAGTGAGTCAGGCGGAAGTGTCGTTGGCTCAGGCAGAGCGCAAACTTCCTGAGTTGAAGCAGGCGCAGCTTGAGATCGAAACGATACTGAGCGTGTTGCTCGGGCGCGCGCCTGGGGAGATTGTGCGCGGTGAGTTGTTGATGGATATCGAGGTGCCCGACGAATTACCAGTCGGTATGCCGAGTGATTTACTGCTGCGGCGTCCTGATGTGCGCGGTGCTGAAATGGCGATGGTTGCAGCCAATGCGAAAGTTGGTATTGCGGAGGGGCGTTTTTATCCCCGCTTCAAACTGACAGGGGAGTTCGGCTATGAAAGCGATAAGCTTGGAGACCTGTTGGATAGTGGCACCGACTTTTTCGATTTTGATGCAAACATGACTGCGCCGATCTTTAATGCAGGAGCGAATAAGGCGAACCTCGCTGCCGAGAAAGAGGCGTATGAGCAGAGCCTGATCAGCTATAAAAAAATCGTGCTGAATGCGCTGCAAGAGGTCAGTAATGTGCTCAGTGGTTATCAACAGGCTCAACTACAGGAGGCCGCGGATCGTAAGTTGCTCGTTGCCGCGCAGAAGTATAATCGTCTGGCATTACTGCAGTATCGCGGTGGTGTGCTCGGCTATATCGATGTGCTAGATGCCCAACGCCAACTCTTCGATGCGCAGCTTTCAGTCACCCAGTCGCGTCGAGATCGTTTGCGGGCGCTCGCTGCATTGTATCGAGTGCTTGGCGGAGGCTGGGATCCGCAGAGTGTTGCAGTTAAATAGTGCAAGGCTATTGTATGGATTCACTTTTCGGGTTTGCTATCGAGTGCTAGCTCGACATCTCAAAGTGAGATGCAGGAGAAGAATATTTATTTAAGAGCCTTGGAGGCCGAGCAGGGCGGAGACTGGGCGAAGGCGCACGAACTAGTGCAAGACATGGTCACCGCTGAGGCGGCGTGGGTGCATGCATATTTGCATCGAGTCGAAGGTGATGAGGGGAATGCCGAGTATTGGTATAACCGCGCGGTGCAGCCGGTGTGCGCGACCAGCTTGGATGCTGAATGGAAGGTGTTGTATGCCGAGTTCGAAGGCTTGGATCGGTATTAGAGATTTTGAGATATTGATAGTGAGTGCCTGCCTGCAGTAGGGGGCTTTTAGGTGCGCGAACAGTCGGGATATCTTGTTTATTCCGCTCACCCGCGGGATCGACTCTTCGGTGAAAGAATATTGCATCTAAAACGAATGTGAATTGATTCTATCGCTATGAAGATTGTTGTGCTTGATGCTGGAACTTTGGATTTTGAAGATACTGCTTGGTTGGCGCTTCGCGAATTAGGCGATGTGCAGCTTTATGCATCGACACCAGCAGATGCGGCGACGATTCAGGCGCGCATCTGCGAGGCTGACGTCGTGTTTACAAATAAGGTAGTGCTCCGTGCTGAGGCGCTCAAGGCTGCGGCACAGTTGAAATTTATCGGCGTATTAGCGACTGGCTACAATGTTGTCGATGTGGAGGCCGCGACGCAGCTGGGGCAGACGGTCTGCAACGTGCCGACCTACGGCACAGCTACGACCGCGCAACATGCGGTGGCTCTGATTCTTGAGCTGTGTAACCACGTCGGACAGCAAAGCATCTCGGTGCATGCTGGGGATTGGGTGCGTAGTGAGCTTTTCTCATATTGGCAGCAAGCTCCGCGTGAGCTGGCTGCGATGACGGTTGGAATTGTCGGATTCGGCACGATCGGGCGCCGAGTGGCTGCAGCGCTACATGCCATGGGTGCTAAGGTGATCGCTTCGGCACGCACCGAGCGTAACGCGCCTGACTATGAGGGCTTTGAATGGGCGAGCAACGAGACGATTTTTGAGCGTGCGGATTTGGTGAGTCTACATTGTCCCGAGACGCCTGAGAATACCGGTTTTGTAAATGCGGAGCTGCTGGCGACCATGAAGCCTGAAGCAATGATCGTGAATACCGCGCGCGGTGGACTGGTTTGCGAAGCGTCGCTCGCGGCAGCTCTACGCAGTGGGACGCTTGCGGGCGCTGCGCTCGACGTGCTCCGTCAGGAGCCGATGCCGGCTGATTGTCCCTTGTTGGGCGCACCGAATTGTTTGATTACGCCGCATGTGGCATGGGCGAGTGAGCCTGCGCGCCGACGTCTGTTGGCGACATCGGTTGAGAACTTGCGCCAGTTCTTGGCGGGGCAGCCTGTGAACGTGGTTTCGGCGTGATTACTAACTTGTTTGTAAATGTGACGAAAAAGTGGGATTATTGAACGATTTGGCTGGATTGCTGCTTTTCAAAGTGTCTCAGTCTTCCGCTTCATAGCTAGTTGCACTGATACTAGATCGTCACAGTTTCCTTTTTTGCTAATAGGGTCGCCCCTTAGTCCCCCCCGTATTCTCAGTTCGTGAAGGTTCTAATTTTAACAGCTTTATATCCACCGCTAGGTGCCAGTGGACACGATGATCGTTGCCGTCAGGTCGTTGAAGCGTTGTCAAAAAGTGGGCATAAGCTTCAGGTGCTGACTTCGGATTATCGTTTGCCGCCGATGGGGGTGTTAGGTGAGAAGGGTGTCTACCGGCAGTTGCAGTTGCATGATGCGAAGGATCTTGAGAATGCTGCGGATGCGCCTTTCAGGGAGAAGTATGAGTATGAACTCGCGCAGGCTCGGGTGTTGTATAAGCGGATTGAACGCTTTCAGCCGGACGTGGTTTATGTATGGAATGTGAGTGGGGTGTCGAAGTCGCTCTTATTTACTCTACAGGAGCAGGGCACGCCGCTCGTCTATGATTTGCACAATGATTGGTGTAAAGCTGAAGTGTTTGATCGTGACCCGTGGATCCAATGGTGGCAGGGGAGTCGAGCCCTAGGCACGAAGTGCTACCAATTCTATTTAAAAATGATTGGCGCGGCGCGGCGACACTTGCGGAACCTTCCAGTTGGGCAGGTGAATGAACTAGATTTGTCGAATGGTTACTTAGCAAGTGAGAGTTTACGTGAGCAATTAAAGGCCGCTGGCTTGGAGCAAGCGGCCGCGCTGCCAGTGCTTTATCCAGCATTGGATGCGAATCATTTGACATTTAAGTTTAGCTACGAGCCTGCACGGAAGTTCGTGTGGGCGGGGCGCTTGAATGCCGAGAAGGCTCCGGCTGTTGCACTGCGAGCGGTCGGCGTGTTGAAGGATCGCGGTGTTAATGTCTCGTTGGATTTTTATGGTAAGGGTGAGCCGTCTGACCGAAAGGCGATGCGTAGTTTGATTAACTCCTCAGGGCTCAGTGCTTCGGTGCGGATGATTGGAATTCGTCCAGGCGAGTTGGCCGCGAAGTATGCGGCGTATGATGCCTTGTTGTTTACTAGTCATTGCAATGATCCATTTCCGATAACGCCACTGGAGGCGATGATGTCTGGCTTGCCGACGATTTTATCGCGCGATGGTGGTATAAAAGAAATTGCCGAAGATGGCGAGACCGCTCTGCTCTATGAGGCAGGTGATGCGGAGGCGCTGGCGGATGCGATGCAGCGTATGATGGCTCTGCAGGATGGTGGAGCTGCGATGGCAAAGAAATGCATGGAAAGATTGCAAGCTCAGCATTCGCTCGATACTGTAGCCTCTCGAATCGAAGCACTCCTTTTTGCTTCGGTTAAGTCGTGAGGCGCACTTTTTGCTATGTCCCAAGAATTTGATATCCCCGGAGTGGATTTTGATCAGTCGATCCCCGCGATGGATCGCGAGCAAATCGACATGTTGCTGATGGTTGATGATAGTGAGGATGACTCGTGCGCCTTAGTGCGTGAGTTGTTTGATCTCTTTAAGGGAGAAAGTGTCGGCAAACTATTGGAGTTGAGCGATGTTTGTGCTGCGAATGACGCTGACGAATTGCGGAAGATCGTTCACTTTATCGCTGGGAGTGCTGGTAATCTCGGCCTCTCTTACTTGTCAGGGTTTTACCGTAGCATTGAACAAGCGCTTGATGCGGGGACGCTGACAGAGCTATCGCCTTGCGAGAAGCCGATTCGTATCGCATTTACCGATGCGTGTGAAGCATTTAGCTCTGAATTTAAAGTCTAGGTGAGCTGCTGGGCCAACTGCTACGAGCTTGTTTATTGTATGTCGGGCGGGTCTTGCTCAAATCCGTGGACGTGCTCGGATTCTTCGGGAACTGTGAGGACTTTATAGACGCACCACGCCAGCAGAGAGCTGACTGAGCCGATTGAGAGTGCCATGATTATCCATCCGCTGCTTGTCATGATTTAGTCCTTTTTCGTGAGTTTTTTGTAGTCTGGGTTGAGAAATGCGATAAACCCAAACAAAGCCGCGACGGAGCCGATGAGGCAGATTGTCAGCCAAGCGACGGTATTTGGCTCGATGAATAGGTCTCGAACGTAGGCGCTGTATTCTGTTTCGCCAGTTTGGAAGTTGAGCCCGAACACATTCGTGGCGATCCACATCGCGAAAATCACAATGAGAAAGAGCGGGCTGACGTATTTCATGATGAATTTAAATGCGCTCGGAATTCGTATGGCAGAGCCTTGATGGGCAAGCTCAAAGCCTTTTTCGATGCCTAGTATCCAGCCGAAAATGATAATCTGCACGGTCGATAGAGCGAAGATTAGGAAAGTTCCGATCCAGAAGTCCATCGTATCGAGTGCTTTCACGCCCTCGCTGAAATACACGACGAAGCCGCACCCCACCACCGTGATCATCCCGAGCAACACGACGGACTGCTTGCGGTTGATCTTTAGGGCTTCCTCGAGAAATGAGATGCCTGGTTGCAGCATTGAGAGCGAGCTGGTGACAGCAGCGAGGAATAGTAGGAAGAAGAATAGCGCGCCAAATAGCCCACCTAATGGCATATTTGCAAATACCATAGGTAGCACATTAAATCCGAGGCCGAAGGTGCCCATGCCTGCCACACCAGCAACGCCAAGGAAGGTCACTGCCGCAGGCAGCGTAATGAGGCCGCCGAGTCCCACTTCGAAAAATTCGTTTGCGCTGGCGGCTGCCAAACCACTGAGGATGACATCGTCCTTTTTTGTTAGGTAGCTCGAATAGGTGATAATGACGCCGAAGCCCACGGAGAGTGAGAAGAAAATCTGCCCAGCTGCGGCGAGCCAGAGCTGTGGATTCATGAGCTGTTGAGTGACGGTAATACGCGTCACACGTGTGGTGCCTGTCTTTTGGGCTGTGGCAAGGGCAGCGTTGAGCTTTTCTTGGTCGACGATTTCATGGTCTTTGACCCAATTGCCCGACTCATCTTTGATTTCTACCACGTTTTTAACCGGATTCCACATGAAACCTAGGCCGTTGCTAACATTGCGGTGTGGTAGCTCAGGGTTGGGTGTGCCAAGCGTCAGCACGCGCACTAAGATGATGACTGCGATGATTGCGAGGGTTGGCATGGCAAACTTGCAAAACAGCTCGATGCCCTTTGAGAGTCCACGGTAGATCAGGATGAAATTGAGAATAAAGACTAGGATCAGGTAGAAGCCGACTTGCTTAAGCCCAAATCCCAGGGCGCTGCCGTTTTCTTGGACTCCTATAAAGCCGCCCCAGAAATCGCTCGATTCACTGACCGCGGAAAATGACATGTCGCTGACGAGGAAATTGACCGCATACCCAAGGCACCAAGCCTCTATGTAAACATAATACATGTAGATGATGACGGGAATCAGCACGCCGATGATGCCAATGTATTTAAAGGCAGGATTGCGCGTGATGTAATTAAAGATGCCTGGAGTGGAGTTGAAGCCACCTTGACCGCCCATCCGTCCCATTGTCCATTCTGCCCAACAAATGGGTAAGCCTATGATGATAAAGGAGATGAAGTAGGCGAGCATGAAGGCGCCCCCGCCGTATTCAGCTGCTTGTCCGGGGAAGCGGAGGAAATTACCTAAGCCGACGGCGCTGCCGGCTACAGCGAGAATGACTCCCAAACGGGAACTCCAAGATTCTTTAATTTTTTTAACCATGTGGTATACGATGATCAAGTAGTAGACCCATTATTCATGCCAGTAAAAAAACTTCTCAAACGGAGTGACTTTATGTGAGGTTCTGTCGTAGAACATACGCAATGTCTTTGATTGATCGATATATTCTGAAGGAGTGGGCTGTTGGCTTCGCTCTCACGCTTGGTGTGATCGTCGGTATCTTGATCCTTCAAAATATGTATGACAGCTTGCCTGATCTGTTGGAGATCGGTGCCAGTGTGGGCGAAGTCGCTTTCTACTACGTGTTGGCATTGCCCGCTTATCTGCCTGCGATTCTACCTATTGCGTTTTTGGTGTCGCTATTGTTTTCGCTGGGCACACTGCATCGCAATAATGAGATCACCGCAATGCGTGCCTCTGGCGCCGGCTTATTTCGTATCACTCGCTCGCTCTGGGGTGCGGGCTTGGTGCTCTCCGGCTTGTTGTTTTATTTGACGGCTTCACTGGTGCCGCAGTCGGTGGAGCGTGCGCGCACGTTTTTTGAAAACCTTGAGTATGCTGCGCTAGCTGATGACAATACGCAGGCTAAGGAGTTAGGGCTCGTCTACAATTTGGGTTTCGATAATCGGAAGGACGGTCGCTTGTGGTTTATGGACCGATTCAGCGAGCGCGCATGGTTAGGGCTTGGCGTGAATGTGCACACGCGGGGGGCTGACGGTCAGGAGCTAAATCGGATTTCTGCAAGTGAAGCATATTACGATGATACACAGAGGCATTGGGTGTTTTTGAATGGGCGCGAGTTGATGCTCGACCCTGAGACCGGGGATCCCTTGCGCACCCTTCAATTTAAAGAAAAGACCTTTGAGGCGTTTGATGAAGATCCGACCCTCATGCTGGCGCTTCATAAGAAGCCCAAGTCGTTGTCTTTATTTGAGCTGCGCCGCATTATTGAGACGGTGCCACCAGAGGAGAATCCCGCTGTGGATGCCTATCTAGTGCGCTATTATTCTCTGCTAGCGGCGCCTTTTAGTTGCTTGGTCGTGGTCGGACTCGCCGTGCCGTTTGCTGTCTCTGGCGTGCGGACCAATCCGATGATCGGAATTTCAAAATGCATGGGGTATTTCTTGGTCTTTTATATACTCATGAGCGTTGCGACTATTTTGGGTGACCGGCAATTGATTCCCGCTCTTATGGCTGCATGGCTTCCGAATGTCGTGATGTTTGGTGCCGCGGGTTGGCTCTATCGCCAAGCACGCTAAGTTTTTAATTTATGGATATTTCAAAGGTAAACGTGCTGCGCTTAAAGGCAATGACTGCGGGCGAGGCTTCGGGGCACCCGTGGGTTCACCTGGATGCATTGGATCTAACGGATACGACGCTGCCAGATGGCGCGGCGGCGACTCTGGTCGCTACGGATGGCCATGTGCTCGGTAGTGGCGTTTTTGACCGCCGTCATGCGGCTGTAGCTTGGCGTCGTTTTAGTTGGGCTGAAGGTGTGGCATTTGATGAGACTTATGTGGCCGATGCATTACAGGAGGCGCTCGGGCGTCGCGGAGATGAGAGTTGTTTGCGACTAATCTGTTCCGATGCCGATTATTTACCAGGTCTGATTGTTGAGAAATATGCTGACGTGCTAACCATTACGGCAGAAACGGTCGCAGTAGACGCACATCTTGATATGATCGCGGAGTTGCTGAAAGAGCATTTCTCGCCGCTGGAAATAGTGTTCCTCAATGATTGCGAGCGCCGTGCAACTTATGGACTGGAGCGCAGTGTGCGCACCATGAGTGGCAATAATTTAAAGGGGCGTTGGGTCGAAATCGATGAGGTGAACTATCGCTTGGATTTGATGCAGTCGCAGAAGCCGCGCTTTTATTTGGATCAACGCGAGCAACATTCGCTGGTGGGGAGCTTGTGCGAGGGGCGTGTGGTGCTCGATGCCTTTTCGCACTCAGGTGCCTTTGCTCTGCAAGCCTTGCGGGCAGGCGCGGAGCATGTGGTGGCGACTGATCTTTCGGAAATCTGCGTGAAGGCGATTGGCGCAAATGCGCAGCGCAACGAATGCTTTATTGAGACGATTGACTGCGATGCAGCTGCCTTTTTGGCGGAGCGCACTGTCGGCGACTTTGACTGTATCATCCTCGATCCGCCGAGCGAGATGGCGGCAGATATTGAAGCGTTGAAGCAGTTACACGTCAGCGCATTTCGTTGCTTGCCTGACGGTGGCGTGTTGGCGACTTATTGCCGATCTGAGTCGATCGGACTCGAAGCTTTTGAATGTATGGTATCGGTCGCTGCCGCAGAAGTCGGCCGTGAAGGGCGTATTTTCGCACGCACGGGACAGCCGTTTGACTTCCCGACATTACTGAATTTTCCCGAGAGTAATTTGCTCAAGGGCTTGATTCTGCAAGTGGATTAAGCAATCGCGTATTAGTTTCAGGCCTACCTCCTTACCGTGAGCGGGCGTTTGGTGTTGTTGCGATGGACTGACCTGAATCAACTCAGACTTTCCTTTGGAAAGAACCGCGTGTTAGATTATGGATTAAAGATCGGGCATAACTTGGTAGCGGCGTTCGTCCGGCGCGCCATCCTCTTTATTTAGGTTCAATTACGGGCCGCGACATGTGCGACTTCTAATGAAGTTATTTTAAACTTTCAAAACTATCAGAAATTATGCGAAAGCATGACCATGGACGACGCAGACTTTAAAGAAACTCGCTTAGCTTTTATCGCTCAATGGTGCTCGCTAGATAGCAACTGGGGAATTAACTGGACAATGGCGCGCTTCTGGCGGTCGCGGTCGAGTCGATACATGCCAGCGAGGTGATGGAAGAACTCAAACTGGGCGGTGGAAATACCAATGCGAACCTTTGAGATCTTCTCGGCTGGGGCTTGGTGAAGCGTGTGACTTACCCAAGTGATCGCAAAGAATTCTTCGATGCTGAGAAGGACCTATGGGTGATCTTCTGCACTGTTGCCCGTGAGCGTAAGCGTCGTGGGATTGATCCGGTTTTGAAGCTACTGAGGGACTCCTTGTCACAGTCCTTGAATTAAAACGATGCAGCGCAGAAATTGTTTTTAAGGACAATTCTCTAGTCTAGCCGACTTCGTTTCCACTTCAAAGCAAATACTCGGTAAAGTCGCCCGGTCGGAGAAGAATGAGGTGATGCCTTTCTACTCAAAAACTTTTATATGATAAGAAGATAAAAAATGAATAATCTAATGCTATATACCTACGCGTTCTATGGTCTCGCAATCATCGCGATGACTGTCTGGGGTGCTCACGCTCTATGTCGCGTAGGGCATCTCTTACTGCGTGAAACACTTCACCGTGATCAAGATGTGGCTGGCGTGGTCAATCATTTACTGAGCGTCGGCTTCTATCTCTTGTGAACCTTGGTTTTGTGCTGATGTTCTTAAGGTATGGAAAGCACCCGCATAGGATCGTGGAAGCGGTGGAATGCTTTATCATGAAGGTGGCATCGTGCTGATCGTGCTCAGGGTTATAGATGTCTTCAACATGTTCAACTTCGATAAGGTACGTAAGAAAGTGCGGCCGCCTGCAATCCGAGCTTAGCGCTTCTTTTATTTTGCACGAATTGTCATTAATTACTGAGTATGTAGAATCTATGATCTGTGTAAACTGCAACTGAACCAATGCGTATCTATGTTGAGTTAATGATACCACATGGAGGATTCCGCGCAGTCGCACGGACGCGGTCTTCGCTGAGGTGGGTGAGCGTTGGATAGTGAATGTGATAGTGCCGGTACATGCGTGCCGTGAATTGATTCGTGTGTGGTTTCTTGGGTCGATTCGTGTCGAGGCGGGCTACGCCTTTGGTCTCTGTGTTATCTTTATGAAGCATGTGCGCCAACCGGTGCTTCGCTCAGGAGTGAGCCAGAAAGCCAGACTGGTACGTTAGGTATTGCTTGTGCCGATATGCGAGATGGGAGTCAGGCAGTTTGGTTGGATCATGGTTATAGCTAGGCATTCTGGTTGAAGCTTTCGCGAAGTTGGGCTTTCCTTAAGTGCAATTCTATATTGAGCGTGGGCGGGATCGTTGCCAGCGCTGGAAGCTGGTTATGGGCACTACTGGCAATACGATCGATTCACGGTTAATTGAATACCCCGAAGTGACGACCTTAGGGCTTGAGGCATTCGCTAATGCTCAAGTAGTAAAGGATGCTTTATCGCAGGTTTTCATGGCTATGGGCCTAGCTGAGTGGAGAGGAAGGTCGCTGTGTCGATTTGCATAAGCGCAGTAATAATCGCGTTGTGCAGATAGAGCTCTAGCGTTGTTATTGGCGAAGTGCTTGGGGCAACTGGCGCGTGGATGGAGTATATCGTACG
>NZ_CACVBO010000002.1:600000-884666 GCF_902728235.1 Lentimonas sp. CC4
CAATGTCTTGATGGCGTTGCCAGAATGGTTGTAGTTGTGGTCGCAAACCCATACGCGAGTTGTTAGGTCATGCTCTAGGAACTCACGATTGATCTCTCGGGTGATCAAGGCCTCGTCCCAAAACGTGAAGTAGCAGCCCGGATAGGTCTTCGGCACGAAATAGTGCTCGTTATTCACCGTGATTGCATACAGCGGTATGCCTTCATCCGCGTAGGCTTGAACCGACTTGCGAAGGTAAGTGGCAAAATCAGCAAAATGCTCGCGCTTAAGTTTGCCTCCAATGAGGGTTCCGCTGTCTTTCATCCAGCCGGGCGGACTCCAAGTCGATCCAAAGAACACCAGATCCTGTCCGCAGTCCTCGGCCACTTCCTGTAGTAGTTTGACCACGCGGATGATGCCGAGCTTTCGATCGTTTTCGATGGAAAACGGGCCATCCTCCTGATCTTGATAGCTGTAGAATCCCTGCGGATGATCCGATACGGATCGGCCGTCCGAAAAGTCGCTGGCACCGAGTGCGACGCGATACATCGTCATGCCCAGGCCCTCAACTGGATCTACGAGTTGGCGCAGCAGTGCTTTGATTTCCTCGTCGCTGCGGTTCTTCTGCATGGCATAGGTCGAAGTGTCCTCCAGTGACGTGCCGATACCAAGCAGCGTTTGGAACGACTGGTCGGGGTCGATCGAGATCACAGGCAGTTCCGCCCCGCCGATACGGGTCATGGGCAGGTCTGCCTGTTGATCCAGTGTGAAGCGCCATTCTGACTCTGGAATGGGATCGGAATACCAACGCGATGATTTCGGCATCAGTTCCGATGAGAAAAATACCTGCACCCCGGTTGGTTCGGCGCATGCGCATACGGCCGACAGGAATCCCGCCGCTACCATTTGAATCCATTTGTATTTTGCTGTTATCATACTTTACTTTCTCTAGACGTTACTGAGAGGGGCTGGCCATCTGGCCTCGTGAATCCCTCTGCGTTACCTTCTCATTAATATTCTAGTCCGAAGCCAAATTCGAACAGCGGGTCATAGACTGGATCGCCTACATTCATAGGAACCTGATCCATGGATTTCGCCCAAGTGAAAGGCAGTTTGCCTACGGGCGCGAAATCACCAAAGAGCACGTCTGCAATGCCTCGTGCCTCGGTTCCCGGTAGCCATGCTGCAACAATGGCGTCGCTTTGCTCCAGTGCGTCGCCTAGCAGGAGCGGGCGGCCAGACAATAGCACAAGCACCACTGGCACGCCTGCATCGTGGCAGCGTTGGATCACGGCTTGGTCTGCGGGATCGAGATCCAGTGATTCACGATCTCCTTTGCCCTCTGCATACGGCGCTTCACCAACAACGACCACGGCTACGGAGGAACCGGCCACATCGCTGCCATCGGCCGAATGCACGACCTCGGTGTCGTCGGAAACGGTCGCACGGATTGCCTCTAAAATAGTCGTGCCACCGGAGGTGATCTCACCCATTTCTCCCTGCCAGCCGATGCTCCATCCGCCGCACTGCATGCCGAGGTTGTCAGCACCTCTTCCGGCGACGCTGATGCGCTTGATGCTCTTCGCGAGTGGCAGGCGATTTGATTTGTTCTGGAGCAACACCAGTGACTGCCGCACGGATTCGCGTGCGACGGCGCGATGTGCTTCGCTGCCAATTTTTTGCTCCAATCCAGGAGCACCTTTGGGAGTCTCAAACAGGCCTAACTCTGCCTTTACAGTCAGAATCCGCAAGACCGCGTCATCGATACGTGCGAGTGATACTTTGCCCTCGTCGACAAGTTCTTTGAGGAGCGTGATGAATTCGATGTAGGAATGCTCTCCTTCACCTTGCGCGTTCGGGCCGGTCGGGATCATAAACATATCGATCCCCGCATTTACAGATGTCTCGATATCGCTTTTGTAGTCGCCAGGCAGTTCATCGATCGCCGCCCAATCCGATATCACGAATCCTGAATACTTCATTTCACCTTTGAGCACCTCGCGAATCAAGTAGTCATGACCGTGCAATTTCTGTCCGTTCCAACTGTTGTAGGACGCCATGATCGACAGGGTGCCCGCATCGATAGCCGCTTGGAAGGGCTCGATATGGAGGGCTCTGAGTGTCGCTTCATCAGACACGACATCGCCTCGGTCGATACCATTCATGGTGCCGCCGTCGCCCACATAATGCTTGGCGCAGGCGAGTATGGAAGTGCTTGAGGAAAGATCTGCACCTTGCAGGCCTCGGGTCAGTGCAGCACCCAGTTCTCCAGCCAGATCCGGTGATTCCGAGAAGGACTCGTAAGTGCGGCCCCATCGTTCGTTGCGGGCGACCGCAACGCAGGGTGCAAAAGTCCAATCGATTCCTGTTGCCGCGACTTCGAGCGCTGTCACCCGGCCCACCTGCTCGACTAGGTCCGGGTTGCGGGTTGCACCTAGGCCAATGTTATGAGGGAAGATGACGGCGCCATCGACGTTGTTGTGTCCATGCACTGCATCGACACCGAAAATAATCGGTATGCCTAAGCGTGTGGTCGTGGCGTGGTGCTTCAACGCCGCGACATGTTTAGTCCACGCTTCGGGTGAACTACTGCGAGGTAACTCTGCTGCGGCTGTCCGGTCGCTAATCGCCGGATCTAACGGGTCTGAACCACCTCCGCTTAAAAGAGAGCCAATGAAATACTTTGCAATGTGCTCCTCGTGGCCCAGTAGCGCGTTACTATCGACCTGAACCATCTGCCCGACCTTTTCGTCGAGGGTCATTTTTGTGAGTAGTTCTTCTTGTATCGATGTGCCGAATACGGATCCGGCTCCCAATAGAAAGAGTGGGGTAAGTATTTTTGTATTTATCATAAATGTGTGTTTCAGGATTTTTGCAGGTCTATGGGAATTTTACGTTTCCACGGTAAAACAAGGCAGGCTCGGTGCTGTCTGGCAGGTCAAACTCCTCGGAGGTGGAGGTGCTGGAAACCGCGGAGCCTTCGTAAGGTGTCCATTTGACCAAGTCGGTGCTGGTTTCGATGCCAAGAGCGGAAGTCGCTGCGGGAGGCCGGAGTTACTTTTATTTTTCCTTCTTTCGGTGTTCCGATGAGTGAAATGCTTAATTTGTTGTTCGGGTCGGTGGGATCGGTTCCGGCTTTATATTCGGAGCCGTTATCTGCTCCGTCGCCATCGGAGTCGGCCTCAGGGTCGATGCCCCAGTCGTTGAAATACTTCAGCTCCCAGCGGTCGGAGAGGCCGTTGCCGTCGAGGTCGTCGAGTTCATGAAACAGGAAGGTGGCGGCATTGCGTCTAGCTAGTGTGCTGGTGAGATGCTTGTCCCCAATTTTGAGGTCAAAGGTCGCTTCATCACCGGTGTTGTTATAGACAATCACTGCGATGGTGCCATCTGTGTTTTTAAAGGCCAGGGTCTGCAGGTTTTTGTTCGAGGGTGCCGCATCGATGCGAATGGCTCCAGGACGGACAAAGCGCCCGTAGTGTCCGATGGCTGCATATTCCGGATAGAGCGTCCAAGAGTCATCGGTCGTGTCATAATCGATCAGTCCGGCTGCCGTATTCCAAGTGACGCTCGGAAGGTTTGGTCCGCCGTTTTCATCGACGGCGATATTCCATGTCAGCACGCAACGCGCACCGTTATACAGCGCATTGAAGAAAATATCGTTGAAGAAATAATGCATGTTGTCCGAGAACGGCCTTTTCTCGCCGGTTCGCTCAGTGAAGTAGAGGCCTTTTTCGGGGTAATCGCGCCTGATGTTGCCCATTGAGCTCGCATCTCCACCGTATTGGTGCCATGCGGAACCCGCCGCGTAATCATATGCCTCTTGGTCAGCATAGACTTCATTTACGTAGTCTTCGCCGATGTTGTAGTTGTGGTCGAACACAATGATTTTTGTGGAGATATTGTTCGCAGCGAATGCGGCACCGATCGCCTTGGTCAGCGCAATGTGCTCGGCAGGCGTCATCTTCATGGTGGGATATTGGTTGTTTCCGTGCTGGGGTTCGTTCTGGACGGTAATCGCCCAGATCGGCAGCCCTTGCGCTTCGTAAGCCTTAACAAAATTAACGAAATATTGGGCGTAGTCATCCACGAATTCTGGCTTCAGCGACCCATGTCTCATGGAACCGTTGCTCTTCATCCAGGCTGGGGCTGACCAAGGTGAACCCATTAATTTGAGCTGAGGATTCATTTCCAAGGCCTGCTTGAGGAGTGGGATGCGCATCGTGAGGTCGTAATCGATATTGAACGAGCCCTGCGTATCTTCGTAGGACCAGACATGGTCGGAGAAATCGCATGCGCCCATAGGGAAGCGAACCAGTGCCATACCGATGCCAGTATCGGGATTGAATAGCTGATCCATGATTTCATCGCGGTGAGGCGAATTATAAATCAAAATGGCGGAGGCATCCGTCATCGAAGCACCGAAACCATCGATGGGCTGATAGCGCTCGGTTGTATCGATATCTACATAAAGACTGTTGGATCCGGCGCCTTGCTGGAAAGCGACATCGGCTTTGCGCTCAACAATCTGCACGCCGTCTGGGTCCGTTACCCAAAGTCCTGAAACATCAGACAGTGGGCCGGTTTCCGCCACGGCCATTTCGCTTACCAAGAGGATATCGTCAATAAACGCTTCGGTGTTGCTTTCGCCAGTAATTACCAAGGTCGCTAGGTTAGCAGGATCTGCGATATGATAGGGAAAATCGCTCAGTTCATTGGCACTGCCATCAACGTGCAGATTCAGCCCGGACGATTTCAGCTCCACGATCACGGTTCTGAGGTCATCGGGATCGAAAGCGTCGACGTCCTTTACCTTATCGTTCCAGCCAGTCCCTGCGGGAAAAAAGGTTCCTTCGGAATCGAGTGCGCCCATCGCTCGGCTGTTGTCATAGGTGACCGTGAAGAGTGTATTAGAGGATGAATCGAGCCCACTGATGGAGAGTATTTCGCCGTTGTTGTGATCCAGTGCAGCCAGTTTAACGCTCAGATTTAGGGTCGTTTTTTCGTCATTTATCCAGGGTTCATCGAGGTTGAGACGTAAATCAAACGGTCCGGTTCGGGCACTCAAAGCGCGGTCATTAAGCGCCATGAAGCGGCCAAACACTGCCACGTTATCCAGAAAGTTAGCCGAGGTGCTGCCGCCAGAGAGGGCAAAGCGCAGGGTGATTTGCTCATCGGATGCGAGTGTTACATCGGATAGCACCGCGGTCAGATCCACATCTACATCGTTTGCTTTGTCGGCAGGACTACTGACGGAGTATAACACGGTTCCGTTTGTTACGCCTGTGAGATCCCCTGAAAGGTAAGTGACCGTCAGCCCGTTTCTTGAGTTGTATGCATCGAGCCAGTCGAAATTCAGCGTGCTGAGTTCAACCAAATAGTCGGTGGGCACTGTCAGCGTGACATCTATGCTCGCAGTCAGGGTTATCTTGTTACAGTTTAAGCCGCTGGTGTTCGGCAGTGGGGCGGTGGAGAGCGATCCCCAGGTGCCATCCTTTGAGCCATTATCGGTGTTGTTGCTCAAGTCAAAACTGCCGCTTAGCCCATCGCTGGTATGGGAGGGCTTGGCACCATTGGTAAAGTCCCAACCGGCCAGCAGGCCGGGAGCCTCGAAATCCGAACCCAGAATTTCCGACTCAGCGGGCGTGACCACTGACCAGGTGCCGCCGGTCGTGCTTGCGTTTAGCTGAGCTTCGCTAACCGGGCCGGTGGTTGAGCCCGAGAAGGGTGCATTCAGCAGCACCGTCTCCAGCTCGGCAAACACACTGACCGTGAAAGTGGATGCTAATGCGGCGCCTACTGCGAATAAGGGATTCATTTTCATAGCGATTGTTCCTGATTATAAATGGCTAGGGGTTCTGTTTTTTTAGCCTAAGGTGCTGAATGCCCACCGACTCCGAGGTTGGAGGCAGGCAGGCGTGGGGGAGGGGATATGGGAAGGATTCTATTGGATCTGAGGTAGTCGAAAGTCTGATTTTCATGCTTATCGGGTAATTCTAATTTATATAAAGAAAAACCTTCCGATTCTTCGATAAACTGTTTTACTAAAAAGGATGCAAGATATTTTTCATTTGGCAGGGGGCGCTCCCCGTTTACTTCATGGAGCGGACTACAATCCGGAGCAGTGGCAATTTGATGAGGCGATCCTCGAAGAGGATTTCGCGCGGATGCGTGAGGCGGGGGTCACGAGCCTGTCGATCGGTATCTTTTCTTGGACACTCTATGAGCCGGAAGAAGGGCGCTATGAGTTTGAGTGGATGGACCGGTTGATGGATCGGTTAGCGGCAGAGGGGATTGTAGCTTTTTTGGCGACTCCATCTGCCAGTAAGCCGATGTGGATGTCGGAGCGCTATCCTGAGATTCGTCGCGTCGCGCGTGATGGTCTCCGCGAGCGTAGTGGCTTCCGTCATAATCATTGCCCCAGCTCGACTCTGTATCGCGAGAAGGTCGCTGCGCTGAACAGTCGTTTAGCGGAGCGCTATAAGGGGCATCCTGCCTTGGGCCTCTGGCATCTAGGCAATGAACTCCAAGGGGAGTGTTTTTGCGACCACTGCTTAAATCGTTTTCGGGAGTGGTTGGAACAGCGCTATGGGACTTTGTCGGCACTACATGATGCGTGGTGGGCGCGGTTTTGGAATCACACGTTCACAGACTGGCAGCAAATCGACCCACGCGATGAGAGCATCGACGGCATGCAGGTCGACTGGAAGCGCTTTATGAACGTGCTCCACGTTGAGTTTCTGGAGAATGAGATCGCGCCTCTGCGCACGCATACCCCGGACGTTCCGGTGACGACTAATTATATGCGCTTTCATCCTGACTTGGATTACTGGCGTTGGTCAAAAGTGTTGGATTTGATCTCGAATGATTCCTATCCATCTTATGATGGGGGTGAAGATATGTGGCAGCAAGCCGCGGCGACTTCTCTGATCCACGATTTGATGCGCGGCCTTGCCGACGGAAAGTCATGGATTTTAATGGAGAGTTCGCCTTCGTCGGTGAATTGGAAAGAGATCAATAAGCTGAAGCCTGCGGGTGTGCACCTCGCCGAATCTGCGCAAGTCGTCGCTCATGGTGGGGATGCGGTCCACTACTTCCAATTTCGAAAAGGGCGTGGCGGCATGGAGAAATTTCATGGTGCCATTGTCGATCATGACAGTGGCACAGACACGCGAATATTCCGTGAAGTCGCTGAGGTGGGCGCATGGTTGCAGGATCAGGCATCTGTCGTGGGCACAGTGTGCCCGCGCGCCGAGGTAGCGCTCCTGCATGATTGGGAGAGTCAATGGGCGTTGAACAGCAGCTTTGGCATACGCCAACCTATCGTGACGGGGATCGAGCCACGTGACGCCTATCATGATATGTTGCATCAGCACCATCGCGGCTGGTGGGAGTCTAGTGTCGCGACGGACGTTATTTGGCCCGATGCGGATGATTTTCGCGAACAGTTGGTTGGCCGCAAGGTCGTGGTTGCATCGTCTCTCTATATGCTAAAGCCGAAAGTGGCTGCGGCGCTGATCGAGTGGGCGCAGGATGGCGGATGTCTTATCCTCAGTCACCATAGTGGTGTGGTTGACTCGTCCAATCGTGTCCATCTCGGAGGTTTGCCAGGTCTTGGTATTCACGAGGCGGCTGGAGCCAAGGTGGAGGAAGTCGATGCTTTATTTCAAGGAGAAATGCGTGCGATCCACCCCACCGGTCTGCTGGATGGCCTCGGCGGTGACTATCAGGTCTCTCGGGCCTTTGGCTTGTTGCAGCTGAAGGGGGCGAGTTCGATCGTCGACCTGACTGAGGGCCTTTGGGCCGGTCGATCGATTGCTTCGCATGGTTCCTGTGGTCGAGGTGAGATCATAATTCTGGCGGCTAACTTTTGTGATGATTTTCACCGGGACTTTTCTCGCAGTGTCGTGGGTCGATTGAATTTAACGCAAGCCATCGCCGAGGAGCTTCCTCGCGGTGTTCACGCAAGCGTTCGCGAAGACGAGAGTCGACGGCATCTCTTTGTCATTAACTATAGTTCAGAAAGCGTTTCACTCGACCTGCCCGAAGGGTGGGAGCAAGGAGACGCGCCTGCTGGGCGGATTGAGTTGCCCTCATTCGGTGTGCGCGTTTTTGGACAAGCGAAGTCTGATGCTGTATGCTGTGAACCAGAGGTCCAAGCGTCGTTATCTTGAGCGTTTGATCCTAAGGGAATGAGTTTAAGCCACAGATGGACCGCATCGCTGTTCATCTGTGGTTGATTCCTGCATCCGTTGAGGGGAGGGTCTTCTTGCGGTTTGACTGGCTCACCGCGATGAGATGTTACTGCCGCGTATCAAGTATTGTGGTATTGATTGAGCCAAGAGCTTCGCCGGGGTGCAGAATTGCTCCAGTATTATTGCTTTTTTCACCTCTACCCACGAATGAGTTCTTCTGCGTGTGATTGATTTACAACCGCTTCGCTGGCAGGTCCTACAGGCGAGGATAGGAGGTCATGATTGCCATGGAATCTAAAAAAAATAGACAATACTCATGAATGATTACACTGAATTAACTGGCGCTATACTCGCACGCATCATGATTTGTGAAAATGCCGAGGCTCATGCGTAGCTGATGAATTGATTGAGTTCTTGGGGAGGGACGGCCTCCGCGCTGAGCTTTACCCATAAGTTTAGAATGTGAAAAGTTGGTGGTAAAAAGGCTCCTTCCCTGCGAAGCATATCCTTATACACAAGTCTGTGGAGCGTATTCGCATGATTGTAGCACCAAGGGTGCGGCCGATGTCAGCCCGGGGCAAAGCCCCGGGTATTCAACCCCAAAAACACAGCGAGCCCTGAAAGGGCGTTCTATTGGATGGGCCAAACACTTGCTCGATTAGATCGCCCTTTCAGGGCTTTGGGTGGATGGTTCATTCCACCTCTAGGGCTTTGCCCTAGGCTGACATCGGCCGCACCTTTGGTGCTACAATTAATATGCCTTTGATGAATCAGGGTTACGTAGATTTGATAATTCAAAGATGTGTATAAGGATATGCTTCGCAGGGGAGGAGCTCAAAGAACCGCGTTCATAGCGACAACAAGAAGATACAAAATTATGGGTAAAGCTCAGCCTCCGCGCCGTCCGCCGAGCCTCAGCACTCAACCAAAGCACACACACCGCAAGACGAGGCGGAGCTCGTCCCTCCCGAATGTATTGTGTCCAGAATCACAAATCTTGATGCGCGCCAGTATATCAATAGAGCCGAGAGATCTGTTCGCCGATTCGCTCTGAAAGATCGATAAAATACCGACCTTGGGCGAACACTAGTAGAATAGCAAACCGCAGAGATATAGATGGATCAGCGGTCCGCGTTGGAAATCTTTGCCATGATTCGTAAGGCCCGCTCGGAGACTTAGGCGCAGATGCGTTAGTGTCGCTATCGCATCTTCTTTAGCCACTCGGACCAATCCCCTTTGGAAATTGGCTTTCCCCAGAAACTGCCTGTGCCGTTCTCGACTTCATAGGCTCGGATCTCTTTTTGTTTTTCGATTTGTGCGGCGGTGAAGTCGGCCAGAAACGAAGCGTCGAGGAAAGGGTCATCGGTGGCGACCTGCCACTCGTTCAGCGTTCCTTTCAAGCTTTCGAGGACGGCCTGCATCTCTGGTGAGTTGGCCAGGTTCTGTGTTTCACCGGGATCCCTCTCTAGATCGTAGAGTTCATAGCGGGGTGGGCTTTGCGTTTGTGTATAAATGCCTCGGGCGATGGATCCTTCCGGTGCCTGCAGTCCTGCGGTTTTGTCCGGCGATTCGCCTTCTGTCTGCACGCGTCCCCAACGGAGGAGGAAATTGGCTGCTTCCGTTCCGAAGAGCATGTTTTCGATTAGCTTGTAGCGGCTATCTCGTATTGATCGCATCGGCCACCAGTCGACTGTTGTGTGCGAGTGATACTCGGTGGCGAGCGTCGAGCGCCAAGTGGCTGCACTTGATTCTGAAAAGAGCAGTTCTTGCAGCGGTTGACCTACGAACTGTGCGGGCGGCTCAACTCCCGCAATCTGACAAAACGTAGGTGCTAGATCCACGAGCGAGACTAATGCTTCGAGTCGTTGAGTGTGGCTGGTGTCTCCCGGCCAACGTATAATCAGTGGCACGCGAACGCCTAATTCATTGACGGATAGTTTTCCCCGTGCGAAGGATGGTCCGTGGTCTGCTGAGAAAATGACCACCGTGTTTTCCAGGAGGCCCTCTTCTTCCAAAATCGTCATTAATCCGTCCACAAGGGCATCGACGCGCTGAATTGAATTATAATATTCGGCGAGTGTGCTATTCAGCCATTTAGTGTGCGGGATATCAGCTCCGAAACTGTCGAGTGGGCGAATCTCGCCGGGTTCGACTGTTCGATAGTTTGGGCCCTCAGGCGCTTTTTTGAACCGACCCCGTGAGAACGGTTCATGGGTGTCATGCGTCTGTGCCTGATAATAGAATGGCTTAGCAGGGTCTCGTTCGCCAAGGAATTCACGAAAGTAGCGTAGATGGGCTTCCCAGTCTTTGGTGTCTGTCCGATCCACTTTAGTGATCCGTTCGAAACTATACATTTTGTCAAAGTGGCGTCGTATCATTGATTCTGGATTGACGTGGATTTTGTAGCTCAGTCCGGTCGTGTAGCCTGCTTCCTTGAGGAGTTGAGGGAAGACCAGAGTGCCTGGGTGTATTGAGTAACCATAGTCCGCCAGACCGAGGTGCCCGCTTTGGTGAGGGTATTGGCCAGAGAAGAGGCTGGCGCGTGAGGGGCTGCAGGTGGCTGAGGTGGCGTAGGCATTGTCAAAAACGGTCCCGCCGGCTGCGAGACGATCGAGTCCAGGTGTCGGGATTTGTGTGTCGCCGTAAGGGCCGATCTGCAGTCCGAGATCTTCAGGGAAAATAAGTAGAATATTTTTGGGCGATTCAGTCTCTACCGCAGCGCGCGTGTTGACTGTATGTTCGATCACCTCTCGCTCGTGTTTCATTGCGAGTAGTCCAGGCAAGGCCGCTCCTTGACTGTCAAAGAGTGCGTTTCTGCCATGATACCAGGGCTTTGGCACTTCTTGGGTGGGGATGCCTTCAGGATACCAATAGAACAGGCCGCGGGCGAGGGGGAACTCGGACAACAGGTGGGTCAGGTCTCGAAGGTAGCGGTATTGTCCACCTGGTGAATAGCTATAGCCGGTGGGATGCTTCTCTTCGTCGGGGCCAATTGGGCCGTGCGGGTGGGCGGTCTCGACGATTATGAACGGGACTTTGACTTCGTTGTTGAGATAGGTGAGCGATTCACGCACTTCTTCCATCGTATTGTGCAAAAAAGGATAATGGCTCAGCCCGATGAGTTCGTAATCGACTTCGTAATTCTTAAACTCCTCGAAAAACCACTTCATTGTGCTCAGGTTGCCACCGCGGTCGATGTGGATCATTCGTTGCGGACCTCCATCCGGAGCGGCATCGCGCACACCCATACTTGCGGCTTGGAGCATTTCTGTGAATCGTGTCCAGGAGGCCTTTTTGTCTGCCTGTTTCAGTTGACCTTCCGGCCAGATGAAGCCCGGAGTGATTTCATTGCCGAGTTGAATCACCGCTAGGTCGATTCCTTCGTGTTGAAATGCCCGCACCACATCTCGGGTGTATTCGCGAACCTTCAGTTTTAAGCTATCAAAGTCCAAGCCTTCCCAGGCTTTTGGCTTATGCTGATTGCCCGGGTCGGCCCAAGTATCGGAGTAGTGCACTGAGAGCAGGATCGGAAAGCCTGCCGCATCGACTCGTTTAGCCAGTGCCAGCGTGTGCGGTAGGTCGTTGACTGCACCCCAGCGCCCATCTGCATCGAGAAAGAGACGCAGGCGAACCATGTCAAATTCCGCAGCCTTGACAATCTGCAGCATGGGCATTGCTTGCCCTTTGAATGTGTAGTCGGCGCCCATACGTTCCATCTCAGGCAGGCCAGAAAGGTCCACTCCTGATATCCATTTAGATGTGTCGCTGGTAGGTGCTGTGGGAGTCGCCATGCAATGATTAGCGGAGCCAAACAGGCCGAGCGCTACGATGCATGCGCAGTCAAACAGGGTGTGAATCGATTTCATAAAAGGTTCGTTGTCGTTTCGTTCTAAAGTGTGTGTCTCAGGTGGCGGGGTCTTGCCTAATCGATTGCGAAGTGCTTGCGTAGTAACTCCTCAGTCGCAAGTAATTCCACATGACCGTCCACGAAGACAAATGCGGCCTTTCCATCGTTTCGGAAATCGGGTTGGCCTGTTCCTGATGAAGTCTCGAAGCCGGCGTTTTGGCTCCAGGTGCTGCGGTCGCTTGGATCGAAGGATAAGCTGAAGTCCGCGTGCCCGTTTTTGTGCTCTTTCTGAGGAGCCTTGGTAGTTACATCACCGAGTAAAATCGCGCTACTGCGTTGCACCTGAGCCACCTGGTTCATTTTTGTGCCTTCGCCTCGCGCAAAGATTCTAGGGTTACCTGCATAGTTGGTCGGCTGCCAGTCCACATCTGGCAACAGCTCTGAATCTAAGGTTGGCGACATGAACAAATCGCTGGGATATTGAGCCAGTTGATTGGCGATTAAGTCTGGCCAGCGCTTTCCGCCATACCCCATTTTCGATTCGTAAGTGGGGCTGCTAGCTGGCGGGTAGTGCTGGTGTTCCATTGCATACAACTGAACGGCTGAGCCCAACTGGCGTAGATTGGATGTGTTTTTCGCTACGGCAGCCTTTTCGCGCACTTTAACTATAGCTGGAATGAGGATGGCGGCTAGTATCCCGATGATGGCGATGACTGTTAGCAATTCGATTAGAGTGAAAGCACGTCGGCGAATTGCGCATCTTTGTTGATCGTTGTCTCGCGCCAGTGAGGATGCCTCGTCGATTGAACCTTTACTAGAGTGGTGGGGGGAAGATGATGTATGCATATCGTTGAATGGTGTGTGTCGCATGGGCTGTAATTGACGCTTTGTTGAATCGATGGGACGGCAACTCGATCTGGCCGATGATTGTCTACTGGTTCGAGAAGGTGGGGTAATTGATGAAACAATTTAAGAGGTAGCTCATTATCTTTTTAATGTGATGCTGATTTGATTTCTGTCGTCGTCAACTCGTAGAAGTGATGCGCGAATGACTAACTAATATTTTTATTTCTTTAGAGGAGTCAATGTAAAACTGTTTGACATCATGTTAATCTGTCTTCTCACTGTCACTGTTCCTTGTTAAAACCCAACGCACTAGCTCGATGACGCCACGTCATCGGTCTTACGTGGGCGGTTCTGGGGCATCAGTCTTTCTTCTCACTATGCGGAACTCCGCGGCGAGTCTCTCCTGCAGTTACGTTTAATCCATTCTACCGATCCCATGAATCTTATGAACCGATCCCATCTCCCCAAAGAAATCCTATGCCTTGCATTAGTTAGTTGCGGTGCGCTTACTGGCGCATTGCATGCGGGCAATGAAGCCGTCACAGAACCGCTGAAATGGTTCCATGAAGAGTTGAAAGAGAATGGCAGGCTCGACCATGCTTGGATGGGAAATTCGAGCGGGGCGAGTATCGAAAGTCCTCAGAAGAAAGGTGGCTTGCGGGGTGTGACTATCAGCCGCACTGAGTTCTTTGAGGGCAGTGCCAGCCTGCAATTTCACGTGACTAAATCAACGCCAGATGAATGGGCCTTCGCTGCGATTACCAATGGGGATCCAATTAAGGGCACAGAGGCGACCTCATGGAAAGAGGTCGACGCTGGAAAAGATATTTCCACCTACAGCCACTTTACTTTTTATCTCAAGGGGCAAGGGGATGCTCGTATCGAGATGAAGGATATAGGTGACCAAGGCTCATTCAAAGTTCGACTGTCAGATTATGGCACCTTCGATCCGGATAATTGGAACAAGTTTTCGATTCCTCTTAAAGACATGGGCCTCGATCTGAGTCTGATTGATGTCACGAAGCTCAAAAATATCAACATCTTGGCTGAGCAAGATGCGCCTGCTGGAGCGGGCGAGTGGACCTTTTATATGGATAACCTGAGCTTCGAGGCTTTGGGGGAACCTATCCTGCCAATGTTAGATCTGCCGAAATATGCGGGGCCTGCGATCTCCGGAGTGAAGGGCGTGGCATATGTGACGAAAATTTGGGATGGAAATGGCAAAGATAAGACACTGGGTGAGCAATGGGGCGATGAGAAGCTCTATGATCAGAACCAGGACCAAGGTAGAGTGCTATTGAAGCAGTGGCAGCTGCCTGCGCCTTCGAAGGATTCGCAGAACACGCTTAAACTGACTCTCTACCCCGATGAAGTGAAGCAGGCAGTATGGGGGCTGGGCGCATCAATGACTGACTCCAGTGCATATGTCCTGAATGAGCTGAAGAAGAAGAATCGTCCACTCTACGATTACACTATGAAGCAGCTGTTCTCACTCGAAGAGGGCGGAGCCGGGTTCAACGTGATCCGCCTCGTCGTCGGGGCGTCGGACTATACTGTCAGTGACAGCTTTTACACCTATTGTGACGAAAAGTCCGAAGATTTGTCGAAGTTCAGCATTGATCGGGACAAAGCCTATTTAATTCCGGTGCTTAAAGACGCGCTTGCGATCAATCCTGATATCACTTTTTTTGCTAGCCCTTGGAGTGCGCCTGGTTGGATGAAGCGCAACGAGGACATCAATGGGATCTCAGCTGAGGAGAAAGCGGCTGGTGCCCAAAATCGTTTGAAGCCAGAATACATTGGAACCTTCGCCCGATATCTCACCAAATTTGTGCAAGGATACGCAGAAGAGGGTGTTCACATCAAGGCGGTCACTCTGCAAAATGAGCCGCAGTTTGATGCAGCGCACTACCCCTGCATGCGAGTCACTCAAGAAGACTATGTTGCGTTGGTCCAAGCGTTTGGTGAGGCGACTCAGGAAGCTGGTGTCGACACCAAGGTCTTACTGCATGACCATAACTGGATATTGCACCAGAATGACACGAAGGTCATCGGTGGGGATAAGAAGATCGATCCTCTGACTTTAGTTAAAAGCTTAGAATCGATGAAAGCCCTAGGGCCGTATATCCTTGGCAGTGCCTGGCACTGCTATTCAGGATCGTTTGCTGATATGCAGAACGTGTATCAATCCCTAAGGGAAGAATTTACAGACACTGCCATCGTGACCTCGGAAGCGACTGCTTGGAAAAGAGATCGCTCATTCAAATGGAATGATGATCTCTTTTGGGGACTTTATAATAACTGGTATGGCACTTTCAAATACGGCGGCACTGCAGCGCTGCAGTGGAACCTGGTGCTCGACCATAACTACGGGCCGACACCAAGAAAGGATTCTCAAGCTTACGGTATCGTGACAGTCAACACGGATACGTATCAGGAGTCCAAGATGGAACGCGAATTCTACGGTATGGGTCACATTTCCAAAGCCATCGGCGGTGGCGGAAATCTCATCGAGAGCATTCTGCATGAGGGGGGCAAGCCAAGTGCACAGCTCAGAACCTTAGCGTTTAAGCGGACGGATGGGAGCCTCGGTTTATTTGTGATCAACAAGTCCCCGAAGTCGAATGCGAAGCTGACAATCGAATACCGAAATCTCACATTCGACGTCATCATTCCAAAATACTCTCTGGCGACATACGAGTGGTCGGAGTTGAAGTAAATCACCGTGAGGTGTTGGGTGAAGCTATAGGATGAATTCATCCAATGCGCTTGATAACTTCAGGGGTAGTTGAATCCAAATAGGTCCAAATACCTATATGCAGATTTTTAGAATAGGGTAGTATGCATCATATAGTCATGTTCTATATGACTCCAACGCATTCAAACTGAAAAGCGGCTGTTGAATCGCCTCTAGCGACCAAAAGCCGCTTTTCATAACTGTCCTTATTTCAGATGAAACTGATTCACTTACACGTATCCCTAGCTCTATTTTTCATATCGCTTGCAAGCCAACTGGTAGCGGCTGAACGACCAAACATTATCTACATCTTAGCCGATGATATGGGCTATGGTGACGTGCAGGTGCTCACCAGCCTGCCGGCGAACCAGTTGCCGAAGAGTGGGCTAAGCTCGGCTACGCCAGTTTTAATCCACACAATAGTGGTGGCCCCATCACCGAGGGAACTGTTGTCGGGCTTCCCAGCACCGATTGGGGGGGCGATCCAACACCAGGGCGCGCTTGGGCCCTATGGAAACCTGAAACCGACCAACGATACCGAGTTCAATAATACCATTGATGATGTGTTTAGCCCTCGAAACAATTTCTACTTTCCGCGGCAAATCAGCTCGCGGCGTATTATTACCTTTCTCAGCCAGCAACCACAGGTTAATCCGGAGGCCATTGGCGTCACTGGGCATTCCACGGGTGGAGCATTGGCCACACAGGTGAGTATCGATCCTCGCATTAAAGCGGCAGTGCCCTCAATGGGGGGTGCCGGCGGACTCTATTTGGAACATCCGCATCTTACCGGAAATGTCCGCAATCAGGGGAATTTCAAAGGCGATGATCTGGAAATCGTGAAGGCCACAGTCGATGGTTACGCATACTACAAGAAGATGCACGCGCCGGTCCTCGCAGTCAGTTGCACCAACGATTTCAATGCACCGGATTGGAATTTTATCCAGTCGCTTAAATTAGCCACAGTCGATAAGCGCTTCAGTTGTGCTGCGAACCTAAGCCACAAAAGCTTACCGGAAGTCGCCTAAAGTATAAGGCATCCATCGATTCATTTATATCGGGTATTTACGCGATGGCTTAAGATTTCTTCGCGGAGTCGGGGGCTTGAATGCTCTCACAGTCAGCAGGATAGTCGCACTGTATTTAAACTCGAAACTTCCGATGAGCCGGATTCACACGGTGTGAAGAATCAAGAATCCTATGAAATCAAAACACTGACCGTCAAACGCGGCGATGTGATGCCTGCCAAAATAGCGGGTTACGGCGGCCATACGATGATCATGGGGCCGATCCAGCCGGGAATTTCCTCATTCGGAGCGATTGACTCTTTCGCAATAGGTGTATCTTGATGCAGTTCTTATTCTTAGAGAATCGTGCCAATGCACTGTCTTGCACGATCCATGTTTTTTCCGATAAGTAATCTATTTTAGAACCCTATGAATGTCCAAAAGCTTAAGGCTCAACCCATATCTCGTCTCAATCAGTATATTTTATCACTGTTTGTAGCGGCGTTTTCTTTGATTGCTGGTGTCTGCTGTGCAACGGCAGAAAAGCCAAATGTGGTCGTCTTCCTCGTCGATGATCTTGGTTATATGGACGTCAGCCCGAATAACCCGAACTGTTTCTACGAGACCCCGAATATCGAGGCCTTGGCGAGTGCTGGAATGCGTTTTACTGATGGCTACGCCGCTAATCCGGTGTGTTCGCCGACTCGCTATAGTTTAATGACGGGCCGGTATCCGACACGTGTTGGCGTGACCAACTTTTTCCCGAAGTCCAAAGGGGCGAAGTTACGCAGCGGCACTTTCAATCCCGCACCGTTGACCGAAGAGATGCCTCTAGACGAGGTAACGCTGGCTGATGCTTTTCGAGCGCAGGGCTATGCGACCTTTTTTGCTGGCAAGTGGCACCTCGGGCATGGCGAAGCGTTTTTTCCACTCAATCGTGGTTTCGATATTAATATCGGCGGTAATCACAATGGAGGCCCCTATACGGGCAAAAAGTATTTCGCGCCTTTTAATAATCCTCAAATGGAAGAGGAAAGCCCTGCAGGCGAGCACATGCCCGCACGTCTGGCACGTGAAACGGTGAGCTTTATCCAATCAAACAAGGACCGACCTTTTTTTGCCTATTTCTCCTTTTATTCGGTGCATACACCTCTGATGGGGCGTCCGGACTTGGTCGCGAAATATAAAGAGAAGGCGAAGCAGATTTCCGGTAAAGAGTTCGATCAGGTTTCTGCTGCGAGTGGTAAAAAAAGCAAGCGGCGCATCCTGCAAAAACATGCGGTCTATGCCGCGATGGTGGAAGCGATGGACGAAGCAGTCGGCGAAGTCATCCAAGCTTTAAAGGACGCAGACGTTTGGGATCATACCATCATCGTGTTCACATCAGACAATGGCGGGCTCGCCACCTCGGAGGGATTGCCGACCAGCAATCTACCTTTCAACGGCGGTAAGGGCTGGGTGTTCGAAGGAGGGATTCGCGAACCATGGATTATACGCTATCCAGGAGTCACCGAAGAGGGCTCTATCAGTGATGCGCAGATCTGCTCGATCGATCTGTTTCCCACCTTGGTGGCCGCGGCCGGATATGAGGCGCAGCATGAAATCGACGGTTTGGATTTACGCCCGGTGTTAGACGGTGGCGCGCTCGATCGTGACGCACTTTACTGGCACTACCCACATTATAGTAATCAAGGCGGCATCCCAGGTGGTGCAATACGCATGGGAGACTACAAACTGGTTGAGGATTTCGAAGATGGCAGCGTGGCACTGTTTAATTTGCAGCAGGATATCGGCGAAACAAAGGATCTCTGCGCTGCGCAGCCCGAACGCGTGAGCGAGATGCGTGCGCGACTCCATGCATGGTATGAAAAATACGATGCAGAGTTTCTTCGTCCCAAAGGTAAAGATGGTCCCATGCCTTGGCGGCCATAGTTTAAGGGATGAGTCTTGCCTGCTGACAGCTTTTCCCTGTCCTGACTACTGACTAGTCTTTGAGCGGCTCCTTTCGCGCCCCACATTCCACACAGAAGCAGTGAAACGAATCTTAAATAGGGAAGCCGAAGTCGGCTGTCTGGCGTAACCGGGTGCTCGTGCGAGGCGTTAGCAGATCGCATGGAAGTCCGTTTCCTCGCCGTCGCTCAATGCCTCGAGCGTATATACAAAAAACTTCAAGTCCCTGCTGCTGTTGTAGCAGTCGCGGCGGCGATACGAAAAGAGGAGGTCTAATTCGTCGCTATAGGTAGGACCTTCTGATGGTCGCTTATCTGCCAAATGGAAGAGTGTCATGGGTTTTGCTGAACTGACAAATTGGTGATTGTTTATACGCTCTTACTTTATATAAAAACATCTGCTGGTATTTATTTTAAATATACAAATATCGTTACCACGCTCTATTATTCCCCCTGTTTTTAAGTTCATGTTCGGACGTTCCCCAAAGCTCATCCCTCTATTTCTCTTGCTTACGGTCGGTTATCTGCCCGCATCGCCTTTGGTCGCGAAACCGACAAATTTCATCTTGATCTATGCCGATGACTTGGGCTATGGTGACCTCAGCTGTTATGGTGCTGAGGGGTATCAGACGCCAGAGCTCGATGCGATGGCGAAGCAGGGGATGCGTTTTACTGATTTTTCGACGTCGAGTTCGATCTGCACGCCTTCTCGGGCGGGCTTGTTGACTGGGCGCTATGCGCAGCGTTGGGGGCACAACGGCAGGGTGTATTTCCCAACGAGTCAGGATGGTATGCCAGAATTCGAGGTGACCATCGCGGAAGTCCTCAAGGGTGCCGGATACCAAACAGCACTTGTCGGAAAATGGCATCTCGGCCATCAACCACGGTTTCTACCGACCAATCAAGGCTTCGATTTCTACTACGGTATCCCTTATAGCAATGACATGTGGCAAGATCCGGAAACGCCACTTGCCGAGGATGCCGTGTTTACCGCGGGCAAGACGCGTGAGGATTATCTCAATTACGACGTAAACAATAATGCGAATCGCAACTTGGTGCCATTGATGCTCGGCACCGAGGTGATAGAATGGCCCGTGGATCAGTCGACTTTGATACGCCGCTATACTGAGCAAGCGCAGGCGTTTATCGTCGCGAATAAAGAGCAACCGTTTTTCCTCTATTTCGCGCATGCCATGCCGCACATCCCATTGTTTGCTTCAGAGGCGTTCAAAGGAAAGACCGAGCGTGGGCTGTTCGGTGATGTGATCGAAGAGCTCGATTGGTCGGTGGGGCAGGTGCTTCAAACACTACGTGAGAACGGTCTCGCTGAAAATACGCTGGTTATCTTCACCTCGGACAACGGGCCATGGTTGTCGAAGAAGAAAGATGCCGGGAATGCTGGCTCCTTGCGCAACGGCAAGTTTAGCGTCTACGAAGGGGGCTGTCGCGTGCCCGCCATTGCATGGCAACCAGGCAGCGTGCCTGCCAATGTGCTCTGCGAGGAGCAAGTTTCCACGCTCGACCTAATGCCGACCTTTGCCGCCATCGCCGGCACACAAGCACCAGCGGATCGTCCCATCGACGGTCTTAATATTGAGGCGGTGTTATCCGGGCAATTTACCGAAGCTCCCCAGCGGGATTATTTCCTCTATCGTGGCCCTGCGATTCGTGTCGGCGACTGGAAATACATCAAGCAGAAGGGCAAGGCTGAGCTGTTTAATTTATCGAACGATAAGGAAGAGCAGCACAACTTGGTTCGCGAGAATCCTGAGAAAGCTCAGGAGTTAGCGAAGCGCTTAACCGAAGTGACTGCTCAGCTGAATCAGACAAAGAAATGAGATTCCTAAGTCACCCGCTGCGTCATATTATACCAACATGCGACTAAAACTGGTAAAAAGGTTTAACCGCAGAGATCGCTGAGTGCGCCGAGGAGATGGGGAGGGCTGCGTGAAATGCTCTGCGTCAGCTCTCAGCGTGCTCTGCGATCTCTAGCGTGGCACACTGTCTTCGATTCAACAGGTAGCAATTATTTCGGGTCTGTTCTGCGCGTTTATAAGTAACTATCTGATTGCTGGTGCGGCAGGTAGCTCCCTCAAGGGATTTGCCTCGGGCTACGAAGCTTGGCGCTGGATGTTTTGGATCGAGCTGATTCCTGCAGTCATCTTTTTCTTTGCGCTACTGTTCATACCTGAAAGTCCACGACTATCTAGTCGCCCGTGGTAAACGCGAAAAAGCCATCAGTGTCTTGACGAAAGTGATGGGCGACCGCGCCGAGTGGAAGCATGATGAAATCCGCGAAGCGGTTTCCTTAGGTTTAGGGCTTCGCCTTTAGCACCCAAGCTGAGGACTCTAATCCATCGAGAGGGAGATTGTAGACGCGGCTGTAGGAATTGGTCTGTGCGTCGTAGTCGGTTTGCCAGAAGTCATTGCCGTGAACGGATTGGTCGAGTGCTTGTTCTTTACCATCGACGACTTGATACAGCGTGTAGCCGGTGGAGGTCGCTAGGCCAGCGAAGCGAATCGGCACATAGCCTACGCCGCCTTTGACTTGAACCTGTATCTCACCGGATTGTGCTTGGATCTTGATCGGGTAATTGTTGGTGAGTGTGCCACCTATCACTGCTACTTTCAGATCGTTGCCAATGGCTTCGCGGTAAGTGGTTTGCCATGCGTTCGGATTGGCGATCAGATGTTCGCGGTAGGCTTCGTTCGGGCCGTAGTAGTCGTCGGCTTCGCGGTGCAGTGTGATCCATTCGAGATCCATCTCTATGGTATCGCCGGGCATGAAGCGGGTGACTCCCTTCGGTGCGGTGAGCAGTAAGTCAATATTCGGGCTAATGTCTTTGTTGGTTTGGTGAACTGGTGCGCTGATGGTTGGTTGGGTATAAGTTTTTCCGCCGAAGGTCGCACGATAGCCTCGAATGACTAAGGCGCGGTAGCCGTTGCCCTTGCCGTCATCGCGGGTCTGGCTTGCTCCAGGGAAGCTGACCCACCATGGCGCGGCACCAGTCAACTCCTGCTGCTCAATTAGATAGTCGCCGCGTTGCAGAGTGATTGCTGCCGCTTCTGATTTGATGAGTCCTGCTGCGTTACCGTAGGCGAGCGTGGGGCAGGTGTAGCCACTCGTGCGCCCCATCTTGAAGAGCCATGCGCCTTCTGCCGAAACTTCCTTCTCAAAGGTGTAGTTAAATTTCTGGAAGGTTCTCGCATAGTCATCCGTGCGTAAGGTTTGAACTTCGGCATCGAAGGAGACTTCGCGCTGACTGCCGTAGTTGCCGTTGTATTTAACATCTGTGAGACAGGGGCCATGCGCAAAGTAGGCGGTCTTCAGTTCATTCGGGTGGTGACGTTTACCATTGGCGTCGTTCACGAGTAGCCAGTCGCCGCCCCAACCGGCATTTGTCCAGCTCCATTTTTTACCGTCCGCTCCGATGCGAGCCATGAGCATGCGCACATCGGTAATGCCGACATCCACGCAGCTACGATCTACGTCGAAGCAAATGGTTTCGCCCCAGCAGCCGATTGCGAGTTGATCCCAGCGGCTATTACCGCCGTAGCCGACAAGTGAGAGTTGCGCGTGTGAAGCGGATGGTAAGTTACCGTAAAATCCATAGGCAATGCGCAGCTTATAGCTTTGCTTGCCGGGCTGTGCGGGGAGTAGGGCGTAAGCGCGCAAGTAAGACCCGAGCTTGCCGTAGTGCCAGTTCTTACTGAGTTGCACTGGAATGCCAGTGGGCGTGCCATCTTCGTAACAGAGTATCGGCACGAGGCCGGTGATGTTGGCCACTTTGCGAAGGTAGAGCATGAACGGCACTTCCTGCGCGTTACCATCGGCATTGTCGATTTCGAGAGTGAACTCGTCGTAATTGCGAATGTCAGTATAGCCCGTCTTCCAGTCACGGTTGAGTTTTTTTACCTCGGCGACTTGGCAGTCCAGATCGGGTTGGAACACAGACTTGATGGTTTGGCCATCTGCAGTGTGCACCGTCACTGTGCTGTTGCGAGTCGCTGGCGTTTCGGGAGTCAGGTCGCAGTTCAGTGTGAGTGTTTTGGAGTCGCCCATGTCCCATGCCTCGATGGCAGGTGAACGTTCTTCCCATGTTTGATCGCTAGTTGTTAGCTGGATACGCGTGATGACATCGCGCCAGACATATTCAGTCGGCTTGGGATCCGATCGAGTATCAAAGGTCTTTTCGTAGTGGAGTCCGGTTTTGTTCGCAAGGGTTTCAGGGTGTGCGTTGTGCGCTTCGATTTCGTCCTCGCTAAGGGTGCGGTTCCAGAGGCGCACTTGATCGAACTTGCCGTAGGTTGTGGTGTTTTTTTCGTCAACCGACCCGAGCTGAATGCTTCCTGAGACTGGCGTGCGTGCTTTGTCGATGGTCTTACTGCTTTCGAGCCGTCCATTGACGTAATAGCGCATGGTTGTTCCATCATAAGTGAGCACTAAGTGGTTCCAGTCGTCTAATTTGAAAAGCTTGTGATTTTGTTCTCTCAATATGTGACGATTGCGTGGCCCACCGCCGATGTTCATAGAGGCTTCGGTGCGACTGCCGCGTATGGTGAAGCCGATGTGGCCATCCTCGTTTTGACCGCCATTTTTACTTACCAGAGGGCCATTGTTTTGCTTGGCCGGGTTTTGTGGAACGTTGACCCAGCATTCCATACTAAATGTTTCTGCGCTCGGCTTGCTGACGTTGTTCAGGGTGAGGGGCGCTTGCACGACCGCGTGCGCGTTGCCGACAACGCCGAATGTGGCTCCGTCGATGAAGGGGGGTGTTGGTGTTATTTCGGCGCTTAAGGTTAGGGAGTCCGGCCAGCCGACGACTTGTAGGCGTGCATTGCAACTGAGTTCATTGCCTTCATCATCCTCAAAGACGATATGCTGTATTTCAAAATTCTGAAGGTAGCGAGCTGATTCCCAGAGGCGGGTGTCCTGTAGGCGACGGGCATCACTTATGGGGCCAGTAACGCAGTGCTTGGCAGTGAATACTTTACCAGAACTGGCGAGCTGAATCGAGAGTTCAGCTGGCTGGAGTTGCTCTAATTTGCTGGTTCCTGTTTCTAGGCCAGAGGCATAGTTTTTAGTGCCGGTGATTCGGCCGAAGCGAGCTTGATCGAGATGGGCTAAATCAAGCACGAGCCCGTAGTAGCCGGTTTCGATCGCGAGCTGATCAGGGGATGTGTCGTTGGCATTTTTACGAAACCCGTTGAGCCAATAGCCAAAGCTGTAGTTGCGTGGGTTGAGCAGTGGAGCGCCTTCAATGACAGGGAAGTTCGGTGACGTCGAGCGTGCTTCGACTTGCGGGGCTGGAGTCTTTTCGGGGATAGGGGCGGGGCTTTCGCTAATGACCGTAGGCTTAGACGCAGCAGACTGCTGAGGGACGCTGGTTGGCTTTTCGGAGCAGGCAGCTAGTAGTAGCAGGCAAGGTAAGAGTGCGTAGTGGAATTTAGGCATGATAATATTTTTAAGAGCCATTTATTGTGACTGCGAATGCCAGTCAATACTGGCGGATTCTTCGTTTAAATTTACGTAGACTTGAGCGTGTTGAAAACTGCGGATATATACCCCGGGTTCGATTTCGGCCATGGTGCCTTGCGGTGGGCCGAGCGGCTTTTGGTATTCGGGGTAGTTTGGGTATTGCCCGTCCTGGTTGTGGTAGCCCCAATTATAGAGGAAGTAGCAATTGTCACCTGCAGCGAGTAGGAAGCAGGCCAGTGGGAACTCGAGATCGGCGGTGGCTTGTTCGTTGGTGATGGGGATGTCTAAATTAAGACAGGGCAGGCTGCGGGGCCAGGCTTTGACGAATACGGTCTTACCTGCTTCTACGGCGCGGCGCATGGTGGCTAGATCATCTAGTAAGCTTTCTGTTTTAAGGTCGCCTGTCTTAGGGTCGCGTGTGCTGCAGCCACAGAAGTGCTCAAACAGCACGCCATCAAAAGACTCTAAGAAGCGTAGGCCACGATCCTCCCACTTGCTGAGGCGAGCACCGGCACCATTGTAGATGAGTTGCTTGGAGTCGCTAACTCGGGCGTCTAGCTGGCGAACCATTTCTGTCAGCCCGACTTCGATCGCAGCAGATTTTTCGCTACCCCACAAATGCTTCTGCGTGCTGTGGCTGGCAGCTGGGAGCGCATCGATGAGTAATCCGTCGAGGGAGCTATCTTCGGAGAGCATCTGCTCCGCGCAATCCACCCACCAATTACGCACTGCTTCCTGGCTCAAATCATAGCAGGGGCGGCGTCCACGCTTCATGTAGATTGAGCCGTCGGCGTTGCGTAATGCCCATTGCTCTTTGTTTGCGTCAAAGGTGTCGAAGGCAGCATAGAGATTGTAGGCAATGATCGAATTCCAATAGCCGTAAACCTGTGCGCCTGGATTGATTGCCTTGATCTGTCTAGCTGCGCGCTCGACTGTAACTTCCGATTGATCTTCTCGGAGCGCGTGCTCCATACTTTTATCAAAAATGATGATGGGGCAGTTCTCGGCCAGATAGCTCGCTTCTGTATGCGTTAAAGCACCTTCGCTTTTGGCCATGAGCGCAAAGCGTGGCACGGTCTCCCATGAAAAAGGAAGGGCGGCCTCAGTTGGAGTGTGTGAGTCCCTTTTTATGCTTTCGCTGCTTACCGCGGGCGATTCCGATGGGATCGCCGGTTTTTCAGAGCAAGCGCCTAATAAGAGCAGAGATAAGAGGGATGCGTAGTGGAATTTAGGCATGATAACACTTTAATGGATGTTTACTCTTTGCCTCGGGGTATGTGGTGAGTGCCTCACGTTTGCCTTCATCTATAAGGTGGTGCATCGTTGGGGTATCTCTGCGTGACTTCATTATTGGGAGGTTTTAGATTATACTTCTGTTAGTAGTAACGGGTGGCTCGATTTAGACTTCGTAATATTTTAATCGATTTTATCGGAAACGAGACCATGAAGCATCACGTGTTTACGGGATTAGGGTAAATAAGGTTGACTCTGGAGTGTTAATGTTAACATTCCTAAATCATCAAGGTCCCCTCCTATCTCTTGATCGTTCGGCAATCATTAGCGTGCTTCTCCTACATGCTATTGCCTTGTCTCCCTCTACAGTCCCTCCCCATGTATTACTCTCGCAAAAAAAAATCGAATAGTGCCACCAGTCAGGATGGCTTTGCTCTGGTGATTGCACTCAGCTTGATGGCTTTCATCCTGTTATTGCTGCTTTCAATCACAACGCTGGTGCAGGTCGAAACGCGTAGCGCCAATACCAGTAAGATCCAAATGGAGGCGGAGCAGGCCGCGTTGCTTAGCCTCAACATAGCGATCGGTGAGCTCCAGAAAACTGCAGGGCCGGATCAGCGTATTACAGCGGCGGCATCCATCTTCGGCGATTCGAATAATGGTCATACCAGCGAAAACCCCGACGGCAGTAGCACGACGGCATCCAGCGTCACTCCAGCGGCAGGGGAGTCGGGGCAAGATTCGTGGGTCGGCGTCTGGCAGTCCGATACAGTTGCGGTTGGCACACCGAGTTACAGTCCCGCTACACCGGATCAACGAAAGTTCCTCGGTTGGTTGGTTTCCTCTGTGAATGACACCACGGGTGAGTTTGAACTGCCGCAAAAGCTTGATGCGGTGGGGGTGGATGTTTCTACGTCTTCGAGTTACGTGACGCTTGCTACCGATTCCAATGATGATGCCTACATGCAAGTTGAAAAAGTGCCCGTTGCTGATAGCGACATTGCATTTGCGTTCGCAATTGAAGATGAGAGTTTGAAGGCTGATTTGTCTTGGAGTGAGTTGCCGAAGTCGTCCACGACTGCTGAGCGCTATCAGGCTTCGCGCCTTTCGGCGGCACCGGGCCCCGATTATGGAGCCTTGAACGGATCCGGCGCAACGGGTCCTTTTGACTCTATCTCTTACCCATTGTCCAGTGATAGTGGCTATTTGATTTCCAAAGGTATTTTGAAAATCGGCGATGTTGCCGGTGTTACGAATTCAATGGCTGGGGGAGGCGCAGATGATTGGCTCAAGGATCAACGCGGCAATGTTACTTGGGGCAGTCGCGGGGTGATTGCAGATGTGAAATTTGGTGGATTACGCCGCGACCTCAGTCTTGCTTTCGAGATGGATGGGGATGCGGAGGCCGCAAATGCGACCAAATTCAATGATTCCGTTACTAGTGAATTCGTCGGAAATGGAGATCGATTAAGCGCTCCGTTGAAACCTGTTGGCTTACCGATTGAGGAGCGTTTCTTATGGCGCGATTATCTCGGTTCAGGAACGACGTTTAATTCTCATATCAAAGTGCCGACAGGAACCGTTGCGCCGAACGCTGCATTGCCAGCTGTGATGCGGGGCCCGAATTGGTGGGCATTGCGTGATTATGCCAATCTTTATAAGCGACTATCAGGATCGTCAGGGAATTATGCGATGCAGGCTCGTCCGTATTACCCGAATAGATCCACTGAAGATGAGACATATAGTGATATGTTTGACATTATTAGACGTGGAGACGGGTGGGACATGGAGACGCGTTTTAGGCTTCAAGCTCCGGATCAGGGGGACGAGAAGTATTTATATCGTCCGGCTCAATCCAATTATGCGCCAGTTTATCTGGGAGCGACTGTCCTAATTAGTCTATCAGGTGAGGATGCCGGAGGTAATGTTGATCTGGTCATCGGTGCGGATCCTCTTTTTTACTTTTGGAATCCATATAATCGAACAATAAAGGTGGATCATATCGGTGTTCGATTAGGTGAGGCTTTCCCTAGTAGCGTTGCTTTGTGGTTAGATCCAAACCCATTGCCTGCTGATAGCGATGGTTATGTTCAGTATCCCTATGGAGCCTCTCTGAATGATTTATTTAAGAATAATGTTACAAATAAAAACGGCAATGTAATTACTTATTTAATTAAAGATACTTCGGGCGGGTCTATTACACTGGAACCCGGTGAGGTTGTGATCGCGTCTCCTTCTGATGTGCCCGGCGCAGCGAAGTTAGGGTATGAAACCAATGACACGAGCGGGATTTTAATGTCGAATCTCCGTGGCACGAATCGGATTTCCATGCCTAAAGTTGATCCGGATACGGGTAATGCATCCACGGTAGGCTTTAATTTTCTAGATAGTGGTGGTGGTGATCGCCATGATGTAGACATCAGCATTCCTGCAGCGGGGATCTCTGCAGCAGACCTTTACGCTGATCTGGAAAATTTCGGGGAAGAAACTCAAAGTTGGCATATGCCGATGTGGGCGGGCGACCGGTCGATCGCGGAGTATACGACACCCGAAGCGGTGACCGACAAGGAGACTTTTGATTTCGATACGGTCGATGCTGACGGAAACCCGGTCCAGGTTAAAAAGACGAGGATTTTGAATGACCCCATAGCCACCGTCGGCGTGTCGACACTGATCGGTGTTAAAACATACTTTGGATTACATACACTGCTTATGAAGCCCGCTGCTTTTACAGGGCAACTGCCCAATCCGATTGAGGCGTTTTCCTTGTTTAATCCGATGCCTATGTTGATGAAGCGGGATTATTGGCGTAATTGTAATTTGAACATGGTCTACAATCATGTGACTGCCAGTAATGCGAGCACATTGCTTTCCGGTAACGGTATAGGATTTTCCAGTGAAGAACGAAATGCATTTTTTGGTTACAGCTATGAATATACCGGTGCAGGAACAGGCTCATCTTTCGTTACGGTTTCAAATATTCCAGAGTCTCCCTTGTTGTCGATAGCTCAATTTTCTCAAGCGAATTTATCAATCATGTCGACTGACCCCTTGCATGCCGTCGGTAATTCGTGGGCAAGTCCCGTAATGGCTCCGGATGCGCCTTATGGACAATTACAAACGCCGACATGGGTGACAACCGCGCAGGATTTTTCTTGGTTGATTAACGATGCCTTGTTTGACCGTTATTATTTCTCAGGACTTGCGCCTGACTATGAAATCACGGGAAGCGGTTATAGCGCTTCTGCTTCGTTGGAAGATACACTGAGTCAGTTTTATGGAAGCGACTATTTGAGTGCCATGGCTAATCCAGTGTTACGCCCTTATATCCCGGATGGTGTAGATGCTAGTCAGGTCGAGGATGAGTTGGCGCAGGCCGACGGATATAAAAAGTTCGGCGCATATGCTTTGATTCAAGGCGCATTCAACGTGAATTCCACTTCCGTTGCAGCATGGAAGGCTTTTCTTGGAGGTAATCGAGATTTAGAAATAAGTTATGCAGATGGGGGGGATAATAGTGACAGTGGTTCACCTTTTCCGAAAAGTTCAGCTCCCTCTGCGCCACGATCTGGGACTGAGTCGGAATGGGCGGGTTTTGCTCGTCTCTCGGAGGATCAAATTGAGGCTTTAGCTGGTTCGATAGTCGATCAAGTGAAACTGCGTGGCCCATTTATGAGTCTTTCCGATTTTGTGAATCGTCGTGTTGGACCGCTTAATGATGATACCAGTTACATGGGGGCAATTCAGGCTGCGATTAATATTCAGGAAGCTGCCGGTCTAATTAATACAGGAGCGAAAGGTGCGGCGTTCGGGACGACGCCAGTATATACTCAAGGTGATTTTTATGCGGGAGCAGGAGATGTTGGCACCCGAACCACGACGACTGGCATTGCCACATCTGTCACGCAGGCGGACGTGTTAACACCGCTGGCACCTCGAATGACTGTTAGGGCGGATACTTTTAAGGTGCGTGCGTATGGTGAAGTTCGGTCAACAGACGGAGATGAGATCCAAGCGAAGGCGGTTTGTGAGGTCGTCGTGCAACGTTTGCCGGAATTCGTTGATGATGCGGATAACCCTTGGGATGAAGCGACTGATCCTTTGGCTCCTAGTGTAAGTGCGTTAAGTTCAATTAATGAACGTTTTGGTCGTAAGTTTAAGATCGTTCAGTTTCGCTGGCTCTCTTCTGATGAAATTTAAAAAAATATTATGTATCATTTAAAATACACTGATGGGTGGTTCGCATTTGCAATCGGCTTCATTGCTTTTCTCAGTATCTTTTCAGATGCAACTGCGCAGAATCCAAAAGTTTCGGCATCAGTTGAATTTTCATGTGTCATCTGGAATAAGCTGCCTTACGAAACTTTATATTATCGGCAAGATGGTGAGTATTTACCGCTGAAGTTATCTCCGAATAATCGGTCTCCTCTCTATGATTTGTCGGGCATGGAAGCTTTCGAGCTGTATATTCCAGGGTTGGATGAAACAGGGCAGCCCGCCTATAAGCTAGTCGGTCAGTCGGCTCTGCTTCCTGACGTGAGGCGGCTTCTTTTTTTTATTGTTGAACGACCGAAGGATTCGGGACTTCCATTAGGTTTATTGGGGATTGATGATTCTCTAAATACTTTTCCGCCCGGAACGACCCGGTTTGTTAATATGTCGAGTGAGCCTCTAGTAGTCAGCTATGGAGATAAGAATACGTTAATACCGATTCGATCGATGAAGAACGTGAAATCAAATGCTCCGGCGAAGGGAGGCTTCATGCCTTTCTTAGTGACTGATGAGCAAGGTGATCGTGTGTATGAAACTCGATTGATGAGTCGGCCTACAGGACGAGACATGGTTTTCATTCTGCCATCAGAGAGAAGGGATCGATCAGTCGAATTGAAATTTATTCCTCAAATCATTCCTCCGAATCAGTCAGTTGAAGAGTAGCATAGATCTGATTCTATGGATTATATCGATACTTCCATGTGCTACTCAGTTCTGCTTCGACTCTCTTGAGTCTTCAGCTCTAACTAGTGGATAAAAGCCTCGGTTATTTTCAATTTCATAATTGCCCGTTTATGCTATTGTTTAAATATCCCCCAGACCATCGCCCTAGACCATATTACATGAACCTGAATCCTCACTTTTCCTTCATACTCAAGACTAGCGAAACACTGCTTGGGGTATTGCTATGTTTTGCGTTTGGTTTGTTCTCCCTGCAGGCTGATACGCCTGTGCCTTCCGCTGAGAACATTAGCACCTTGAGCTGGGTCGATGGCCCGCCGGTCTTGAATACGTCGCGTCCGGATGATTCTTATCTCTATTGGTTTCGTCCCAATGAGGCGGATTTAGTGTTGGCCTCAGGAACCGGGAGCTTGCGCTTTGATCCGGTAAGTGTGGGCATCGAAACTGTCACGGTCGGTGAGCGTGCGTTACAGAGTCAGATGCTGTTTCAGGTGCGATTGGCTGACGGTGCTCTGTGGCAGGCGCGGTTGACGCAACCGGTGAAGCGTAACTACGAGTTTCCTATTCGGATCAATGAAAGCGGGAATTGGTTTCATCACGTTGCCGTTTATGGGCTGGAGCTCTGCGCCGTGAATGCGGATGGGAGTTTGAGCGATACACAGGTGGTGCCAATCGAGGGCAGTCTGGAGTGGCGCGCTTGGGCGGATCGGGGCACCTTTAGTTGGGACTTTAATGCTCCGGCGGATCTGGAGATTAAATCGGCCACAATCACTTGGAAGATCCCTGAAGCTGCGACCTTGATGAGCACGGTCGCAGACACTGCGGCCACGAATTGGGCGGTGTCGATGGCATATACTTTGGATAATGGCATTCCGACACCAGCGGTTGAACGGGCGACGCCCGTGCAAGTCACGCTACCGCAGCAAGGAGGCGCAGTGGTGCAAGATTCAATGACGAGTGCCATTGAAATTCAAATGGCCGAATTAGCATGGCCTGATGCCAACGGCTCAGATTACCCAGCATCGGATCTGGATCGTATCACTCGTTTGCCGCTACAACTTTCAAATCCAACGGATGCGGCACAAGACGTGCGTCTACGTTTTATTCATCCTCGTCATCCGGTGACGGGCTTTGTGCCGATGCTACTAGATGATCAAGGCCGTCAAACGGGCATCCCTGTTCAGACAAGTAAGAATTGGCACAAGAAGCTAGGTGGCACGACGGATTTACCTTATGACGGGCAATGGATACGCACCAGCGCTCGGGTGACTGTTCCTGCAAATACGACGTTGGATTTGGAATATGCCATCGTGCATGCGCAGTGGCAGGGCTTGCCTGCTGCGTCGGTGGGGCAGCTTAGTCTCGTCGGGTGGGGCGGTAATGGATTCTGGACGCAGATGGCGCTAGGTAGTTGGGGAGAGACATTCTGTTTTCAACCCGGGCGCGTGCTGCGCAGGGCAATGTTAACGGACATTCGACCAACCCTGCAGCGTGGCTTAGGGAAAGGTAAAGAGCTGGCATGGACGAGTAATGTCGGTGGCGGCGATGTGGGGCTGATTAAGGATACGGAAGGCAAGTATCTAGCCTGGGTGGATGCTAAATCGACATACCTAGCTGGTGGCCCAAATCGTGCGGAAGTGCTGATTGAAGAAACGCTGGCCACGGGTGCAGCGACCTTAAAAACGAATATCATTTTGCCGCGGAGCAATGATTATGTGCGCACGTCACTGCGTGTGCGTTTTGATGTAAGTAAGCCGTTGCCATTTAAGCGCTTCGCATTGCTGCAGGTGGGGACTGATTATTATAGCACGGGTATCGCGCATTCGCTGGCTTATGGATCTGATGCGTCTGATACGAAGGTCGTGCGCCTGGAGCAGGAGAAGCCTAATCAGAAGCTGGTCGTGCGCAAAGAGTTGAAGGCATCGAATGCATGGTTTGCTTTGTTTGGCGATTTGCCGGAGGCAAGTAGTCGGAATAGTTACGGTGAGCGTGGTTTGATTGTGCGTGAGTTTCAGGGACGCGTCGCGGGTAAGCCTGTCGACCACGCGTGGTTGGCATCGTATGCGGTCAAAGACAATGCGCCGAACTTTAATGCAGAAATTACAGTGGCACCGGATGTGTCTAGCTTCGAAGCAGGCGATTATATCGAGGCGTTGTTTGAGTGGGTGATCCTGCCGCCGAAGGCCGAGGATTATTACGGCCCAAATGCTGACTTTAAGGGGGAATTGGCCGCGAAGGAGCGGACTTGGGAGTTAGTTCCCGGCGCCGCAGTTGAGGGCAGTGGCGTGCAGGAGTTTACCTTCCAAGTCGCACAGTCTGGCCTTTCGTTAAAGTCTGGCAGCGGTCTCGCGAGTTTAGCGGTGCGTGGCTTTGCCGATCCAAATTCTGGTCAGTGGTTTGAGCGTGTGGATGGCAATCTAGAGGTGCTCGGGGCGCGTTTCTCAGAAGAGGCCGAACCTCAATGGGTTTGGAATCCGCTGACTGGCTTCTGGGACTGCTATTTGAGCGTGCGTTCGCCGAGTCAGATCGATGGGTGCGCAGAGCGCATCTTTGTATTTGAATAGTGGAGCTGATTCGTCGCCTTGAAACCCTGTTTCGGGGGCTTGCTGCAACTTATGCTAAAACAGTCCGGCCGCCAAATTGGCGAACAGTAAAAACTTCACAAGCGATTGTGTCTGAGTGGCTCAATCCTCTTTCTAGGATCATGTGATTACGTGATACGCTCAGGTCTCGCTCTTGGCATTCTGGAGGCATATGGTTCCTAGATGCTTTATGGAAATTCTATCAGATGGTCAAATAATCGCTTGATGTTACTATTAACACGTGTTTGTGTAAGTGCTCATTAAGTAATGGAAAAGTGCTCGAAGTCAGAAATATAGAAAATGAAGATTAAATTGATACCCGTAACTCTACTCCTGAGTGCACTGTCTTTGAGCACACTTGCTGCTACGGAGAGCGGACGTCCTGCACAGCCAAATATTGTGCTACTGCTGACCGATGATCTTGGCTGGCAAGATGTGAAATGCTACGACATCGATGAACCTTCGCCGATGGAGACGCCTAATATCGATGCGCTCGCGAAGCAGGGGGTCATGTTTTGGCAGGGCTATTCCCCAGCGCCGACCTGTGCACCGACGCGTTGCGCGATTATGAGTGGCAACCATCCAGCGCGGGCCCAAAAGACGCACGTGGTGGGCGGCGGTCCTCCAACTGCTTACAATAAGACAGCACATCGAATGATGGCACCGTGGTATAGCGGACGCATGCCAGAAGGTGAGATGACCATTGCTCGGGCATTGCAGCAAAGCGGCTATGCGACTGGCCATTGTGGTAAGTGGCACATGGCGATTAATCACAACGCGTATCCTCAACCCGAACATCAGGGCTTTGACTGGACACGTCACAATTTGGGCACGACTAAACGCATGCCGAATCGTTTGACAGATTTTGCGACGCGTGAAGCGGGCGATCCGTATCAACTGGATGAGAATGGGTTCCCTTATCATCAGAACAGCGAGGATGCGATGGAGTTTGTCCGTGAGCATAAGGATCAACCTTTCTTCCTCTATTATGCGACATGGTTGGTGCATACGCCGATTCATACTCGCAGCGAGGAGTTGCTCCAAAAATATTGTAAGAAGCTTGGCGTTGAATTACCAGAAAACCCAAAAGAGTGGAAGGGTGAGGGACAAACCAATCCGTTCTACTGTGCGATGGTTGAAGAACTCGATTATTACGTGGGGCGTTTCTTGGACTACTTAAACACAACGGAAGACCCGCGCTGGCCAGGGCATATGTTGATTGAGAATACTTATCTGATCTTCACCTCTGACAATGGTGGTATGGAGCAACACCCTGGTGAGATCATCACCGATAATGCGCCGCTTGCTCGCGGCAAAATCTCCGCGATGGAAGGTGGCACACGTGTGCCGCTCATTATTACTGGTCCTGGGATTGATGCAGGAGTTCAGTCTGATGTCATGGTAAATGGCCTTGATTTTTTTCCGACGATACTCGCGTTGACAGGATCAAAGACACCTGCGGATAAGCAGTTTGATGGCATTGACATCAGTAATTTGCTCTTAACAGATCCAACCAACCCGTCACTCGTAAAAGAAGCAGACGGTTCTGTCCGCGACACCATGATGTGGCACTTCCCCAATAGTATCGCATTGGAAAGCACACTTCGTATCGGGGACTTTAAGCTGGTGCGTAATTATGACCACGTGAACAACAAACATTCGCCAGCGTTGGAGCTCTACCGCCTGTATAACACAACGAACGGCAAGCAAGAGCGTAGCGATATCGAAGAGGCTATTAACCTCGCAGATTCGATGCCTGAGAAGGCACAGGCAATGAACCAACGTTTGACGCAAGTGCTAGAAGAGATGCAGGCAAGCTACCCGTATTATAATCCGGACTACAAATTTGCGTTACCCAATAAGGAAAACGTCTGCACCATCCTCACGGGTGTGCAAGAGGGCGATACAGTGCGGTTCACTTATACGGAAAATGGCGCTAAGGTGGTGCGCGCCAATTTGCTCTATACACTCAATGGCGGTGATCGCTATGAGGAATGGTTTCGCACGCCTGCGGAAATTGTGTCAGAGGGGCAGGTCACTGCGCAGATCCCAGAGGGGGCTACACATGTCGTGATCAACTTAATCGACGAGAACCAATTCTTAGTCAGCTATCCTGAGGTGATCGATATGATGACTCGATCCAAGACCAAGGTGAATTATTCAGAGACAGCACTGCCCGTGCGTTAAAGTTCAGACTCAAAAGACAAAATTTTAGAAAAATGAAAAATAATATATATACATTAAAGACGCTTGCCTGCATCGGATTGATCGGGTGTATCGCTCAATCGAGTGCCTTGTTTGGGGCGACTCGCGTGACTGACGATCGTTTACGTCAAGAGCGCTCAGATACGGTCGTCGAAGAAGCGACGAAGCCGAATATTATCTTCATCTTGACCGATGACCAAGGCTACGGGGACTTGCAACGGCATGGACATCCCTATTTGCAAACGCCACACATCAACCAGCTACACGACGAAAGCGTGCGCCTAGACAACTTCTATGTGAGTCCGTCCTGCTCGCCGACACGCGCGGCATTGCTGACTGGTATGCATGAGTTTCGCAATGGAGTAACGCATACCTTGATTCCCCGTGAGCATTTGTTTGCAGATGCTGTCACGCTGCCGGATCTGTTGAAGACCGCAGGTTACAAGACTGGATTTATCGGTAAGTGGCACCTCGGTGGTAGTAAAGGGTATGCGCCAAGTTATCGTGGCTTTGACTGGACATCGACCAATCCAATGGGGCCGCGTAAGCACTTTGACCCAGAGATCATTCGCAACAATGTGCGCACACAGCGTAAAGGCTTTCGCGAGGATATCTTTTTTGATGAAGCGATGACATTTATCGAAGAGAGTGGGGATCAACCATTCTTCTGTTACTTGGCGACATACTCTCCACACACGCCCTTAGCTGCACCTGAAAGCTATATTACGCCATTCCGTGAGCAGGGGCTCAACGATACGCATGCCACTTATTTGGCAATGATCGAGAACTTGGATGATAATGTTGGCCGTCTCATGAAGTTCCTCAAGGATACAGGCCGCGATGAAAATACCGTGGTCCTCTTCATGAATGATAACGGAGTGACCGAAGGCCTAGATGTTTACAATGCAGGTATGCGTGGCTGTAAGGCGACTGCATGGGAAGGTGGCACACGCGCAATGTCCTTCTGGCGCTGGCCGAATCACTGGAAGCCACAAACCGTTGAGAACCTGTCCGGGCACATTGATGTGCTGCCGACGTTGTGCGAAATCGCTGGAGTCGAGATTCCCGAAGCGGTTCAGTCTGACCTTGAAGGGTTTAGCCTGGTGCCTGTGTTGGAAGCGGGAAATGCGATCAGCTGGCATGATAATCGTATGTTGTTCCACCACGTGGGACGCTGGCCGAGTGGTTTGGCTGAGTCGCATAAATATGCGATGGTCAGTGCGCGTAAGGGAAATCTATTGCTGGTGCGCAGTGCACCTTGTGGCGATCCTGCCTGCGAAGACTTTCAGAGTCAGTGCACCACACTACGTGCGGTGTATAATGGACTCACCACGACGACCTATGCGAAAGGTAGTGCCCAGACACACTGGGGTGCGACTCCGATGGGCCATTGGGCTTTATTTGACGTGAAGGCTGATCCCGCGTGTGAGAATGACCTATCCTATGCCAATCCTGAGATCGTGGCCAGCATGGCTGCGGCCTATGATGGTTGGTGGGATGACACTTTTCCGGTCATGATGGAACGTGGTGGCGATCTGGGTGACCCCGACGTAAGCGCAAAGGCATCGAGGCACGCACGTTCTTGGAAGGGGCCAACCAGTGACAAGGCGAAAGCTGCCGCTGCTGCCGCTGCGAAACAGAAGCCACAAGCTACCGCTCAGGAGACTGCAATGTTTAAGCGCATGGATAGCAACGGTGATAACAAAGTGACTCAGGCGGAATACGTGGGTCTGTTTCAAGGAGTTTTCAAGAATAAAGACGCGGACAAAAACGGTGTAATCAGCGAAGCCGAATTTGGGCATTCTGCTTTTGATGCTGCCGATACGGATCAAGACGGATCGCTGACAAAAGCAGAGTATCAGGCACTATATTCTGAACAGTTTAAACACCGTGATGCGAATGAGGACGGCGTGCTCACTCCCAATGAAATGTGATTTAAATTAGCTATGAATTATTTAGCAACTAGCATCACGACATTTGCTGTGGCGATGATGGCGAGTTCGGCGATGGCCGACGAACGCCTTGAGCGGTTGCACACGACCATGGACGTAAATCAAGATACACTTGTTTCGCATGCAGAGTTTATTGGCCATTGGGGACGTTCATTTGACCGGCGGGATAAGAATCACGATGGCACTTTGAATGGTGCTGAAGTGGGCGCTAGTAGTCTTAAAGTCACCGATGAGAATGGCGATGGGGTGGTTTCGCGGGAAGAAGAGCTGGCATTGCGTCAGCGGCATTTTGAAAGGATGGATAAAGATGAGAACCAATCGCTGACTCTAACTGAGCTAGTGAACTCTTCGACTCGGTCAACGGGGCAAGCGGCTGTGAAGCCAAAGGCTCCGGCGGGGCAGAGTTCTTACGCTGCACAGCGTGCGAGTGTTGAAGCCTTGTCTGAGTTAACAAGTGCTCCGAAAATGTGGTTGGCTGAGGGCTTTGACTCGACCGATGAGTTGGCTGCAATCTACTTCGATGCATTAGACTGGAAAGGGAGCCACACCAAGGTCTTTGCGTGGCTAGGGTTGCCGGAAGATACGTCAGGCAAAGTGCCTGGCGTGGTGCTGGTGCATGGCGGAGGCGGCACCGCCTTTAAGGATTGGGTGAAGCAATGGAATGCGCGTGGCTACGCGGCAATTTCGATCGCTGTCGAAGGGCAGACCGATGTGAAGGATAGTAATGGAGATCATCATGCCCCATGGCAGTCGCATGCATGGCCTGGGCCAAAACGTTCCGGCATTTACGGCGATTCTTCAGAGCGGCTGCAAGATCAGTGGATGTATCATGCCGTTGCGAATACGATCCTGGCGAATTCGTTGCTGAGCTCGCTGCCAGAGGTCGATGCCGAAAGCGTTGGAATCATGGGTGTCTCTTGGGGCGGTGTCATTACGAGCGCCGTGATTGGAATCGATGAGCGTTTTGCTTTTGCGATTCCGGTTTATGGCTGTGGCGATTTGTCGACTGCCCAGAATCAATATGGCAGGTCGCTTGGTCAGAATGAAGTCTACAAGCAGGTGTGGGATCCGATCTTAGGTATGAACGAGGCCCATATGCCAACGCTATGGTTCTCATGGCCGCAGGATAAGCATTTTCCATTGGATTTACAGGCCAATTGTTATGGTGCTCAGCCTGGGCAGCATATGGTGTCACTGGTTCCAAACATGGGGCATGGGCATGGTTCGGCGTGGAACCGTCCAGAGAGCTATGCCTTTGCCGATAGCGTGCTCAATGAATCTAGTCCTTGGTGCCTGCAGAAATCAGCCAAGCAGCGCGGTGCTGTATATAAAGTTATTTTTCAGTCGAGTAAATCGCTCGATTCAGCCGAATTAGTCTCTACGGTCGACTCCGGTGTCACAGGTTCGCGGCAGTGGGTGCAGACTCCACTCAAGGCGCCATTAGCGGATGGCGCTCGTTGGACGGTGACAGCAGACATTCCCACTGGCAGCACTGCCTGGTATATCAATGTCAAAAGTGGCGAATTGATCTCGAGTTCAGACTTTTATCAGACGCCTTAAGGGGCATGCTCCCTGTTGAGATGGATAGCGAGTCGTGGAGTTGGTTCGCCACGACTTGTTCGGTCATTTTTTCGATTTGATCCATGTGGCTTGGTGAATGCAGTGACCTGGAGATGGCTCGAATGACTGGTGGTAAGCAAGGAAGTAGCCATCTTTCTTTAAATCTCGATGCCTGTTTTCGAAGTTTTCCGTAGACACTCCATGGTTTGAATAGAACCAAAAGGCTTCGCTGGGATACTTAGGAAAAGGCACATAACAGGCCCTAAATACAATAGCTCCAGTGAGGCTTGACTTCGCTTCGACTACGATGGGGAAGTAACCTTCTTTATATTTTAGATCAAAGTTCTTTTGGTATTCACTACCATTCATCCATTTCGTAAAAGACGGATCACTAGTAATATACGAGCAGCTTAGAAATGCGAATGCTAGTAACGCTAGAATGCTTATGGCAGTTGATAGTTTGTTTTTCATATAGTAGAGGACTGGCACACTAGCCTAAGTGATGTGCGGTCTAAGCGGTTGTGAATGGTCATTCTTTTCCTTCTCATCAAAGCGATGTCACTGGCGCCCCCCAGTATGCTCCGATTCTGGGTCAAAGGTTGAGCGTTCATAGGGCTTGCGACTCAGCGCGGGCAGCCAGTTGATCATCCGCGTCTTGTTGTGCCCACTTTTTCTCAATATCTGGCCGTGCACGCTGAAAAGGATTGCTGTGTGGACCTTAGGCGCGATCTGCGAATCAGCTTGTTCTTGTCGGCGACATCAAATCGGCAATACGGGCATACCAAGCCTGAAAAATGCTAGACAATGCGAGTCCGCCGCAACCCTTCACGGGCCGCTGGGACATCCCTATTTTGACGGGAGGCAATCAATACGGCCAGATCAAGTTCAAGATGAACATCACAACCAGAACACCTAGAAACAGCTTCCAATCAAACGCTTTTTTCTTGGCAGTATCGGCTATGCCAGTTTTGCGCATTACAAAAATCGTTAATAGGATAAGAACTGCGGAAACAACGGCGTGGGCTAGATCAAAATGCATGGGAGTTGAATACTTATTTCAGTTACAGACGAGATGACTTATGAAAGTTTGGGGCATTCCGGCGGAGGGTCAATTCCATTCACCCCGATTATTGGTATATCGTTGGATCCTCTAGAGGCACACTCTGGGCAAGTGCTTTATCTTTCCTTGGCTCGGTTTGTTTTTACTTCCGCGATGTGCTGGATCTGCCTGATGTGGGCTATCACGAGGCCACGCGCACGAAGAAGCGTCAGTGGTTCCCAGTGGTGCTCTCCAGGGGCGAGGTGGCTGGATTGTTGGAGTTGCTGCCTGCGCGCTTTCGCTTGATGGGACGTTTGCAGTGGGGTGCGGGCTTACGGGTAAATGTCTAGTCTTCCTCATACAGTCAAATGACTGCAGTCGACGGAAGAGTTTCGAGTGCGACGATTGAATCACGTAAACGCTGGATAGCGCTTCAATGCCATCTGTGTCATAATCGTTATTTTAGAATAAATTGATACCATACTATTTCGAAGATGACAGATACTTTAGTAATTAAGCGAGCGATGCGCCTGCTACTCTCTGCCTGTGCGGTGGCACTTTCGTTGACCTCGCTGTCGGCTAAATCAGAAGTCGATTTTGAGGCTTTCCTTGGGCAACACGATATGGTGTGGGACCGTGTGCCTACCCGCTGGGAGATCGCTCCGTATACGGGCAATGGCAACGTGGGCTTTCTATTCTATCAACCCAAGGAAGCGGCGAGTAATGTGATTTCGCTCTATGTGGGGCGTCATGATTATTATGATCATCGCTTGCCGTATGAGGGCAATGACCTGCTTTGGATTTATCGTGGTCGTTTGCCGCTCGGGCATTTTAATTTAGAATCCAAAGGCGATATCATCGATGTCAACATGCGTCTCGATTTGTGGGATGCTGAGCTGGCGGGTGAAATTACCACAACTGAGGGCACGTATTCGATTCTTGGACTCTCGCACAGTGAGACGGATGTCATCTTTTTCGAAACCGATGCACAGGGCGGAGAGTCGATCACTATTTCATGGCATCCGGAAGTTCCGTATGCATCCGTGCGCAAGACGCTCGATGGCGGCGGTGGCCCCAAAGGTGGGAGTTGGGATAAAATGAGGAATGCGCCGTATCCGCTGCCTCCTGAACCAGTTTGGGGCAAAGGCAATCAGATGGAGTTTTGTAAGCAGGTGCTAGTCGATGGCCGTGGTGAGACGACGACTGGTTGGGATATCCGTGGTGACTCGTCGGGTAAACAGCGCATGATTGCCAGCATTCACCATAGTTTTCCTGAAAGTGACAGCTTGGAGATAGTGACTGAGAATTTAATCGTCGCTCGCGAATTGTTTGCCGCAGGCCAGTTCTTCTCATCGCATCAACAATGGTGGCATGATTACTACCCGCTGAGTTTTTTGACGATCAACGACGCCGAGAAGGAAGCCTTTTATTGGATTCAAATGTATAAGCTCGGCTCAGCGATGCGTGAGAATGGGCCGATCCTCGATTTGATGGGGCCATGGTATCATAAGACTTTCTGGCCGATGGTGTGGGGCGACCTTAATGTGCAGTTGCAGTATTGGACACATTTAACTTCCAACCGCTTATTGGTGGGTGAATCCTTGCCGAACAATTTGGATAAGTATACCAGCAACATGCTGCAGAATGTGCCGGATCACTGGGAAGATAGTGTTTCGATCTCAACCTGTTTCCCACAAGATATGCTGGGTAAAAGCGGTGGCGGCGTGCCTGACATGATTGCGTGGATTATGCATAACTATTGGTTGCATTGTGAATATGCGGGTGACCGCGAACGGATGCGTGATGGTGTGTTCCCGCTACTGCGTAAGGTTGGGAATAGCTACCTGAACTATTTAAAAGACAATCCAGTGGTATCCGAGGATGGCACGATTCATATCAAGCATAGTTGGTCGCCTGAGTATCCCGGAGGGCGCGGGCAGGATGTGAACTTTACCATTGGTCTCATGAACTGGACGTTTCAAACGCTACAGGATTTGAATGCCGAGTTTGGCTTAAACGATCCGTTGCAGTCCACATGGCAGAATGTGACTGATAACTTGGTCGACTACCAAATTGACGAGAATGGGCTACGCATTGGTAAAGATATACCGTTCGATAAACCACACCGGCACTACTCGCATCTGCTGCCGATGTATCCGCTGGCACTTATTACGCCCGAGGATGAGGACGACGCTGCGATGCTGCGCAAGACGCTCGATCATTGGCTTTATGTTTCGCTGAATCTAGAGAAGAAAGACAGCGCGATGTCGGTGACCGGCTACACCGCAACGGGTGCTGCCTCTATGTATGCCACACTTGGTGATGCAGAGCAGGCTTACTACTATTTGGATTTCTTAATTAAGCATAAGAATGTGTCCTCGACGACCATGTATGCCGAGGGCAATCCCGTGATCGAGAGCCCGTTGTCGTTTGCCACTGCACTGCACGATATGCTGCTGCAGAGCTGGGGCGGTAAGATCCGAGTCTTTCCTGGCACTCCGGAGTTGTGGGGCGATGTCGCGTTTGACCAGCTGCGCACACAAGGTGCATTCCTTGTCAGCGCGAAGCGTAAGGGTGGGGTGACACAGTTTGTTACACTTGAGAGCCTCATTGGGTCTCCCTGTCAGGTGAAGACCGACGTCGCGAACCCAAAGGTCTATATCGATGGTGTATTGGCTCGTTCCAGCCAGATCAAGCAAATGGCAGACGGCTTCATCGCAATCGATTTGAAGCAGGGGCAGACCGCGACGCTCGTGCCGGTCGCTCTCGATCAGGCGGATCTCACGATCGAGCCTATTTCCGTGCCGGAGGCTGATTTGAATATCTTCGGCCTGAATGCGAAGTCGGCAGATCGCATTCCTGGGCATGACTATTATATCAAAAAAGGGGGAAGCCGAGCAAAGTCAGGTTCATCGGCTTCGATGCAACCATCCACGAAAGCCTATCCGCTTTCGACAACTTCCAAGGCACGCTATGTCCGCATTGAGCTCCCTGGTGATGCCCGCGTGTTATCACTTGCCGAGGTCGAGGTTATTGCTGGAGGGAAGAATGTGGCGCTTCATCAATCTGCGACACAATCCAGCACGAGCGCAGGAGGGGACGCAGACCGAGCCGTCGACGGCAATGTCGATGGCGATTACAATAACAAATCAGTGACACATACATCTGAGTCGACGAATCCCTGGTGGGAGGTGGATCTTGGTGGTGTGGTTCGGGTCGAGCAGTTGAATATCTATAACAGGAGGGGGAATTCGGATCGCCTCGAAGGCTTTTCGGTCACTCTTCTAGATGCGCAACGGCAGCCCGTCTTTAGCCAAGCGCAGGTTCCAGAATGCGCGGTGATCCAGTTTAAATAATACCACGCTGTGTCATCTTTCGTTCTGTGTTTGGTATTATTTAGCTCCTCCCTCAGCCACCGAGCCTCAGCAAAGACTGCGGCATCAAGGATGCTAATCGACGCTGCGAGACACGTAAATACGCGATATTGAAAATGAAATTTCATGTTACGGTATTTGTATCTTCATGAAATCATCTTACCTCACCTTTCTTTCACTGTGTGTTGCTTCGTTGCTATTTGGAGGCGATAAACCAAACATCGTTTTCATCCTCGCCGATGATATGGGCTATGGTGATGTGCAGGTGCTCAACCCTGAGCGTTGCAAGATCCCGACCCCAAATATAAACGCTTTAGCTAAAGGCGGGATGATCTTCACCGACGCACATACGAGCTCTTCGGTTTGCACGCCTGCTCGATATGGCTTGATGACCGGTCGCTACAATTGGCGTAGTAAAATGCAGCGCGGTGTGCTCAATGGTTATGGTAAGCCCTTGATCCCCGCGACCCGAACGACGGTGGCAAGCTTGCTGAAAGCGCAGGGCTATAATACCACAATGATTGGCAAGTGGCACCTCGGATTGAACATGCCGACCATCGAGAACAAGCCATTGAATCAAAAAGGGCTGACGAATATTGACTGGAGTGGCACGATCGCAGAGGGCCCATACAATCTAGGCTTCGACTATTACTTTGGAATCGCCGCCTCGCTCGATATGCCGCCTTACATTTATATTGAGAATGATGAATTCGTGGGCGAAGCCACGACGCTGAAAGCCTTTAAGCGCAAAGGAGCCGCACAGGCAGGTTTCGAGGCGGTTAATGTCTTAGATGATCTGGCAGATAAAGCGGTTGAGTTTATTCACAGTCAGGATGCTGCAACGCCGTTTTTCGCCTACATCGCGCTGCCATCGCCACATACACCCATTGTGCCGACTCTGAAGTGGCAGGGCAAAAGTGAGCTAGGTGCCTATGGGGATTTTATGATGCAGACGGATGCGTTTGTGGGCGCGATTATGAATGCCATCGAGGCGGCTGGGTTGACCGAAAATACCATTCTTATTGTTACCAGTGATAATGGTTGCTCTAAGGCTGCTAGGATTGAGAGACTGCAAGCGAAGGGGCACTTCCCCAGTGCTGGGTTTCGAGGGTCCAAGTCGGACCTGTGGGATGGCGGGCATCGCGTGCCGTTTATTGTTCGTTGGCCCGCCTCGGTTGAAGCCGGAGCGACTTCGGGTGAGTTAATTTGCCTAACCGATGTGTTGGCGACCTTTGCTGATTTGACGGTGAGTGAAGTTCCGGAAAATGCTGGTGAAGACAGTGTGAGCTTTTTACCCGCGCTTTATGGCAAAGAAATACAGAGCACGCGGAAGGGGATCATTCATCATTCCATTTCAGGGCACTTCGCTTATCGTGAGGGGAAATGGAAACTGCTGCTTGCTAAAGGATCTGGTGGGTGGACGTCACCGACTGAGACAGAAGCTTCGGGGGAGAGTGTCATGGGCCAACTCTACGACCTAGAGTCAGATCCAGGTGAAACAACAAATCTATATGATTCACAGCCTGAAGTGGTCGAGCGACTCTTGGCTCAATTGACGACTTATGTGGAAGCAGGGCGCAGCACCGAAGGTCCCCCATCCAGTAATGATGTAGAAGCGATCAAAATTTGGAAATAATACAGGGCGCTCTTGTGATCTTTAATCGGTCTATGATCTCATCGATCGTAATTATCCACTAGCCATCGATTGCGATCAAAGTTCAACGTCTGTGGATTTTCGAGGTGCGTCACTTTATGCAGCTTGAGGTCGCAAAATTGATTATCGAGGGTTCTGCATATGCGGGGAAACCTAGGGCTGTCAGCTTGTTTGAGGGGCAGGAAGATCGTTGCGCTTAAGCGGGCGTTTCGTATGCAGAATATTGTAATAAACGGTTTGGGCAAACGGGGAACGGGCTGCAAGTTGATTCAAAATGGTTCTTCGGTTCAATTAGAGATCATTTGAAACAAGCCTATCGGCCTGTTGTCGCTTCCGCGTGTGACTAATACCAAGCACTGACTCAAGCTAGTAAAATTTTAACCGCAAAGATCGTGTAGTGCGCTGGGGAGGCCTAGGTGAAATACTCTGCGTCAGCTCTCTACTCTACCGATCTCTAGAGTAGCGGGCGGTCTACGGATACAGCGGAAAAGTGTTCACAGTAGTCTTCCATCGGAAGGCTACATGCTACCAGGTAATGTCAAAGGATGGTATGAGCCTGTTGGACCTAAATACGGCAGTAGGCTTAGGTTCAACTCATTTATTAGGGTTGAACTTGAGTTTATCAGGAAATTGCCTGTTAATAGTAACAAATTGCTTGATTTTTCATTAACTTGAGCTATTTTGATGGCTGTTCTCTTACCCCTCCCATGAAGAATATACGAAAAAACTCCGCTTTTACCTTAATTGAACTCCTAACTGTCATTGCGATTGTAGCGATTTTGGCTGCGATCTTGATTCCAGCAGTGGGCCGGGTCAGAGAGAATGCCAATCAAGCGAAGTGTGTCAGTAATTTGCGGCAACTGGCGACTGCGGCAAATATGTATGCGGCAGAGAATCATGGAAACTTCCCTGCGCTAAATGCAGAGACCGAAGATAAGCCACAGGTTCCTTGGTTTACACAGTTACGTAAATATATCGACATCGAAGATTCGAATGAGCCGATCGAGTTGATCAACTGCCCTGCCAGTGAGCATTACATGGAAGTTGATGGAACTAGGAGAGTCACGCACGCGTATGGCTGGAATTCGAAGCTGATCCCAGATACGCGAACGAAAAGTAATGGAACCAAGCCAGCCCCGTATAAAACGTTGAATGTGAAGCGCCCAAGTGAAACGATTATGATCGCCGATGCCGGCCAGCGGTATCCAAGCGGCTGGGGTTTCGGATATTTCGCAATTAGTAGATCGTATAATGCCGCGACTGCCGAAAGCGTATTACCAGATGGTTCCTTTACGGGCTATGGCGCTTCGAGCTCGAATCCATCTTTCAGCACACGACATGGAGGCCGAGGGAATGCTGCCTTCGTCGATGGACATGTTGAGTCCTTTGCTTGGGGGGAAATCAAAGAGAAGCACGTTTATATTGAAGATTGAGAACTCAGTGCTGCGAATATAATTTTCAAATTCGCGTATTTACGTGATAGGCAATTCGTCTGGATGTGTTAGTATGTAGCAGATTTAGTTTTTAGGGATGTATAATTAGGTTATATATTAGGGTTAAGGTCGCATCTATAGGGGGTGCGGCCTTTTTCGTCTGCAGTGGCAATTCGTAGGCCATGCAGTATGCAAATTTGAATGCGCTGGAACGGTCGACCGCAGTTCGAACGACTGTAATACCTCTCCTTTAGTTGTGTTATTCGCACACCACTAATTCTCATTTAGGTCCGTATTTTATAAAGTATAAAGCTATATTCAGCAGCTAGCAGCAAGGAGTCAGACGGAGGTCTGCTTCCTAACTTTTAACTACTCTTTTAAGGATAAAGCGAATTCTCACGCATTTGCGTGATAGTTAATTTCTGTATATCTGATAGTCTTGATTCGTTGTCGGTTTATGAGAGCTGGTTGTTCAATAATTCACTTTAATCAGCCCAAACAAATGCATCTTAATTAGGTGCAACTGGCACTTAACACTCACTGTTTTACGATGCGATTACATCATTCTATTTATACTCTCTTGTTGCTGTCGATGGGCTGCCATGTTTTGGCTGCCTCTGGTTCGAAGTCAGACATCAAGCGCTCGGCCGAGGATCGTCCCAATCTGATCTTCATATTTGCCGATGACTGGGGCTATGGCGATTTAGGCATACACGGCAGCACTTTTTGTGAAACGCCGCGCTTGGATCAAATGGCGGCGGAAGGCACTGACTTTCAGAATTTTACGGTGAACCATCCCGTGTGCTCCCCCAGCCGCACGGCGGTCATGACGGGCCAGTTTCCTGCTAGGCACTCGGTGCATCAACACTTTGCTTCTACGGAGCATCATGAGCGCGCAGGCATGCCCGACTGGTTGGATCCGAAGGCTCCGATGTTGCCGCGTATGCTAAAGGAAGCAGGCTATGCGACGGCTCACTTCGGGAAATGGCATCTATCCAATGACCATATCTCGGACGCTCCCATGCCTCCACAATACGGTTATGATGAATTTGGAGCCTTTAATTTACCCAGTAATGCTCCTGAGCAGATGCCTACGACGTCGACCATTCCCAGGGCAATCGATTTCATTCAACGCCATCAAGACGAGCCGTTCTTTATCAATCTGTGGATTCATGAGACGCACACGCCGCACTATCCTTTGCCGCAGTATTTAGAGCAGTTCGAAACCTTGGATGAGCAGCAGCAAGTCTATGCGGCGATCGTAGCAGAAGGGGATGCAGGAGTTGGCCGTATCTTGGACACACTCAATGATCTAGGCCTCGATGAAAATACGCTGGTCATCTTTTCATCAGATAATGGTCCGGAGTGGACTGGTAGTAAAAAGGAAGTCGATGATACATCAACAGGGCCGGGCTTAGGCTCTTATTACTCTGTTGGCGAATCCGGCGGACTAAAGGGGAAGAAGCGTTCGTTGTATGCGGGTGGTATTCGTGTGCCTTTCATTGCGCATTGGCCAGGCGTCATTCCCGCAGGACGTGTGGATCGTGACTCTGTGCTTACGGCCGTCGATATCTTGCCAACTTTTACCGAGCTAGCCCAAGTAGCTTTGCCTGATGGATATGAGCCGGATGGAGTGAGCATGGTGTCTGCGCTCAAGGGCGATGCTTTTACGCGCAACCTGCCGATTTTTTGGGAATGGAGACCCGCTCGCGAGAATCCGATAGTTTGGCCGCACCTGGGGATACGTGAGGGGGATTGGAAGTTGCTTTATAACGAGTCGCTAGGGAAAGCAGAACTTTATAATATTAAAAATGATTGGGCAGAGGAAACAGATCTTTCGAGTCAGTATCCAGAAGTGGTGGCAGCCCTAGAAAAGAAGTTACAGCAGTGGCAGGAAACGATTCCGACTGAGCCTCCTGCTGATTGTTTTTCGAGTGATCACTAAATAGTGTCCGAATTTTAAGTTTATTAGATTATGTTATTAAAGAAAATTACTTTAGCAGGTCTTTGCAGTGCAGCGTTGGTATCTAGCGCGGTTGGGCAGGGAATGGATGAGATGTGGGGCCAGGAAGTGGTCAAGCTACGCGCTGAAAATGCCGAACGTGGTCAGCTCTTCGATGAGGGCAACTACGCGATGTTTATCCATTGGGGGCTGTATTCACAGTTGGCAAACAAGGTAGATGGTCAGACCTATTATGGAATCGGTGAGTGGATTATGCACGACCGCATGGCCGGTATTGAGAATGAGACCTATAAAGAGTTGGCGGGCACTTTTAACCCGGTGAACTTTGATGCGCAGGCCATTGCGCAATTGGCCAAGGACGCCGGAATGAAGTATGTCGTGATCACGAGTAAGCATCATGACGGATTTGCCATGTATGACTCGGATTCGAGTGACTTCAACATCGTTGATGCAACGCCTTGGGCGAAGGATCCGATGCATGAACTGGCAGATGCATGCCGAGAACTTGGCTTAGGGTTTGGCTTTTACTACTCGCATAATCAGGACTGGACGACTCCAGGCGCAAAAGGTGGTCCAAAGAACGCTGATGGGTCTGTTGCTACATTTAAGGACTATTTCTATGCAAAGTGTCTGCCTCAGGTGGAGGAGATCACCAGTCAGTATGGCCCGATTGAAATCGTCTGGTTTGATACACCTGGAAACATGCCGAAGCAATATGTCGAAGAATTGATCGAGGTGGTTCATAAGAATCAGCCGAATGCACTGGTTGCTGGTCGTGCGGGTCATGGCCTCGGAGACTATCAGTGTCTCGGGGACATGGAAGTGCCACTACGCAATGTCGCTGGTATGTGGGAGAGTGTTGATACGACCAATGATTCATGGGCCTTTGCGTGGTATGATGAAAATTGGAAGAGCCCGACTGAAATCCTTAAGCGTGTGATTGGCACGGTTGCCCGTGGTGGCACTTATATGCTGAACATTGGCCCGCGTGGTGATGGTTCCGTTCCTGAGCGTGCGGCACATTCGCTTCGGGTATCGGGCGAGTGGATACAAAGCTATCCGCAAGCAGTTTATGGGGTCGATGCGTCTCCGTGGGAGCATGCTTTACCGTGGGGCGACGTAACTGTAAGAGAGGATCGATTGTTTCTTACGGTCTTTGACTGGCCTCGCTCGGGAACACTTTATTTGCCAGGGCTCAAGACCAAGGTGAAGTCCGCACGTTTGCTAAACGGCACTGCGTCGACAGAACTTGAGTTTGACACATTGAATGGTTGGACTTGCTTCGAGCTCCCCGCACTGGCTCCCGAAGCGCTAGCGTCGGTGGTCGAAGTCGAGCTGGAAGGCGCACCCGTGGCTGATCCCACCTGGGGCTTGGATCCTGAGCTACCAACACGAATCGAAGCGGAATTTGCGACTGCATCTGGTGCAAAGCTGAGCAAAGAGCGCTGGATGGAAAAGTTCGGTGAATGGAAGCATGTGAAGCAAGTTTCTGACTGGAATCAGGGGAAGGGCGTTGCAACTTGGACAGTGGATGTGCTCGTGCCTGGTGATTATCTAGTGGATCTGACGTATACAGGCGAGGGACGTCTGGTTTGGCAGGTTGAGGTTGAAGGAGGAGAGCGTATTCGTAATCAGCTAAGTGCCTCGTCTATCTACCATGCACAGCCAGTCGGGTTGTTGAATTTTCCGAAAGAGGGACGCTATCAGGTGAATGTATCTTGTTTAGAGGATGCGGCTAAGTCTGCGAGTCTGAGCACGATTACGTTCCGCAGGGCCGAGTAGCCTCGGCCTGAGTGACTGTCGGCTTTTGCCGATAGTCACTCGATCGATCCACTTTGAGTCGGTATCGAGCATCCTCTGGTAGTGTGCGTGCGTCGCTCTTCCTACGCATCGCCCTTCGGTGATGCAGGCTGCTGCCGCTTCAGCCTCTTTGAGCTGGTTTCGGTTATGCTGAGTGGCGCAGGGGCTGTATCTCTGACTTCGAGCGCGCTGTTGATTTAACTGTTTAGCGCCGCTTCGACTGCTTTTGATAACCCTGCGCCGACACCAGATGCTTTCGAGTATTCTGGCCAGCGTGCTGTGACTGCGGACACTGCGTGAAACATCGCGTCAATTTCGCTCCGTGAGATGCCGAGAGGCTCTGCGATCTTAGCAAAATCAGCAGCGCTGATGCCAGAGCGCTTGCCGTTTACAGAGAGCCAATTGCCTTGAGTCTGATTTTGAGCCATTGATAAGTCGTAGGCTGGGGCAATCGCCCAGTCGCCTTGATCAGACATCTGAAATGAGAAATTCTTGGCGTGATCATCGCAATTATGGGCCAGCACATTAAACACCGCGCGTAGCACTTGTTCACGCAAGCATACGATATTTCGGGTTAAATTAAGTGTGGTCTCAAAGAGATGATCGTAGCTGCCGCTTAGGCTCTGGTAGTCGACGCCCGCTACGGCTGCATAGGTATGTGTATGGATACGTTGATTTGGGTCTGTTAGACTGCGATCAAAACGGCGAATCGCAAAGTGGCGCACGCCGTCGTGGTCAATTAAGAGCCGAGTCTGAGGCACTTGAATACCGCAGTCGCGCGCCATTTGAAAATAGGCGTGCTCCAAGGGGGCATAGGCCTTGTCTGAGTTGCCCTCGGTATTGAGCTTAATCAACCAAGGGGTATATCCATCGGGTATGGCATCGGCTCCAGTGACGATGTTGCCTTGATCGTTCATCGAAGCTAGGATTTTTGGCTGCATGCCGCCAGCGGTGCCACCCGCTTGAATGAGAGCGGGGTCGAGTAGTGGGCCATGCTCATGTTCGACGAGTTTGCGTGCGGAGCGCGCGGCATTGACTAAATCAACGGCGGTGGACTGCTCGGAGTCACCCGCCGGAGGCGAGTAAGTCAATGCCCCCATCGTGCGATCTCCGAGATAGCTAAGGACTTGCAAGGGCGAAGGGGAGTGCATGCCTTTTTCTCTGAAATGTTGGCGGATCACACTTTGTCCAAAGCCATCTGGAAGTGAGTCGTAAATAAGCCCTGGCAACCCTGCAAAGGTTCCGTCGCGGTGCTCGGTGACGCCGCGCTGCACTGGTAAGTGTAACGGTGAAAGCGGCAGCGGTTGACGCATGAAGAGGACGTCATACTCAAAATAATGCGTGCCTTTTACATCGAGGATCTGACCAATGCGCTGGCCGTGGTATGCGACGTTTAATCTCATTTGGATGTATGCCGCACGCGTCGAGGTTTGTTGGGTTGACTGCCTAAGGCGCGCTCGACGGCGTCTAGGCTCTCAAATGTCGCTGCTGTTCGTTCGAACAGTCCGTTGAGTTCCGCTTCCATGCGCAGTGCGATTGCGACTTTTGCCAAAGACTCCAGCGCAATCTGACCTTCTCGCTCAAAGCGCTTATAAGTGCTCAGCGGCACGCCTGAACGCTTCGCCAGTTCTGCCTGCGTGTAATGGCAACGCACGCGCTCTGTTCGCACGCGCTCTGCGATGCCTTGGATGATTTGTGATGCTGATAGAAAACTCATTATAGTTATTATTTGAACTATTATGTTCATTATTTAACCTAAAAGACAATATATTAATCTTTAATAAAAAGGATGGGGCAGCTGCGGGTCGACTCTCTGTATCGCAGGCGTAGAGCAGGATCTCTTTGATATGCAGCTGGTGTTGGATAATCCTAAAAAGAGTCGTTAAAAGGTAGTAATCAGGAGTTCGTCTCAGATCATCAGTTGTTTACAACATAATAGAGCTTCGCCTTCCGAGCGTAGTGACGCTCAACCGAAGGGCGAAGCCATCTGGCGAGTTCTCAACATTCGGTAAGTCTCTGACATAGAAATGCTAACTTCTCCCTCCTGGCTTCTGACTCCCGGATCTAGGATAATAAAAATGTCATGGCTCTGCATTTATTACTTGTTAGTAGAAACATAATGTAGATGTTAGTTAACATGAAAACACAATCTGTAAGCATGAAGCAAATCGCTGAGCGCGCGGGAGTCTCTATGATGACCGTGTCTCGTGTCTTGCGTAATGAGTCGAATGTCGCGGTAAACACTGAAAAATTAATTCGTTCGATTGCAGATGAGTTGGGCTATAAGCCGAACCGCTTGGTGCGTGGCATGCAGAGCGGGCGCAGTGGCATCGTGAGTTTCGTGGTGCCAGCTGGACATGCGATTGCACCAACCATCTTGGAAGGTGCGTATGATTATTTACACGAGAAAGACATGATCATGGCACTTGATCTAGTGCATGGCCATGTGGGTGAAAGGGCAGTAGCGGAGCAGAGCAAGGTGATGAACCGTCTGCTGGAGAGTCGTGTGGATGGCTTTATCCTTCTTCCAGTCAACGATGAGGCTAGCCCCATTTATTTCAAAGAGGTCGTAGATCGTAAGATTCCTTTGGTTATGGTGGACCGTCAGCCTTCTGGTTTTTCGGCTGATTTCGTCGGCACCGATGATTACGCGGGTGGCTTCGAGGCGGCACGTGTGCTTGCTGGCAATGGCTGTAAGTCGACCGTCCTGATCTCTACGGGAGATCATGTTAGCACGAGCCGCATTCGTTCGGAGGGCTTTCGTGATGGTGTCAAAAAATTCGGAATGAAGCTAATCGGTGACATTGCTGCTCCAGACATTGGGCATAACACTGAGCTGCTGGATGCTGAACTGAAGAAGTTAAAGGGGCAGTTTGATGGTATCTTTGCGATTGCCGACCGTATGGCGATCAGTGCATGGCACAGTTGTAAGGCATTGAAGCTCTCGATCTCAGGTAAGGTGAAGATTGTCGGTTTCGGTGCGTTGAATCTACGCGACCCTCGTGTCGCAATTTCGAGCTTTGATCAGCAGCCGTATCAGATCGGTCAAAATGCGGCGAAGCTTCTAGTGGAACGTATTGAAAAAGGTCCGAGTGCGCGCCGCCCGAAATCGAAATCGATCTTGAATACGCCGATCTTTATCGAAGGCACGTCGTGCCCTGCTATTTAGGCCCAAGTGCTTATTCTCGACGGGTCTTTGCTAGATCCTTGCAAACGTCTTCAAACCATTTGCTGAGCTCGCGATCCATGCGTTGCACTTGTTGCGGTTGCGCCTCTGCGAGATTGTGCTGCTCCAGTGGGTCGTTTTTGATGTTGTAGAGTTCGACCGGCGGTGGAGCTGGTATCTCCACGTGTGGTGCGGGGTCAGTGATGATGCCGTTCTTAATAAAGTATTCTGGCTCATACATAGAGACATGCAGCCATTTGATGTCTGGCACTTCAAAGGCTTCGGGCAGGTAAGGGCGCACGAGCTTCCAGTCGCCATCCCGGATTGCTGCATTGTATTCGAGGCGCGGTTCGTAGCGGTTCCACTGCCAGCAACGCAGTGGATCGTAGCGGGGCGCATTGCCGCGCAGGATGCTCGATTGGTCCACTCCGTCGAGCTTCAGGCCGTGCGGTGTGTCGATACCTGCAAAACCTAAGATCGTCGGCAACCAGTCGCACATGTGGAAGAATCCATCGGTATCTGCGGTGGCCGGATCTAGGCCGTCGGGCCAGCGGATGATTGCTGGCACGCGAATGCCACCTTCGTAGGTGGAGCCTTTGGAGCCGTGTAGTTGGCAGTTGAAGCGGTCCAGCGATGAACCTGCCTCGCAGCCAAATTGCGGACCGTTGTCGCTAGAGAAAATGACCAATGTGTTGTCACGTAGACCTTGCGTCTCGAGTTGCTCCAGTAAGCGACCGACATTGCGGTCTAGGTTGCGCACCATGGCGTAGAGCGTTTTGACCGCTTCACTTAGGTCTTCGCGGTTGCGAAATACCGCCATATCTTCCTCTGGCGCTTGCAGGGGAGTGTGCGGCGCATTATAGGTGAGGTGTAAATAGAAGGGGTCTTGCGGGCTGCGCTTGAGAAAGTCGATGGCCTCATCCGTCCAGAATTCGGTGAGGTAACGTCCATCAGTTCGGATGATTTTGTTGCCCGACTCTAGTCGCCAATCATAGTAGTCGTGCATGCCGCCGCGAAAGCAGATCGCCTCATCGAAGCCACGATTTTCAGGCTTATAACGTGGATCGAAAGCGCCTAGATGCCATTTTCCAATGAGGCCTGTGCGGTAGCCGGCTTTACCGAGAATGTCGGCAATTGTCGTTTCGCTAAGATCCATTCGCTCAAGGCCGCGCCACTCAAGGGTATCGATCGAGCCCGTGCGCTGCGGGTAGCGCCCCGTGAGTAGGGATGCGCGGGACGGGTTGCAGACTGGGGAACTGGTGTAGTGCTGGTCGAGGCACAAGCTTTCTTTGATGAGTTGGTCTAAGCATGGAGTTTCGCTCAGGCCGTTGTTGAAATAGCTAAAGTCGCCATAGCCGAGGTCGTCGACTAGGATGTGGATGATGTTGGGCCGTGTCATATGTTGAAAATGTGCTCTTTGTTTTGTGTTTTAAAGCGGACATCCTAACTGATTATTTTTTGTTTCTCAATGATTTTTGTTAATATTATCATTATTAGGTTGACCAACATCAATATTCACGAATGGCTATAAGCATCCTATTTAGGGATAGGATATTTATAGGGTTAAAGGTCGCGCCGGGGGGCGCGGCCTTTTTTCGCATATAACGATGGTCGGTATATTAACCTCGTATTTTGGGAGCTATAATTTGAAGCAGTTTTCTTAGCCGCGTCGGTTCAATTTAAATATTTTATTTTCTGGACGACACAGTTATTGTTAGTAATAACATTTACCTGTTTATGCATTCTCTAGAATTTATTGATTACCTCGTCATTGTTGCGATTCTGCTCTCGCTAATCGGCGTTGGGCTATTTTTCACCAAAAAGGGGGGCGAAGATATGGACTCCTTCTTTGTCTCAGGGCGTTCATTGCCTTGGTATATTGGAGGCACGTCGATGATTGCCACGAGTTTTGCGGCCGATACGCCGCTGTGGGTGAGTGCGTTGGTGCGTAGCCACGGGGTGCATTATATTTGGCAGTTCTGGGCACCGGTCATCGGTTCGACGTTGGCGCTGGTGTATTTTGGGCGTAAATGGCGCCGGATGGCTTTTGTGACGGACGTCGAGTTTATGGAAGCACGCTATGGTGGCACGCCGGCTAAAGCGCTGCGCGGTTGGTCGGGTGCATGGGGTGCGATTATTATTTGTCCGTTGATTTCGGCTTGGGTGATTAAAGCGATGGAGACGATCGGGCGTGAAGCGGTCGGCCTGCCGCCCGAGTATCAAGTTCCCGTTACTATAGCGGTGGTCGCCGTGGCAATTTTGATGTGTGGTCTTTCGGGGCTGTTCGGGGTCGTTTATACCGACTTCATCCAATTTATCTTAGCGACGCTGGGCACGATTATCTTGGCGGTCTTAGCTGTTCGAGAAGTCGGCGGGCTTGATGCCCTGGTTGAGCAGCTTCGGGCAATGAAAGATTGGGGCGGCAACGAGCTCAGTATCTCTCCGAGGATTGGGAGTGGTGAGGGAGAAATGTCGACCTGGAATGCGATCGGTTTCTTTGGATTTCTCTGGATTGGCGTCGGCCTGAGTGGTGCTTATCAAGCGCAGCGTTTGCTAGCGAGTAAGGATGCTAAGAACGCCGCGTTCGCTCAATTGCTACACACCGTCGTCTATTATTCGTTGATGGCGTGGCCATGGATCTTGGTCGGCCTGTGCTCGATGGTGTTGATTCCAGAGTTGAATGTGGCCGATCAGAGTGCGGCTTATCCACGTATGATCGTCATGGTGATGCCGGTTGGCTTGAAGGGGCTGCTCGTAGCGGCGCTCCTTGCGGCCTTTATCTCGACGATTAGCACGCTCTTTAACTGGGGCTCTTCTTACTTGGTGAACGATGTGTATCGCCGCTTTATGAATACAAATGCGACCGAAAAGAACTACGTATCGATTGCGCGTGTCGCGACCGTGCTTATGGCGATTGCGGGTGCATTCATTTCAATTAAGGCTGACAATATGCAGCAGCTTCTGACCTTAGCCTTTGTTCTAGGCTCGGCTGGCGTTGTGCCTGGTGTCTTGCGCTGGCTCTGGTGGCGCACAACAGGTAAGGGTGAGTTGATCGCATTGGTCGTCGGTTGGATTATGGCAATCTTGCTCTTGTTCGTTAATGTCTTTGATAACGCATTTACAGATCAACTCTTCGGTGCGGGCGAAGGATTCCACCTCAGTAACGATCCCGATCTCGTCGGTGCGCGTATGCTGCTGATGGTGCTGGTGGTTGGCTTCGCGGTGATTGTTGGCTCTCTTTGCACAAAGGCCGAGGATATGGATCGTTTGAAGGCATTTGCAGCTCGCGCACGTCCGTTTGCTTTCGGCTGGCGCCCTGTTATTAAGGAGATGACGGTCGTCTACATTGAAGAGGAGCCTATCGGTCGCACTCTTTGGTCATGGGTGATTAGTTTGGTCTCGATGCTTTGCATTCTCTACGGCGTCGGAAAACTTCTCCTCGGCCCACGCGAGATTGGCCTGGGGCTGATTGTCGTGGGTGTCGTTTGCTTGGTCTGGTCGATCCGTCGCATTCAGAAGGATTGCGCCAACGATGTGGATGAACCCGATTTTCTTAGTAACAAGTAGCTGATTTCTACCTTATTTTTCAAATTTTAGGCAGATCGCATTCCCTCTTTTTCAGTAGCAATGGATTTAGTAAAGTATCATCAAACATGGCAGTCGAATCATCGCTTGCTCAAAATGGCTCAGCCTGCGGGTTGGTGGCGCGATGCGTTTCCTCTAGGAAATGGTCATTTAGGTGCGATGCCTTATGGACGCCTCTGTGAAGAGCGCATTCTGATTAACCACGAGAAATTGTGGTATGGCGGTATTGTTCCTGAGTTGCCTGATTTGGCGGATCTATTGCCGAAGAGCCGTGAGCTGATCGAGCAGGGCGAGGCGCTAGCGGCGAATGAACTCTATCACGATGCGCTGAAGGCAGAGGGTAAAGAAGGTCGCTGCGCGGTGTATCATCCTGCGGCGGATCTACGCTTTAGCAGTGTGTGCGAGGAGCGTTTTAAGAACTATCAGCGCTACCTCGATCTCGAAGCGGGCGAGACCATGACGTATTGGGAATGGCACGGCCAAGCGCAGGTGCGTCGTAGTTTCGTATCGCGCGCGGATGATTGCATTGTAGTCGAGCAATTGGGCTCAGGTGTTGAGGCACTCTCGTGGGAGCTGAACCTCGAATTACATGAGCTGATGGATGCGATTCGCCATAATGGTGAACTGTTTAAACCTGCAATCGACTTTACTGCCACTGCCGACGGGGAATGGCTGATCGGCACTGGCAAATATACCGACCCGAACTATGACGGTGCGGAGTATGGCGTCGTTGCCCGTGTAGTGGCCTCAGAGACGAGTTGTTTATCCCCCGGTGAGGCTGGCAAGAGCATCGTTCTGAACGGTGCAGAAGACGTGCGAGTCATCGCTAAAGTCTTCGTCTATGAGCCCAGTGAAGCTGCGGTGGAGCGTTTGAAGCAGGAGATTGTGGCGTTGGGTGCAGACTATGATGCGCTCTTGCAGCGTCACTCTGAACTGCACCGTCCACAGTTTGACGCCTGTCGTATTGAATTCGCGGATACGGGGAATTCGACGAATGAGGCCTTGCTGCTGGATGCGTATAGTGGGTCCACTTCCAACGAGTTGCTGCAGAAGATGACGGACTATGGCCGTTATTTGTTGATGGGGAGCTCGGACGAGGGCTCCGTGCCATCGAATTTACAAGGAATCTGGAATGGCGACTATGCGCCGCCTTGGGACTGCTTCTTCATGATCAACGAGAATTTGTTGATGAATTACTGGCAGGCATTGCCAGGCGGGATGAATGCAGAGGCGCTGGGCGTCTTCAATTTCTATGAGTCGAATCTAGAGGCCTATCGCGAAAATGCTCAGAAACTTTACGGCTGCCGCGGCATTTTCATACCTGCGCTGACATCACCAGAGACAGGCTTGTCCACACATGGTGGTTCATGGATCGTGAACTGGATTTCAGGTGCGGGTTGGCTGTGTCAGTTGTTCTACGATTATTATCTGTTTAGCGGCGAAGCAGCATTTCTTAAGGATCGTTTACTGCCGTTCATGCGTGAAGTGGCGATCTTCTATGAGGACTATTTCACCTATGATGCTGCGGGGCAGGTGGTCATCTCGCCATCGACTTCGCCTGAGAATTGGCCGAAAGAATCGTGTGCGATCAAGTCGCCAAGCTCCATTCATCCACGCATGACAGTCAATGCCACGATGGACGTGGCGATTGCCCGCGAGTTGCTTGGCAATTTACTCAAAGGCGCACGCGATTTCGGACTGTATGAAGAGAGCCTAGAGCAGTGGGAATGTATGCTCGAAGGCTTGCCTGAGTATGAGATTAACGAGGATGGTGCGATTCGTGAATGGCTCGATCATCGGTTCTCTGACAATTACGAGCACCGTCACTTATCGCAGATCTATCCAGTATTCCCTGGGTTTGAGGTGACAGAGGAATCGCACCCGACACTGTTCCCCGCATTTAAGACTGCAGTCGATAAGCGCGGCACGGTCGGATTGAAGGATCAGACCGGATGGTCGCTCGCACACATGGCAAATATCCGTGCGCGCATGGGCGATGGTGCCAATGCGTATGATTGCTTGGAGACGTTGATGCAGACCTGTGTGGGTAAAAATTTATTCACCTATCATAATGATTATCGCGGCTCGGGTATTTCGATCGATTGGTTCTTCGGGCGTTCGACGCCGTTTCAGATTGATGCGAATATGGGGCTCACCGCTGCGGTGTATGAGATGTTAGTGCAGTCCTCTCCAGGTCGTATCAAACTGCTTCCAGCCTTGCCGGAACAACTGGCTTCTGGTCGTTTGAGAGGCGTCCGCACGCGCGCAGCGGTCACAGTGGATATGGAGTGGCAGCTCGATCAGGAGCCGTCTCGCGTGCAGTGTCGATTCGAGTCATTGGTTTATCAGGTGGTTACAGTGCAGTTGCCGAAAGCTTCGATGCTAATGTCTGGGGATGCGATTCATGTGCAAGATACGACTTGTTACAACGTAAAGCTGCAGGCAAACACTCCGCTCGAAGTCGAGTGGGAGCTCGTTGAAGAGGCGATACACGCTGTTAATAAATAGAGAGGGGAAGTGGCCTTCTCGGGTTCTGGCATGGCTGTGATTGTCGCTCTACTGAAGTTGCATAGCCTCGAAACTCTGTTTACGGAGTCTTGCGATAGACCGCAGGGGTTCGCAGATATATTTACATCTAATCGGTATCTATTGTTAAGCCATCTCGGCAGGCCTGCGGCGTGGTTACAGCACTAGCTCAGCTCAGCTGAGTCTTTCTTGAAGGGTGTTCACTTTTCCTCGTTCAAAGTAGTGCGTAGATGGGTCTAAGCGAGAGCATCGCACACTCAGCAAAGCACTCAGCACACTCAGCAAAGGGACAGGCTAAAAAAACTAAGGTCGGTTGGACTTTTTTTGATTATTGGTTTCGTTGTGTCGTATGAGGATGCGACGAATGAAGGTGAGTGGTCGTGATGCGGTGTATCATGTGATGACCCGCACGGTTAATGGTGAGTTGCTCTTTAAGGATCGAGAGAAGGAAGTGCTGCGTAAGATGATCCGTCAAATTGCGGACTTCTGCGGTGTGGATGTGCTCACATACTGTATTATGTCAAATCACTTCCATGTCTTAGTGAGGGTGCCGGATGGTGGTGCTGTCTCGGATCGTGAATTGATGCGGCGCTACAAGGTGCTTTACCCGAGGCCTACGAAATATCAGGAGGCTTCAGCTAAGCTGATGGCCGCTGAACTGCTAGCTGGCGGGGATGAGGCAGATCGGATTCGTCGTCGTTTACTGGCACGGATGTCGGATGTGTCTGAGTTTATGAAGGCGGTGAAGCAGCGCTTCTCAGTTTGGTATAATCGTTCACATCAGCGCTATGGCACTCTGTGGGCGGAGCGTTTTAAGTCAGTGTTGGTCGAAGGTCAGGGCAATCCGTTGCAAACGATGGCGGCCTATATTGACCTTAATCCGGTGCGGGCTGGCCTTGTCGAAGATCCCAAGGATTACCGCTTTTGTGGCTATGCGGAAGCGGTCGCGAACGTTGAACATCGAACGTCGAACTTTGAACGCGAGGGAGCTTCTGAAGGTCGGGTTGCGGATGCGCGGGCTGGACTGGTCGCTGTGTGGGCTGACTCGATTGGTGCGGGCTCGGGGAAGCGCAAGCCTTACCAGTTGGCGTTGCAGGCGCATCGGATGTTGCTCTTTGGTAAAGGGGGTAGTCCTTGGACGCATCAAGGTCGGGTGATTGATCGCAAGCAGGCAGTGAAGGTGCTGGAAGAGGAGCAGGGCGAATTGTCTAAGGCGGCGATGTTGCGCTGCCGAGTGCGGTATTTCACGGACGGTGCTATTTTGGGCTCGGCTGAGTTTGTGCGTGGCTTTGCGGCGACTTGGCAAATGGATCGTGGGCGAACGCACCCTCCTAAGGTGAACCAAATGCAGGGCGGTGATTGGGGCGGCCTCGTAGTGATTCAGGGGCTACGCAAACGGGTGTTTGGTTGACTGCTGTATTGTTACTGCCTCTGAGCTCCTGGCCTTCCCCTCCGTCGTGGATCCAACGACAGCGGGGGCTAGAAAAGCTCAGTTATCTGAGCCTTGTGCCTGTTGCTTTAATTTTAGCGACGTCCTACTAATTTCGTGTCCCCTTTGAGCTGCGGGCGCTCTTGATTTCATCCTCGCCGCGGATCACGCGATTCTTACCTCGGAAGAATCTTACGTATTGATCTAACTGCTTTTTCCACTCGGGGCGATAGACTTCATCGCCTGCGAGAAACAATACTACGTTCACGGAGGGGGGCGTGCGGTTTTTATCTTCGTAAAGTTCTGCGTTCAACTCCTTGAAATACTTGATGACATCTTTTGACTCAACTTGCTGATGGCCTGGGCCGTGCCCCGGGTGTCGGGTTTCCCATTTCAAATCAAGCTCGCCAGCATTAGAATAGATGCCATGGCGCTGTGAGAGGACACGTGCTGGTTGGCCTTTTTTGGCACGATCTGCATTCATACGAGCCAATTCCTTATCGATTCGCTTTTGCATGATCGGCACCTCCAGTTGATGTGCTGCGAGTTGTTCTTTATAGTCTCTAGTTGCAATTAGACGCTCCCAGTCACGTTTTTGTTTATCGCTGGCGGGGGCAATGATGTTTTCAAATCCACGATGATAGCCTGTGATTAAGAATATTGCATCTGCGTTCTGCTCTAAAGCGACTTGTGTGATGAAGCCTGTCTCATTGCCTCGATTCCCACCCCACGCTAAGACACTTTGAAGTTCGTGGTCTGCTAGTGCTGTCAGCCTAGGGGCTTTGGCCTGAGCGCTTGATTCTAGTCCTGGATGCTCAGCATCGCTATTAACGGATGCAATCCACTGCACTAATTGAGCATGCGATTCAGATCCTGCTGGTATGAGTTGAGGCTTAAACAGCACTGTTTTCTTGCGGTCTTGCAGCATGACGTTGAACAAAGTGCCTGCGGAGAGATTACCGACCATGTCAGTGATTTCGTCTTTAATCACTTTGTAGCTATTTAGGCCGCCTTTTTTATCTGTCACCATCTCTCGATTCGCGTCGATCACGAACAAAATTCGCTCAGCACGTGTTTTCAGGCCGAACACACTGACGTCCGAGAGGCCCATGCCAATACTACCGCGCGTGCCGCCGAGCAGTTGTCCACCGCCGATACCACCGAGACCGGCGCTGACGGTGAAGCTTTGATCCATCTCGGGCAGATTTACATCGATCTGAGCAACCGCAATGTTGGCCACTGGGCGCATCGTGAGTCTCTGGGAGGGCTCCTGCTTCGGTGCTTGTGGCTTAATCTGAACCTTTACGGGCGGCGGTGGCTCTTCTTCGACCACTGCTGGCGGTTCTTCGAATTGTGTCTCTTCGGGGATGACGATGTTTGCAATCGTAATGACGCCTGCAACGAACCCGGCGACTACGTGGAGAGCGATACTGATGAAAATCACCTTCAGTAGCATCGGGTTCATCTTACGATCCTTTTTTATTTCGATCATTGCTGTTTAATTGGGGGAATTGAGGTAAATGGCTAAACGCGTGATGGCGTAAGTATATGACTACATCACTTTAAACGAATATTGTCATTTTGCCTAAAGATACGGTTTTTTCAATACTTATATTAGTATTAACATTTTTTGATATATTCAGTCCAGGCCTCGTCTCGTATACAAATATTGGTGTCGAATTCGGAAGTCGTCATGCCCCTGATTCGCAATGACTCTCTATTTCATCGCTAGGTCGATGGGGCGCTTTAGTGAGGGCTAAGAATCATTTCTGTTCACGGCCGTATATGCGTGATATTCAAATGCGCTCCGATATCATATGCTGCTTAGCTTATATGATGAAACAAATTCGCATTGTCGTTACCTCTCTGTGTTGTTCCTTATCCCTATTGGCTGCTGCTGCCAAACCCAATATTGTTTTCGTTCTTTGCGATGACTTGGGCACTGGTGATATTCAGTGTCTCAATCCGGAACGGGGAAAAATCCTAACGCCAAATGTCGACCGGTTGGCGGCCGAGGGGATGATCTTTACCGATGCGCACTCTGGCTCATCGGTGTGCACGCCGACGCGTTATGGCCTCATGACTGGTCGCTATAGCTGGCGCACTCATTTGCAGAGTGGGGTGGTGCAGGGCTTCGATCCCTGTTTGATTGCCGAAGATCGTCCGACCGTTGCAAGCTTCCTGCAAACGCAGGGCTATCATACCGCGATTATTGGTAAGTGGCACCTCGACTTTCTTTATCAAGATTCAAAAACGGGTGAGACCCTGAAGCGTAATGGGAAGAAAGCCTTAGCTCCAGTCGGCAGTAAGATTCCCGATGGACCCGTTCATCGCGGCTTTAATTATTATCATGGCTTTCACCATGCCGGTGATATGAAGGGCGTGATCGAAAACGATACGGTGATCGCTCACGAGGAGGAGATTCATATGTTGCCACGTTTGACCCGCAAAGCGGTTGAGTATATCGATGAGCGCGCGAAGATGGATAAAGATCAGCCGTTCTTTCTCTATGTTCCGTATGGTTCGCCACACTCTCCCGTGCTGCCGACGAAGCCATGGCAGGGGCGAAGCGGGCTCAACAAACACGCGGACTTTGTAATGGAGACCGACGATGGCTTCGGTGCGATCCTAGATGCGCTAGATCGCAATGGCTTCACAGATAACACACTGGTGATCTTCTCTAGTGACAATGGCACCTCCAAGGGGGCGAATCTCCCCGAACTTCAAAAGAAGGGGCACTATTCCAGCGCGCAATTCCGCGGTTCCAAAGCGGATCTGTGGGACGGTGGGCATCGCGTTCCCTTTGTGGTGCGTTGGCCTGGAACGATTCAGGCCGGCTCACAATCCGATCAGTTGATTTGCTTAACCGACTTGTTTGCGACTTGCTCTGACTTTTTGGGCACAGTGCTACCTGCGCATGCAGCAGAAGACAGTGTGAGCTTTTTACCTGCACTATCTGGGCAGGAGATCACTTCAACACGCCACGGCGTGATTCATCACTCGATTAGCGGGCACTTCGGCTATCGACAGGGTAAATGGAAACTACTCCTAGCGCGAGGCTCTGGAGGTTGGACAGCTCCGAAGGAAGCTGAAGCGAAGAAACAGGGTGCCCCCGTTGCGCAACTCTACGATATGGAGGCCGACCCTGGTGAGACGACTAATCTGTATGAGTCTCATCCTGAGGTGGCCGCACGCCTGCTTCAGCAATTAGAAGATGATATTGCTCGCGGTCGTAGCACTGACGGGGTTGATTCGGAGAATGATACAACGAAGATTAAGCTCTGGAAGAGCGGTCAATAGTCGGCATGAAACTACGTAATAATTTCCTACGTCTACTTGGCTCTGCGACGGCATTCAGCATGGCAGTGACGCTCAGTTGCCTCACTGCACAAGCAAAGATGCACAAGCCAAATATCATTGTCATCTACACTGATGACCAAGGCTATGGTGATGTGAGTGCGCTGAATCCGGATGCGAAGTTTCATACGCCGAACCTAGATCGTCTGGTGCATGAGGGAGTCGCCTTCACCAACGGGCACAGTCCAGACTCAGTTTGCACGCCGTCACGTTACGGCCTCCTGACGGGGCGCTACTCGTGGCGGACGACACGTAAATCAGGCGTGATGGGTGCCGAAGGGAAATGCATGATCGAAGACGGACGAATGACGCTCGCCTCACTGTTGAAGGACAACGGCTACAATACCGGCATGGTAGGTAAGTGGCATTTAGGCATGGACTTTCCAGGCACACCAAAGAATCGGGATTGGTCGCAACCCATTCTAGATATGCCTTTAGATAAGGGCTTCGATTACTTTTATGGAATTCCAGCGTCACTCAATTTCGGAATTCTCGCATGGTTCGAGGGGCGATATGCCGCAGTGCCACCGACGCTGTATACCAATAAAAAGAAGAACCCGCGCTATGTGGACTACCGTATTATGCCGCCCTTTGAGCAAACGGCAGAGAAGTCTAAGGACCCGACACGCATGGTTAAATCGAACTTCGAGATCGCGCCCGATTTCATTGATAACCAGTGCCTGACACGCTTCACCGACAAAGCGATCGAATGGATGGCTGACCAGACCGCGGACGCAAAGATTGGCAAACCATTCTTTCTCTATCTGCCATACACCTCACCCCATTATCCGGTTTGCCCGCTGCCCGAATTCCACGGGCAGGGTGAAGCTGGTGCTTACGGTGAGTTTGTGATCGAAACTGATTATCATGTTGGACGCATTCTTGAGTTTCTTAAAGAATCTGACCTCGATGACAACACGATGATCGTGTATAGCAGCGATAACGGCCCCGAGAAATCTTGGCCTCAGCGTTTGGAAAAAACGGGGCACGATAGTCGTGGCGGCTTCAAAGAGGGTAAACGCTCTGTGTATGAAGGTGGCCATCGCGTGCCCTTCCTAGTGCGTTGGCCTGCAGGGATTGACCAAGCTGGACGTGAATGGGACGGTCTCGTCGGGCAAGTCGATTTACTCGCAACCTTCGCGGAGATTGTCGGCGCTGACGTGCCTGCCGATGGCGGGGAAGATAGCCAGAGCTTTGCTGCGGTGCTACTCGATGCGGATTCGGACGCGGAGCGTTTGCCGTTAATCAATTATGGCAATGGAGCTGGGGATAATCGGTATGCCATTACCGAGGGTAACTGGAAGTTGATTCTACCGAGTAAGAAGGTGAAACAAACGGAACTCTATGATCTGTCGAAAGACCGCGCAGAGACCACTAATGTCGCAGCGCAGCATCCTGAAGTCGTGGATCGTTTGACAAAGGAAATCACAACAATCGTCGTCTCTGGTCGCACCACGCTAGGAGCACCTCAGCCCAACGATACTGGTTACTGGAAAGAGCTATCGTGGATGGATGAAGAACAGTATCAGCGTGAGACTAGGTAGTCGGGGATCTAGATGAGTTGGCCTAAACTCAAACTCCCCCCTCCTCAATTAGGCATATCCTTCTACATATCTTTGTATCTTCGATATAACGTCATTAATGCTCTTTTTTTTAACTCCTCCCCAGCCCAGGGGAGGTGGCTCGGTCTGCCGAGTCAGAGGGGTTTTCACTGTTATTTTAGTCAAGCTGGTAAAATACGCTTAGGTTCCGCAAAGAACCCTTCCGTCTCGCTTCGCGATCCACCTTCACTTCGCAGGGAACGAGTTTTTTACTGCTCACTTCAGATGCCCCCAACTTATGTAGAAGGATATGCTCAATTAGGAGGGGAGTCCTATTGAGTGCGCAGTCTGTCGAAAGTCACCCCATGCGTTTGCCGTATTTCAGAATGATCTCAGTGCGTGAATGAATCTGCAGCTTTCCATAGATTTTACGGACGTGGCTGCGCACTGTGTCGAGGCTGACAGTTAGTTGATCTGCGATTTCTTTGTAAAGCATACCCTTGATCAGTAGGTCGAGCACTTCCTGTTCACGCGGCGTGAGACCATCTTCTGGCTTTGGCTGTGGGCTGCGGTGAAAGAAGCCCACCACCTGTCGAGCGATGTGTGGCGACATCGGTGAGCCACCGCGATAGGCAACTTGAATAGCGTCGACGATCTCCGCTGGTGGTGTGCGTTTTAACAAATAGCCACAAGCGCCTGCGCGTAGGGCGTCAAAGATTAACTCGTCCTCTTCATACATGGTCAGGACGATGCAAATCAGTGAGGGGCAGAGCTGTTTAAGCTGCGTGATACATTCGATCCCGTTTTCGCCTGGCAGGTTGATGTCTACGAGTGCCACTGAAGGCGGGTGATCGGGTATCGCTTGCACCGCTGCTTCGGTGCTGCCGTATATCGCCTGGCATTCAACTGCCGAGCTCGGGAGCTTGAAAAATTTCTCCAAGGCGCGGGCATAGGGCTCGCTGTCTTCGATTAGGACGACGGGAATACTTGCTTCTGTTTGAGTCATGAGAGTGGTAATTTCATTTCGACGATTGTGCCGCCATTTTTATTGGGCAACCAGTCGCAACTGCCGTGGATCGATTGAAGGCGTTGGCGCATGTTGAGGAGTCCATCTTGTCCAGGCCCGACTGATTCGTCGGGAAACCCGCAACCGTTGTCCGCCACACGGATTATGAATTGCCCGTCGGTATGGCGTAGTGTTACAGCGACTTCGCTTGCTGCGGCGTGTTTGACGATATTCTGTAAAGACTCTTTGAAGGCGAGGGCGACTTCATGTCGTGTGCCAGCTTGCAGTGGAATGTTTGCCCATTCGTTGGGGCTGTCGATGCGGTAAGTGATTCCGAGTGGTGATAGATATGCATCGATATTTTGTATCAAATACGCGGCGAGCGCGGGTAGTGTATCGTTGCGTGGGTTCACGGTCCATACGGCTTCATCGAGTGCGCTCATTGCCTCACGTGTATAGCTAGTCAAGGCAGCTAGATCCGTATTGGCCGCGGTCGGTAGCTCATGTTCTAGTGTAAAGACATCCTGTAGCACGGTGAGTTGAGCCAGACGTGCGCCTACGTCGTCGTGCATGTTACGCGCGATTCGTGAACGCTCGGCTTCGAGTGCGGTTTGCGCCTCCAAGCGTTTGATTTTTAGACGCGAGAAATAGCGTGCTGATAATGCTCCCACAAGCAATGTTACGGAGCCGATCAGCCAGAGGAATGTGGGTGTTTGAGTAAAGCGTGCCTGCACGGTCAATGGCAGTTTTAATACGGACGCGTCCCAAGTGCCGTCGCTGTGCGCGGCTTGTAGTTCCAGTTGGAAATCGCCCGCGGGAGGGCAAGGAATTTCAAGTAGCAGAGTGTTCGACGTGTGCCAGCTCTTGTTGCCGTCGCTACTTCTCCAGCGGTAGAGTCGATCATACGGTTTGCCCGTCTGCGGGATTTTGAACTGAAAACCCAGTCGTTGAACGCCGGGGGGAATGTGTGGGTTGCTGTCTGTCGTAAGGATTTCCCCGTCAGCAATCACTGCCACCAATTCCGCAGTGCGTGTTTCATAGGCTTCGACCTCGGCCAGCATGGGGGATTGTGGTCTCGAGTTTTCGCTGGAGATCCGAATGTAGCGTCCGTTAAAGTCGCCTTGGCCGTCTGAAGCACGTAAGATGTCGACTGCACCTTGTGGAGGGTAGGAGCCGTCTGGACGGTTGAGGGTCTCCCAGATCGGCGTGGCACCGGATTTTGGATCCTGATCGTAGAGCTTGATTCGCATCTTGCTGAATCGGTCTAAACTATAGTGATCGCCGCGCTGCCGTAGCCCCAAGTGGTCGAGCTTCCTTTGTTCGCCTAGGTCGATCTCAAAGTAGAAGTCTTTGACCGGCACGCCCTTGGCTGGGTGTGCGAGGGTTGAGGGCCAGCCATCGGTCAACGTGGTCGCCGCCATCATGGTGCTGGAAACGGTAGGAAATTTGGTCTCGTGAAGCGGGTGGGTTGCAGTGGCTGAGGCGCCGAGCGCAACATTTGTCGAAGTGGACATGATTTCGACACGAAATTCCGTAAGCATAAAATCCCCAGTCGATGCCCAAGCCATGACTGGTCCATCTGCGGGGCGCATGACGCGTAATACAGGGTAGACATCGATCCGGAAGCCCGTGGCCGCTTTGCCGAGCAAGCGGGTGGAAATGCGGTAGATGTCGTCTGGTATCATACCTGTCACTACGTAGGAGACCTCCTTAGCTGTCAGCCGATTGTCAGGCGTTGCAGAGAGTTCGCAGCTGGTGGCGCTGTAGTTCAGCAGTGGCAGGGGCTCCCAGTTGCCAGTTTGGGAGGGAATGGCGTCTGTCGTGTAGCTCAAGGCAAAGTCCGCGAACGCTGCGTGTGGCCGACCTGACATAAAGCACAGCGAGAGCTCTATCAGATCCGCCTCAATGGGATCTTTTGTCGTGAATATCGCCGATTGCGGGGAATTGAAGTGCCCCCCTACGCTCCACCCCGTGGCTGACTCGTTTCGGCCGTCAATTGTTTGTTTGAGATGCTCGGGGTCTCCAGCATGGTAAGATGCTTCGACATCGGAAAAGACGACTGAGGTGCGTGCCGACGTGGAGGCCATGGAGGCGATCAGCGCAGCGGCCAGCGCTAAAAGGCGCCATCGTTGTTTCCTAGAATGCATAAAATATTGGCAAGTTAGATCGTTGCCCTAGTTTCGTCAACGCCTGCTTGGGGAAGCGTTGTCACATCTTCATGCGATAGCGCAGACACATGTTTTCTGTTAAGATAGAAGCGACTTATCCAATTTTTTTAAATCAGACGTCTATGAAACAACTATTTAGCTTCAAAAACTCCGCCCTTAAGCTCCTCTGCGTGTTGGCGATCCCATCCATTTCTCAAGCAGCAGACATCTATGTCAGCACCCAAGGAACGGACTCCAATTCCGGCACAAAATCCGCTCCTGTTGCATCACTCGCAGCTGCACAAAACCTAGTAAGAACGGTTGCCGGTAAAGAAGCGGTGACGGTGCACGTGGAAGATGGCATTTATTATCTCCCTGAAACACTGGTATTCACTCCGGAAGACTCTGGGGCCATGCAAGCTCCGGTCATCTACAAAGCTGAAAACGAGGGCAAGGCGGTTTTGAGTGGTGGTTCACAACTCGATTTGACGTGGCAGCCGTATCAGGGCGGAATCTTCCAGGCTCAAACTCCAGCCGGTCTAGTCATCGACCAGGTCTTCATTGATGGCCGCAACCAGCGCATGGCGCGTTACCCGAATTACGACCCAGCGAAGAAGGCGGAGCCATATCAAGGATTTGCGGCGGATGCCTTTTCGAAGGAACGCGCAGCAAACTGGGCAGATCCGGCTGGCGGCTATATCCATGCCATGCATGTGAAGCGCTGGGGCGGCTACCATTACCAAATTACTGGTAAAAATGCTAAAGGTGAAGTCACTTACGAAGGTGGTTGGCAGAACAATCGTAAGATGGGCATGCACAAGGACTACCGTATGGTGGAAAACATTTTTGAGGAGTTGGATGCCGAAGGGGAGTGGTATCACAACGCGAAAACTAACACGCTCTATTACAAGCCGACTGCAGGGGTTGATCTAAAGTCAGCGAAAGTGGAAGTCGTGCGCCTTCGCCATTTAGTCGAGTTTGAAGGCAGCGAAGCAAATCCAGTCAAATACATCACACTGCAAGGCTTCGTCGTGCGCCATGCCGCTCGCACCTTTATGGATGTGAAGGAGCCGCTCTTACGCTCAGACTGGGCCATTTATCGCGGTGGGGCATTCCTACTGACAGGCACCGAAGATATCCAGATATTGGATACGGAATTTGACCAAGTCGGCGGCAATGCGATTTTCGTTAATAATTACAATCGCGATGTGCTCGTTAAAGGCTGCCACATTCATGATGCAGGCGCGAGTGGTGTCTGTTTCGTTGGTGATCCAGACGCAGTGCGTGATCCCTTGTTTGAATACAACGAGAAAAATGATCTGTCGAAAATAGACCGCACTGTGGGACCGAAGACCAACAATTACCCTGCAGACTCTGCAGTGGAAGATTGCTTGATTCATGGCATTGGTCGTGTTGAGCGCCAACCTGCAGGGGTTCAGATCTCTATGGCGATGGATATCACTGTGCGTGATTGCTCGATCTACGATACGGCGCGTTCTGGTATCAACATCAGCGAAGGCACTTGGGGTGGTCACTTGATCGAGCGCTGCGACGTATTTGACACTGTGCTGGAAACACATGACCACGGTTCCTTCAACTCATGGGGACGTGATCGTTTCTGGCGCTCAGATCAACAGACTTCGCAAGCCGCAATTGATAAGGATCCGACACTACCGTTTCTAGATGCAATGAAGACGACTACGATTCGTGATAGCCGTTGGCGCTGCGATCATGGTTGGGACATTGACCTCGATGATGGTTCGACCAACTACGACATCTACAATAATTTGATGCTCAACAATGGCTTGAAGCTGCGTGAGGGCTTCCGTCGCCATGCATGGAATAACATTACGGTCAACAACGGCCTGCACCCACACGTCTGGTATCATGGCAGCAAGGACCAAGTGTATTCCAATATCTTCATGAGCGCACACAAGCCCGCTCGGATGAGCTCACCTTATGTCGATGGCACACGTGTCGACGAGAATCTCTACAGCGTGAACAAGGCTGCTGTGATGAGAAACTCTAGTAAATTGCAGTGGGACAAAAATTCCATTTACGGAGATCCGATGTTTATCGATCCGGCCAATGCAGATTTCCGAGTCAAGGACGGCTCTCCAGCATTGGAAGTCGGTTTTAAGAACTTTCCAATGGATCAGTTCGGCGTGAAGAAGCCTTCGCTCAAAGCGATTGCTCGCACACCGATTATTCCTCCGTTGAAAACCTCTGGAAGCAGATCAGGCAAACCCGGACAGATCACCAAATCTGTGCCGCAACAGGTTACATGGCTCGGAGCCACATTGAAGAATCTGGAAGGCGTGGAGTTCTCCGCATATGGAGTCAGCGAAGAAGAAGGCGGTGCTGCCTTGACGGACATTCCAGTAACGTCGGCTGCTGCCAAGGCTGGATTGACGGAGGGCGATCTGATTCAGGGAGTGAACGGCAAGGCCGTAAAAAACACTGACCAGTTGTTTCAAGTGCTTTCGGCAATTCAATCTGAATCGCTTAAGTTGAAAGTCGTGCGTGACCAGAAGGTGATTGAGTTGACTGTCGTTCGGAGGTCGATCGTTGAAGTTGAGACATCTTCGAGTCCTGAGGGATTTACGAAATTGCCAGTGCCTGCTACTTCAGTGCAGACAGTTACGGCCAATCAGAAGACCGGCAATAATTCGGTGGCCGTTTTGACCGACGGAAAACTAGCTACAGGATATGGCCCAGTATTTGCAAATGCCACTCGAAACGGTGCCTACAAAATGGACTTGGGCGCTGTGAAGCCAGTGACTGAGATTACGAGCTGGTCGTATAATATGGGGAATACGCGTGGCGCACAGAAGGTGATCATTTACGGCAGCAACTCCGCGACCGATCCAGGTTGGGATCTTAAAAAATTCACACCGCTTGGTAGTATTGACACTGGTGCTGCCATGGCGAAGTTTATTGCAGCTTCCCTTCAATCTCTAGATGGAAAGACGTTGGGCGATTTTCGCTGGATCGTTTGGGCGGTCTCACCAGTAAGTCCTGCGGGTGGCGGTGAGAACACCGCCTTTCAGGAACTTGCTGTCGTAACTAAATAATAGGATTCGCATCGCAGCTTATGAGAGCTTTAAAAATTGTGCGACTCTTGTTGTTTGTCGCCTTGAGTCAGCTCACTCATGCTGCGAACAAGCCCAATATTGTCTTTTTGATGACAGATGACCAGCGCTGGGACAATTTCGGTTGTTACGGCAGGCCTGAGTTCAGAACGGAGAATATTGATCGTCTTGCGCAAGAGGGCGTCATCTTTGATAATGCTTACTATGCGGTTGCGATTTGCCTGCCGAGTCGTGTGACGATGATGTCGGGGCGATATCTATCGAATCACAAAGTCGGGTTCTCGCATCCGTATAACTACACGCTCTCCAAGTCAGATTTCAACAACACCTATCCTGCCATGCTTAAAGCTGCGGGGTATCGCACAGGCTTTGTGGGGAAGTTCGGGTTTCCCGTGACCGATGAGGCCTATGAACGTAAGGGCATTGTTTCGGGCTATAATATACAAAAAGAACTCTCTCCATACTTTGATTTCTTTGCGGGATCGGGCGTGCACTTTCGTGGTGCGTTTGCTGCATGGCCGAAAGATGAAACGTTGGATGCCATCTACAGTAAGGAACGACCGCTTAACGAGCGCACTCTAAAGACGGGTGATGCGATGATGCATTTCCTTGAGACTCAGCCCAAAGATCAGCCATTCTGCCTCTCGATTAGTTTCTTTGCGGTTAAGAATGACAAGGACCACGACATGTATCCACCCGACGTCGCGGAGTTCAGTGAGTATGATTTCAGCGTGCCTGAAAACTGGGTGGAAGGTCGGAATACGAAACTGCCTGAGGTGCTGGATAATTGGCGCGGCGTTGCTTTGCACAAGCAACGCACATCGACGCCTGCGCTCTATCAAAAGTTGGTCCGACGCTTTGCTACTCAAGGATACAGTGTCGACCAGCAGGTCGGTCGATTGATGCGACAGCTCGCAACAATGGGAGTGCTCGATAATACGGTGATCCTCTACACGAGTGACAATGGGCGTTTCCATGGCTCGCACGGTCTCTATGACAAAGCGATTCTTTATGATGAGTCCGTGAAAGCCCCGTTCATCGTGTTTGACGGTCGAGTGGCGAAAGAAGCTCGCGGGCGCCGTGAGTCTGCGCTGATGTCTTCAGTCGATGTCGCGCCGACCATCGTCTCGTATGCGGGCTTAGAGATTCCTGATAGTATGCAGGGCCGCGACCTGACTCCAGTGATTGAGCAAACTCAAGACCTCGAGCAATGGCGCGACGCAGTGTATATCGAAAGTTTGTTCATCGGTAGCCTGCACTCCAAAAAGGTGCCCGCAAATATCGCCGAAATCAACGAACGTGTCATTGCGGATAATAAATCGTATCGCTCACGAGGCGTGAGGACAGAGCGCTATAAATACTTCAGCTACTTCGAGCATACGCCCGTCATTGAAGAGCTCTATGACATCGAAAAAGATCCGCAGGAAATGAACAATCTCGCCACCAACCCTGAGTATACGAGTGTCCTTGAAGCCATGCGAAAGAAAGCGGAAAACCTCTCAGAGGAATATTCTGCAAACTAGGTAGGATGGTTTTCTGGACTCCCAGTGAGAGCGCTCTTTCTGCCATGTCCATGACCCGATACATAATCTCGGCACATTAAGTTAGCGCTAAATGGCTCCTTCCCTGCGAAGGGAAGGTGGATCGCGAAGCTAGACGGAAGGGTTCTTTGCGGAACCGAAGCAGCTTTGTTGACCGCTTGGCTTAAATAACCGTGAAAACCCCTCCGACCCCGCAGACGGGGCCACCTCCCCTTCGCAGGGGAGGAGTTTGAAAGAGTTGATTGATAACGAAATATTAACGAGGCAAATATGTGTAGAAGGATATGCTGCGCAGGGGAGGAGTTTAAAATAGAGCATAAGTGACGTTCAATTAAACGATGCAAAGACATGTATGAGGGGATGCTTGAATACGGATTCGCCCTCTTATTTTCCAAACTTAAGCATGATTTCTGCGCGCGAGTTGATGTGGAGCTTCCGGTAGATTCTCCGGACGTGGCTGCGGACGGTATCGAGGCTCACGTAGAGATCGCTTGCGATTTCCTTGTAGGGCTTGCCTTTGACCAGAAGGTCGAGCACGTCCTTCTCGCGCGGGGTCAGACCATCTTCTAGTTTGTTTTTGGGACTTTGCTGGAAGTAGCCCACGAGCTGACGCGCAATGTGCGGGCTCATCGGTGAACCTCCGCTATTGGCGAGTTCAATTGCTTCGACGACCTCAGCGGGTGGTGTGCGTTTTAAGAGATATCCACAGGCGCCCGCACGCAGGGCGTCGAAAATTAAATCGTCCTCCTTATACATGGTGAGCACGAGACAGATGAGATCGGGGCATTTGGCTTTTAGCTTTGCGATGCATTCGATCCCGTTTTTCCCAGGAAGGTTGATGTCCACCAATGCCACTGCGGGTGGGTTTCTTGGGAGCTTCTTGATCGCTTCTTCGCTGCTTCCGTATATCGCGTGACAGTCGATGGGGGAGTTGGGGAGTTGGAAAAATGTTTCCAGAGCACTGGCGAAACGCTCGTTATCTTCAATCAGGGCTACGGAAATGGGGGCTTCGATTTTGTTCATGAGATGGGGAATTTTATTTCGACTGTGGTGCCGTTGTTCTCATTTGGCAACCATTCACAAGTGCCATCGATGGCAGCCATGCGGTTACGCATATTGATGAGGCCGTCTTGCCCGGGTGTGTTGGGTGCCTCTGAGAATCCGCAGCCATTGTCGGCGATCTGGATGATGAACTGATCGGATTCGTGGGCAAGGGTAATGGACACTTCACTTGCGCCAGCGTGTTTGACGATGTTTTGCAGTGCTTCTTTGAATACGAGTGCAACCTCATGACGTATGCCAGAGCGAAGGTTGAGTGTGGGCCATTTGTTTTGGCTGTCCATTATACAATCGATCCCGAGTGGGAGCAGGTAGTCATCCGCATATTGTATCAGAAAGGTTTCGAGCGCAGCAACTGTGTTGTTGCGAGGGTTGACTGCCCACACTGTTTCATCCAGCGCAGCCATTGCTCCACGCGTGTAACCTGCAAGTTTCGATAGATCCGTGTGGGCTACGTTGGACAAGTCATGCTGAGCAGCAAATACGTCGTGGAGCACGGCGATTTGCGCAAGACGCGCGCCTACATCGTCGTGCATGTTTGCGGCGATACGTGAACGCTCAACCTCCAGAGCTGATTGGGCTTTCAATTGATCGATTTTTCGCTTCGAAACATACCGAGCTAACAAAATTCCGATGATTAAGGTCACGGATCCTATCAACCAAAGAAATGCAGGCGTTTCCGTAAACTTAGCATCCACAACGAAGGAAATGTCCAAGACGGAGGCATCCCAAGTGCCGTCGCTGTGTGCCGCTTGGAGCTCCATGCGGTGCGTTCCTGGTGGCGGGCACGCAGTTTCAAGTAGAAGTGAGTTTGACGTGCGCCAACCTTTATTCTCACCATCCAGTCTCCAGCGGTAAAGCTTGGCTGGTGGTTGGCCGGTCTGAGGAATCTCGAATTGAAAGCTAAGCCGTCCGATTGCCGGAGGAATGCGTAACTGCGAGTCTTCCGGAAGCACCAGGTCGTCTGCGATTACAGCGACTAGCTGCGGGGTGCGTGTCTCATATACTTCGATTTCGGCTAGCTGGGGGGTGCGGGCAATAGAGCTTTCACTAGAAATACGAATGTAGCGCCCGTGAAACGCCCCAATGCCGTCTGCCGCGCGTAAAACATCGACCGCTCCTGACTCTGGGAACGATCCATCTGGACGGTTGAGAGTCTGCCACGTCGGTGATGCTCCTGTTTGTGGGGGCTCATCATAGAGCTGGATCCGCATGTTACCGAAACGTTCCAGACTGAGGTTATCCCCGCGTTGTCGCAGGCCGACATGATCGATTTTCCTCTGTTGCCCCAAGTCGATTTCAAAATAGAAGTTTTGTCCGTGAGCTCCACTTCCTGGATGTGCGAGCGTTGACGGCCAGCCATCAGTGAGCGCGTCCGCCGTCATGTGCCTGTAGCGCTGGGGCGCTTTTTTGTATACGATATTCGACGTTTGATACAGAGGATGCGTCACGGTTACTGGTGCGCCGAGTGCCACGTTGGTTGAAGTCGACAAAACCTCGACTCGAAACTCGGTGAGCACGAAGTCTCCGGTGAGTCCCCACGCCATTACTGTTTTGTTTATCGGCCTCACATTGCGCTGCACCGGAAATACCTCGATTCGGAATCCTGTGACAGCTTTACCGGGAAGCCGGGTAGAGATCCGATAGATCTCATCCGGAATCATCCCCGTGGTAACCGCATGCGTTTCTTCTGCACGTATACGACCGCCGCTGTCCGTTGTGAGTTCGCAGGTGATTGCGCTGAAATTCAGAAGGGGCAGGGCGACCCAGTTGCCATTTTCAGAGGGCACTTCATCCGTTGTGAAGGTCACTGAGAAGTCAGCGAAGGCCGAGTGCGGATCACCTGACATGAAACAGAGCGACAGCTCCAGGAGATCCGCTTCCACGGGATTCTTGGTCGTGAAGATAATGGATTGCGGCAAGTCAAACTTCTTACCGAGGCTCCAACCTGTGGACGACGCATTGCGGCCGTCGATCGTGCTTTCAAGGTCTGCCGCATCACCATGAGTGTAGGTCGCTTCGACCTCGGCAAATTCGACTTGGGTCCGTGCCCACATGGGAACTGTGAGCGCCATAAATACGAAGACGAGTGCCAGAAAGCGTAATAGGTTGTGGGGAGCAGGCATTGAGTCGAGTAAGCTATATGATCACTAGCCATCGTCAATGCCTCCATTTGGGAAAAGAAACGATGTGGGCCAAATTCACATCTTCATGCGATAGCGGAGCGTCTGGGTTTCTGGTATTATATGGTATCCATTGATGCCTCCTGACTTTCTCTTGGAGTGTCAATAATCGCTATAAAAATAAAGCCTAAGAAAAAAATATGAAGAAACTATACACAGCATTCAGTGCCGGCCTATTGCTTGCGGGGCTGGCGCAGGCGGCCGTCTACGATATTGGAACAGATTCCACGGTGACGTATGATTCATCGCTCGACACGCTGACCAATACGGGACCTATTACGGATGGTGATTGGACCGACAGCACGCTGAAAATCAACGACGGCAGCAATTTGTCCAATACGGATTTCACTGCGTTGGGGATCACTTCTTGGGCGACCGGTAAGTTTAGCACAAACGGCGGGACTGCTGTGACAAACTTTAACGGGGCGAACCTGAGCGGATTGGGGCTGACGTTCAGCGGGAACAACTTCGGTTACAATGACACTTTTGTGGGAGCGGACTTTTCCAATTCGACCATTAGCAACGCTAGTGGTAACAATCAGTTTTTTCTGTTCAGCGATCTATCCTATGCTAATTTCTCGGGAGCCACGATCAACATTAATGGCAACCTCAATACGTTCCGGGATGCCACACTGACGGGGGCTGATTTTTCGAACATTACATGGGGAGTTGCGTCTTCCGTCGGCTTCTCTACCTTTTTTAGCGGCGGCGCCGGATCGACCTCTGTGGCCGATAAAAACCTTGCGGCAAATTTCAGCGGCGCAGACCTGAGTAACCTGACTGGGACGGCAGCGACCGAATTGATTGCTAACCTTGGTAAATTTGACGGGGGCACTGCGATTGGAGCTTTTTATGATGATGCGCTTATTGCGAATTCGGGAGGAGCTTTCACGAAGACTGCGTTGGACGCCGCAGGTTGGCAATCTATCCCAGAGCCTAGCAGCTATGCCTTGCTCGCCGGCCTCTTAGGCATGAGCTGCGTCATGGCTCGTCGCCGCAGGGCTTAGTCACCATTTTTTTGGGTATCATCTATAGGGGGTGATTATCGGTGCGCTTTGAGAGGCGACACCGAACCGCGCCGAAGTGCTTCTAAAGCACTTCGGCGTTTTTTTGGTCTGATGGAATTCCAATTGGCGATCATATTTCACATTTTCATGCGATAGCGGACCGTCTGCATTTCTGGTATTATATGACTCTACTGATATCTCCTGACTTTTTCTTGGAGTGTCTGTAATTCCTCAAAAATAAACCCTAAGAAAAATATGAAAAAACTATACGCAACATTCACTGCCAGCTTATTCCTCGCTGGGATCGCGCAGGCGGTCGACTACGATATCACCGTAATTAATGGCGATTCTGCTGCTGTTGATTACACCGACGCAACCTTTACCGGCTCCGTCACATTTACTGGAAATAATTTTGGTCATAATGACAATTTCACCAATGCTGATTTCTCCGGCACGACGATAACTATAGGCAGCGGAGGTAGAACTGGCAATCAGCCGTTTATTGCTGCAAACATTACAGGCACTGACTTCAGCGGGGTGACTTTCAACATTTCCCCGTATGCGCACAATACTGCTGACAGTCGGTTTAACGCATTCACTACTGCAACTGGCACAGGAGCTAATTTTTCAAATTCGACTTGGAATTTTACCACTACAGACATAAGCCCTACTAATACTGGTTTCTTTAGTGGTGTATTGGCTGGAACTGCTGGAGCTGCGAATTTAGCAGGTAAAGCGGATGCGTTTGATTTTTCAGGTGCCACCTTCACATTTGCTGGAGCTACTGGAACGGCACTTACGGCCAATAGAACTCTCGTTATCGGCAATCTCGGCAGCTCAGGCACCACAGAAGCGACTGCGTTTGGTTCGATTGCTGATGCAGCCTTCTTGACCAACAACTACGCAGCATTTGGCTATGCGGATGCGGCAGGGCTTAGCACAGCTTTGACCGCTGCTGGTTGGCAGGTTATCCCAGAGCCTAGCAGCTATGCATTGCTCGCCGGTCTTTTAGGTATGAGCTACGTGATGGTTCGTCGCCGCAGGGCTTAGTCAGAATTTTTGGGTATCATCTATAGGAGGTGATTATCGGTGCGTTTTGAGAGGCGACACCGAACCGCGCCGAAGTGCTGTTAAAGCGCTTCGGCGTTTTTTGGGCCTGATAGAATTTTAATTGGCGATCATATTTCACATTTTCATGTGATAGACGGTGCTCCTAGTTATCGGTATTCTACACTGTATCTCAATGGCGTTTATATTCTGCAATTTTGTATGAGGATAAGCGTGTTACCCCTCATTTATGATGATTAAATTACCCCTAAAAAGTATTAAAGAAACCTGCTTATTGCACCCATGGGGTGATGCCGTAAAGGTTGCCCTTTTTTCTGTTTTAATAATCGTTTGCTCTGCAAATTCCGCAACTGCTCAGGTTGCTCAGTCCGGGGATAATCCGATCGTATTCGATCAGACGGCCACAACAGATAATGTAGTCGTGTTGATGGCGGGAGGTTCCGAGCACAATGACGAGTTGACGATCCGTAGTGCCGGGACTCTCAAGCATTTATGGATCCAAGACTTTGATGATACTTCGGACTACATGCAGTGGACGATCTCTCTTGAAACCGCTGCGGACTACCATGTCGATGCCTTGCTTTCTGCGAATGCTGGAGAGACGTTTAACCTGAGTGTCGTCGAAACGGGCGAAACACTCGACTTCTCGAAGGATACCGGTGGATGGACGAAGCAAGATGCTGGAATCATTTCGCTACCAGCGGGAACTAGCACCTTGCGGCTGGTTCGCACCTCGGCGTCTGCGAATGTCCTCATGAAAGCACTGGAGTTGATCCGCGAGAGTGATCGTGCTGCGTATGAACAGCGCATCGCCGATTTCAAGGTAGATAGCACATGGTTTAGTCAAGCGGGTTACGGCCTAATGTTTCAGTATGGAGCCTGGGGCTATCCAGAAACTGGAGACAAAAAGAGCCTAGAGGACCAGGCCAACGATTTTGACGTGCCGGCCTTTGTCGAGAAGGTCAAGAGGACTGGAGCTTCCTACGTTATCTGGTCGGTTAGTTGGTGGGAATATAAAATCAATGCACCAATTGCTTCGGTGGATAGCTATTATGGTGACAGCTCCCACACGTCGAGCCGCGACCTGATCGGTGAGGTGATGGACGCACTGGATGCGGAAGGGATCGATTTCATGCTCTACTATCATCGTGGGCAAGTATCAGAGTCTCCATGGTTTCTTGATGAAAGTTTTCCAAGCACAGAGTTTACCGAGCGAGGCACTGGGGATCGTAGTGCCTTTTTTGATAGTTGGGTGACGATCATTACTGAGTTTGGAAACCGCTATGGGGACAAGCTCGACGGGTGGTTTTTTGATAGTGGAATGGTCTACTACCCTGCGCCTTTCGAGCGTATGGGTGCCGCGGCGCGAGCGGGGAATCCGAACCGTCTGGTTTCCTACAACCCATGGGTGGCCGTTCGTATGACAGACTTCCAAGACGTGATGTTTGGTGAAAATCATAAGGGAACCACGATTACTGGGAGTGCGGACGCAGGTGGTGACGGTATTCTGACCGATGGTCCCAGTGCGGGGCTGCTGCAACACGGGATGTTCAAAATGGAAAACGACTGGGGCGTTCACAACGAGGACCAAGCAATCAATACATCGATCACGTCTGCAAATGCGCTGTCCTATGCGGAGAATGCCAAGGCACTCAATGTGCCGATTAGTTTTTGCATGATGATGTGGGAGGACGGGACTGTCTCACAGGATTCATTGGACGTCTTAGAGGCAGTGCGGTTGGCGAATTTGTCTAACGTAGTGGTGACGACTGCCAGATCCAGCACAGCGCCAACGGTGAGCGATAACGATCTGGCTCAGGCGCACTACTTAAGTAGCTCGGCTACGGGTGACAACGGTGTCGGAACGCAGCACGCGCAATTGTTTAACGGCACGACCGATAATACCGCGAATGTGACGATGGACAGTCGCAATACTTTCACAGTGACACTCGATACGTCGGTCAATACCAACGGCTATGCAATCACCGGAATCGATTCTGTTTTCGGCTGGGATACCGCAGCGAGCGGACGCTCCAATCAGGGGTATTCCATCGTGCTGACCTTTGTCGATGATACCACCGCGACCCTAGTCGATGCGACTCATTGGGAACCCAATACCCCGACTGCAGAATACTGGACGCAGGTATCCTTTCGAAATGCGGATCAAGGGGCGCTCAATAGCGACACGGTGACTGTGAACTCGGAGACAACGGGAGGCACTGGAGTCATTGCATCTGGAGTCAAGGCTGTGACCTTCGAGATCACGCAAGATGCGAATGCCGGCGGAGTCGTCGTGGCGAGCGAGATCGATATTTTGGGTGTCGCAGTGATTCCGGAGGGTTTGATCGCTCAATGGAAGCTGGATGATGGCAGCGGGGCAGTCGCTGCCGATGAGACCGGGCGCTTCCCAGGGACGATTACCGATGCCACATGGGCGTCTGGTCAGACGGGCACCGCTTTGGATTTTAACGCAGGCAGTTCGCGAGTCACGATCCCGGCTGAAGCACTCGGCTACCTAAGCTCTGAAATTACGATCGCGATGTGGGTCTATGGTGATACGACTCAACCGCGCAATGACTCAGTCTTCTTCGCAGTGGATAGCTCGGGGAATCGCGTGCTCAATATCCATCTCCCATGGACTGGTTCGGTTGTTTACTGGGATGCCGGGAATAGTGGGGGATCGGCGTTTGACCGTATCAATAAGACTGCCAGCAGCGCCGACTTCCAAGGGCAGTGGAACCATTGGGTTTTCACCAAAGATGCGTCTAATGGAATTATGGAGATTTATCTGAATGGAGCCCTCTGGCATAGCGAGACGGGTATGGTCAAAACCATGAATGGCATCACGGCGGGCACTTTTGGTGGTCAGATCTCCTCGTTTTCCTACGATGGTCTGCTCGACGATGTGCGGCTTTACAACGTCGCGCTCACAGATGCGGAAGTCGCGGGGATCTACTTCTCGTCGGTGGTGAAGGACTATGCGTCATGGCTGACATTCTACCCCTCGCTGAGCGATGCCGCTCGCACGAGTGACCCTGAGGCCGACGGCATTGAGACTGTTTTGGAATATACGCTCAACGGTAATCCGATGGTCGCCGACATGGAAATCCTGCCGCAGGTCGATGTCTCCGGAGACAACTACGTGTTCACTTTCACGAGAGTCGTTGCGTCTGCAACGGATACGGTGCAGTTGTTTCAATACGGTTCCGATTTAATGGGCTGGACGGATGTCAACATCACGGCACCTGCGGGAGCTGAAGTCGCGCTCGGCACTCCAGTGGACGGACTGCAGACGGTGACAGTTGTCATCAGTAAGGGTGCTGCCGTGGATGGGAAGTTATTCGGGCGACTTAAAGTAACGGAGCTGCCATAGAGCGAAAATATAACGAATTTCGACGTCATAATCGTAATCTTACTCATAATCTTAATCCTCTGAGTAGGTTCGTAAGGTCTTCTATTACAAAGTTTAGATTATGATGAAGATTAAGAGTAGGATTAAGAACATAGCAGACGTGTAGATTGCGTTCTTCTTTTTGAGACAGTGCTCCAAGCACGCCCCCTACGAATATTTCTGAAGCATTAAGAATCACTATTCGTGATGAGCGGCCGTATACTACAGTCTTTACCGTTCTTCGGCGGCTTCGTTGTCCTCTGTATTCACTATTTCGGTATCATTCGGGGGGCGATTGAGGTCAAATCTCACACAAACATGCGATAGACGAAGGTCTCGTATATTGTTAGAGTAGCAGGTCAACGCTGCGCTCCTGAGAGACATTAAACCAGCTAGATGTTATGAAATATAAATTACACCTCCTCCATCTCGCCACTGCGGTGTGTGCCGCCTCTTTGTTTGCGACACCACTAGAGGCTAAGGGAAATCGACCCAACGTGATCCTCGTGATGACCGACGACCAAGGCTACGGCGACTTAGGTTGCCATGGAAATCCGTATCTGAAGACACCGGAGATTGATAAGCTTCACGCCGAGTCGGTTCGCTTCATCGATTTTCATGTGAGTTCGTTCTGCACACCGACTCGGGCGGCGCTCATGACTGGGAACCACCCGGGCTACACCGGTGCTTTCCGCACGAGTTCGGGACGTAGCATGATGCACCCTGATGAACTGACGGTGGCGAACCTGTTTGCTGGCGCAGGCTATGCGACTGGCATGGTTGGCAAGTGGCACCTGGGCGATAACGCGCCACATCGTCCTCAGGATCGTGGTTTTGAGGATGTTGTCTGGCATCGATGCGGAGGCATCGGGCAAGCATCGGACTATTGGGGCAATGACTATTTCGATGACACCTACGCACGTGTTCGCCCCGGCAGTCGCGTTGAGAAATTTGAAGAGTTCGAAGGCTACTGCACGGATGTGTTTTTTGAAGAAGGAATTCGCTTTATTGAAGCGAATAAGGATAAGCCATTTTTCCTGTATCTATCGCTGAATGCGCCGCACGGACCGTATCATGTTCCACCGGAATGGGCGGCTCCCTATCAAGGGAACAAAGAGATCACCAATGCCAATTTTTATGGGATGATTGCCAACATTGATTACAATATGGGCATTCTGCGCGAGCGTCTGGAAGCGATGGGACTCGCCGACAATACCATTCTAATTTTCATGACGGACAATGGCACCGCTTCCGGTGCTAAATTCAAAGGGTTAAATTCGGAAGCCATTGTAGGCTACAACGCGGGCATGCGTGGTAAAAAGTCATCGGTCTACGATGGCGGACATCGAGTGCCGTTCTTTATTTACTGGCCAAAGGGCGGTTTGACTGGAGGTCGTGATATCGAAACGATTGGAGCGCACATTGATGTGTTACCGACTCTGGCGGAACTGTGTGGTATCACTGTTGGAGACGGTTACGATCTAGATGGTATCTCTCTTAAACCTCTACTGGAAGGCTCGGACGAGCCATGGCCACGTAATCACCATGTCGTGCAATATCATGGCGGTGCTTATGGTCGAGCGATGCCCCCAGGCCCCTTTGCCTACTCCGCGGTGCTAACCGAACGCTGGCGTTTGGTGAATTCAGACGGTCAGTTCCTTTTCGACATCGAGGCGGACCCCGCACAGCGCAAGGACGTATCGGCTGAATATCCGGAAGTGGTGGAACAGTTGCGTGCATACTACGAGCCGTTTTGGCAAAGAGTCGCTCCACGCCTGACTCCGGTTCGTATCAATCTCGGCGATGCCGGGGAGCCGAAAACCGTGCTGTGCTCTCAGGATTGGCATATGAAGAGTGGCAATCCGCCGTGGAATTTCAATCAGATTAAAAAACTGCCCAAGGAAACTGGCCCGTGGTTGGTGGATGTGAAACATGCAGGGCGCTATCGAATCACGCTACGCCAATGGCCCGCCGAAGCGAATAAGCCAGTGGTTGCCGTGAAAGCAAAGATCGAGATTGCTGGTAAGGTCATGGAAATGCCTGTCAAAGCTGGCAGCAAAGGTGTCGTGTTCGAAATCCAGATTCCAGCTGGCGAGACCGAACTGGTGACTTATCTGTATGATCAAAAAGGCAAGGCCGGAGGTGCATATTTCACTGAAGTTGAAGCTCTGTAATTTTCTTTTAGACCAGCGCGTAAGCAGCATAAGCAACAACATCGCTTATGCTGCTTAGGCTGTTGGCTGAGAGCGCCTCTGCCTCCGCGCAGGAGCGCCATGTAGCGGCCTAATGGCGTCTATCGCGGGAGTGCTTCGTTCGATACCTAGGGCGACGGAAGTCGATTCAGACGCGTGTTTGCCGTGGTCGGTCGGCATCAAGAGGGGCTAATTCGATCGCGAATGCCCTGGTTTGTTAGCGCCCACCTGAAGGGGGGTGTCACATCCTTATGCGATAGCGTTGACGTGTTTTTTCTGTTAAGGTGCGAGTTCATCTCTCCTAAACCTCCGATCGAACCACTTTAAAAAGAAATACATGAAAACCGTCACAAAACTAATCTGTTCACTGAGCGCTTTTGCAGCGCTTTCTAGCTGTGTGCTTCATGCGAAAGAAGCTGTCAGCATTGAGTCTTTACTCCATGAAATGGTCGATCGCGATGCGGTGGCGCGTTTCCCTGAAACGGATTTTCGTCTCAAACAGCACAGTAGCTACAACCGCGCGTCTAAGACCCCTGATGAGCCGAAGGGTTGGTTCACTAATCTGGACTACAATCCGAAGCGGGGGAAAACAGAGAATTTTATTCGTATTGAAGAGAACAATGGCCGCAAAGAATGGGTATTGATGGATCATGAAGCCCCTGGTGCGATTGTCCGGACCTGGATGCCATGGCTCCATCAATTAAAGCCAAACGCGAATGTGACCATGCGTATTTATTTGGACGGCGCTGAGGAACCTGCTATCGAGGGTAACATGCTGGGCCTATTCGACGGCACTGGTTTGATTCCGTATCCTTTTGCACACCCGTCGCTACGCTCAGCAGTGAGTTTCTTCCCGATCCCTTACGCCAAGAGTTGTAAGGTCACGACAGATAAGAAGCCGTTTTTCTTCCAGTTTACCTTTCGTGAATATGCCGAAGGCACTCCGATTGAGACCTTCACAATGGCCGATTTCGATGCGGCCAAAGGACTGACAGAGGCAACGGGCCAGCAGCTACTGAATCCTACTGCCGTTGGTGCGGGCGATCCACTGCAGTTCAGCACCACACTGGGCGATCAAGCAGAAAAGTCTTTGCAACTTCCAGCGGGGGTCGCTGCAGTGCGCGAGCTTTCCGTGAAACTGGGGGATTACTCTGATCCAAACATCACACGTTTGGTCGTGCTGAAGATGGAGTTTGATGGCAAGCCGACCGTCTGGTGCCCAATCGGAGATTTCTTTGGCTCAGGGATTGGTTTGAATCCTGTGGAAGGCTGGTATCGCACGGTGTCTGAAGACGGCACGATGAGCTGCCGCTGGGTCATGCCGTATCAAGAAGGCGGTAAAGTCTCGCTGCTCAATCTCAGCGGTGCTCCGATCGAAGCGGCGCTGCAAGTCAAAACCGGCGACTGGAAGTGGGACGCGGATTCCATGTATTTTCATGCAGGGTGGCGCGGACAGTATCCTGTGCCCACACGTCCTTTCTCGGATTGGAACTATGTCACGCTTAAGGGCAAGGGCGTCTATGTCGGCGATACTTTGACCGTCATGAATCCCGTTGAGCAATGGTGGGGTGAAGGCGATGAGAAGATCTGGGTCGATGGCGAGGACTTTCCCTCCATTTTCGGCACTGGAACTGAAGACTACTACGCGTATTCTTGGGGAGGTCGCAGCACGGACTTTTATCAGCATCCCTTCCACGCTCAGCCATTTGCCAATCAATACAACAAGCTAAACCGCAAGCCTGAGTCCGATGACTCCCGCAATACGATGGGTTTCAGTGTCGAGACCCGTAGTCGCGCGCTCGACACCATGCCTTTCGGTAGCTCGCTCCAATTGGATATGGAAGTGTGGTCCGGAACGGATTGCGATATGGGCTATCAGGTCGGTGTCTATTGGTATGGCTTTGCGGAGACCTCCTCTAATCGCAAACCGGAACCCGTGGAAGTGCACAACGTGCCGCCACTACCAGCAGAGATGCTAGGCGGTGCTACAGACAAGTAGTTCACGTTAAATAACTGCAAGATATAGGGTAATACAACAGTCATAGTCATGAAGAAACACACCTCAAAAATCCTTTGCGTCCTATTCGGCGCAATACTGTCCTCGGCGCATGCTGTCGATCTCTACGTCAGTCCCGACGGGTCTGACATGAATAGTGGTCTGTCTGGGAAACCAGTGGCCTCATTCGCCGCTGCTCAGAAAAAGGCTCGCGCGTATGCCGGGAGCGAAGCCGTCACTGTTCATTTTGCAGATGGCACCTACTACCTCCCCGAAACAGTTGTCTTTACCCCAGAGGATTCTGGGTCTGAGAAGTATCCTGTGGTGTATCGTTCCTACAACGAGGGTGGTGCCGTGCTCAGTGGTGGTGCCGAGCTGGAGTTGCAATGGACTCCGTATCGCGACGGTATTTTCCAAGCGAAAACACCGAACGGCTTAGTCATTGACCAGGTTTTTATCGATGGACGCAACCAGCGTATGGCGCGTTATCCCAACTATGATCCAGCCAAGAAGGCGCAACCGTATCAGGGCTATGCCGCCGATGCCTTCTCAAAAGAGCGCGCAGCAGGATGGGCCGATCCTACTGGTGGCTACATCCATGCGATGCACTCGAAGCAGTGGGGCGGTTATCATTACCTCATTACTGGTAAAAATGCCAAGGGCGAGGTGACCTATGAAGGCGGCTGGCAGAATAACCGTAAAATGGGCATGCATAAAGATTATCGCATGGTGGAAAATATCTTTGAAGAGTTGGATGCTGAGGGGGAGTGGTATCACAATGCCAAGGAAAACACGCTCTACTATCAGCCTGCAGCAGGCCTCGACCTGAATGCTTCAAAAGTAGAAGTCGTGCGTTTACGCCATCTAGTTGAGTTTGAGGGCAGCGAGGCGACTCCTGTCAAATACATTACCCTCAAAGGCTTTGTCGTGCGTCATGCGGCACGCACCTTTATGGACTGCAAGGAGCAGCTCTTGCGCTCGGATTGGGCGATCTACCGTGGTGGCGCATACCTCCTCACCGGAACCGAGCATATTCAGATCTTGGATACGGAATTCGACCAGGTCGGCGGCAATGCCGTCTTCGTCAATAACTACAATCGTAATGTCCTCGTTAAGGGGTGCCACATTCATGATGCTGGCGCGAGTGGGGTGTGCTTCGTCGGCGACCCGAATGCGGTGCGCGACCCTTTGTTTGAGTATCATGAGACAAACGATTTATCGAAGATCGACCGCACGCCTGGGCCAAAGACCAACAATTACCCAGCAGACTCGATCGTCGAAGATTCCTTGATACACGGCATCGGGCGTGTGGAGCGTCAGCCAGCTGGGGTGCAAATCTCAATGGCAATGAGCATTACTGTGCGCGATCTTTCGATTTACGATTGCGCACGTGCAGGGATCAACGTGAGCGAAGGCACTTGGGGCGGTCACTTGATCGAGCGCTGTGATGTGTTCGATACCGTGCTAGAAACACACGACCACGGTTCCTTTAACTCTTGGGGACGCGATCGCTTCTGGCACAAAAACCGTGGGTCGTCGCAAGCAGAAATCGATAAGGATCCGAAATTGCCGTTCTTAGATGCAATGAAGACGACGACCATTCGGGATAGCCGCTGGCGCTGTGATCATGGTTGGGACGTTGATCTCGATGATGGCTCAACAAACTACGACATTTATAATAACTTAATGTTGAACAATGGCTTAAAGCTGCGCGAAGGTTTCCGTCGCCATGCCTGGAATAACATTACTGTGAACAATGGATTGCATCCGCACGTGTGGTATATGGGCAGCCAAGACCAGATTTATTCAAACATCTTCATGGTGCCTCACAAGCCAGCGGGTGCATTCAAGACAGGCGACGATGTGCGTGTGGATGATAATTTCTATGCGGTCGATGAAGCAGCAGTCATGAAGATCTCGAATCGATTCGGCTGGGATAAGAACTCAGTGTATGGAGACGCGATGTTCGTCGACCCCTCCAAGGGCGACTTCCGTGTGAAGCCAGATTCACCCGCGTTAAAGGTCGGGTTTAAGAATTTTTCCATGGATCAGTTTGGCGTCAAGAAACCTTCGCTCAAAGCGATTGCTCGCACACCTGAGATGCCTGAATTGAAGCAGTTTCAAGACTCAGGAAAGCAGGGGACTGCTAGAAGTATGGGATGGCTCGGCGCGACCTTGACTGAACTGTCCGGCGTGGAATTCTCCGCTTATGGCGTCAGTCAAGCTGATGGAGGCGTCGCGCTTTCGAAAGTTGGGCGGGGCACTCAAGCTGCAAAAGTCGGCCTGAAAAATGGTGATTTAATTCAAGCAGTGAATGGGCGTAGAACTGCCAATGTGAAGCAATTCAATCGTGCGACTGCGAAGGCCAAGGGCACGATTCAACTGAAAGTGGTTCGCGACCAGCAAGCCATGCAACTCGAAGTCACCTTATAATCAATGTTACAAACGATGAAACAAACCGTTCTCACCATTCTAGCGACAGGCCTCGCCGCGCTTGCTTCCTTCGCGGCCGAAAGTAAGCCTAATATCATCTACATCCTTGCCGATGACATGGGCTACGGCGATGTGCAGTGCCTCAATCCAGAGCGCGGTATGATCGCTACCCCACACATGGATCGCGTCGCAGCGGAGGGGATGATCTTTACCGATGCGCACACGACGTCCTCTGTCTGCACGCCGACACGCTACGGAATTATCACGGGACGCTACAATTGGCGGTCGAAATTGCAGATGCACGTGCTCGATGGCTACGGCTTACCGCTGATTCCAACGACTCGCATGACCGTTCCAAGCTTCCTGAGCGAAAATGGTTATAACACTGCAATGATTGGTAAGTGGCACTTGGGGCTTGAGATCGCGACGCTTGACGGCAAGAAGGCGCGGCCTGCAGGCGGACTCAAACAGAAGCTGAAGAAGGGTGCGTTCGCTCCGGAAGAACTCTCGAATATCGATTGGGAAGGCACCATTCAGGGCGGACCAGTCGATCTCGGGTTTGATTCATGGTTCGGGATCACAGCGTCGCTCGATTTTCCTCCTTACGTTTGGATTCGTGATCGTAACTGGGTCGGGGAAGGCACACATGTCAAAGCGTTTCGTCGTCCTGGGCCAGCGACCGCGGATTTTGAAGCGATTGATGTGTTGGACAAACTCGCGGCGGAAACGGTCCAATACATTTCCGATTATAACAGCACGCAGCCGTTCTTTATCTATATGCCATTGCCATCACCGCATACACCCATTGTTCCATCTAAAAAGTGGCAGGGTAAAAGTGGCATTGGCAAATATGGTGATTTCATGATGCAGACCGACGATATCGTCGGGCAGGTGGTCCAAGCGCTGGAAGCGAAGGGCATTTCAGACAATACGATACTGATTGTGACCAGTGATAATGGTTGCTCTAAAGCCGCCAACTTCAAGCAATTGGAAGGTCATGGGCACTTTGCCAGCGCGCAATACCGTGGCTCGAAGGCTGACCTCTGGGAGGGCGGCCATCGCGTGCCGTTCCTTGTTAAATGGCCCGCAGTGATCCAAGCAGGCAGTGTCTCCGACGTGCTGACTTGTCAGACTGATTTGCTCGCGACTTGTGCTGAGCTGGTGGGCACAACACTACCTGCAAATGCGGGTGAAGACAGCGAAAGTATCTTACCGTTGTTCAGTGGAGAGCAGGTGGCGTTCACACGTAATGGCATCATCAATCACAGTGTGAGTGGGCATTTTGCTTACCGTCAGGGGAAATGGAAACTCTTGCTAGCAAAAGGATCCGCTGGTTGGACTGCACCGACAGAAAAGGCGATGGCCAATGTGGCCGACGCACCTGAAGGGCAGCTCTATGATTTGGAAGCCGATCCAGGTGAGCAAAACAATCTCTACCTAGAGAACCCGGAGGTCGTTGAGACTCTCATGGCTCAACTTGAGGCAGATGTCGCCAATGGCCGCAGCACAGCGGGGCCTGCTCAGGCGAACGACCTACCTGTCGATCAGATCAAGCTGTGGAAGGGAAATCTAGCGAAGTAGGGTTTAACAGTATGAAAAAATTGATTCGTAATAGTATCGTCATCCTCTGATTGCTCTCGACCTCTGTTTCGAGGTTGCGGATAAACCTAACGTTATCCTCGTGATGACCGATGGTCAGGGTTATGGTGACCTGGGTTGTCGTGGTAATCCGATCCTGAAGGCACCGTAGATTGATAAACTATATGACGAATCGATTCACTGATTTTCATGTTAGTTCGTTCTGCACACCGACAGGAGCCGCGCTGATGACGGGAAACCACCCCGGAGTGACGGGCTGCCTTCCGCACGAGTTCGGGACGCAGCTTAATGCACTCGGATGAACAGACGGTTGCGAATTTGTTTTCACAAGCCGGCTATGCGACAGGCATGGTCGGTAAGTGGCATTTGGGTGATAATGCGTCACACCGTCCGCAGGATCGTGGCTTTCAAGATGTGGTCTGGCACCGCTGTGGCGGTATCGGGCAGGCGTCTGACTATTGGGGCAATGACTATTTCGACGACACGTATGAGCGTGTGCCGCCGGGGTGCCGCGTAAGTATACTGCACGGATGTCTTCTTCCGCGAAGGTCTCCGCTTTATTGAAGAAAATAAAGAAAAGGCGTTCTTCCTTTATCTGTCGCTCAACGCACCGCACGGCCCATATGGCGTGCCGCCGGAATGGGCGTAGCCTTATCAGGGCAGCCAACTGCGGGATTTAGGATCAGTGGAACGTTCGAGGGTGGTGTAGGGCGTGTGCTTCCAGAATCATTTCGGGGTTTGTTTTTGCGTAGATCTCGGTGGTTTCGACGCTTTCGTGGCCGAGTAGGTCTTGGATGGCGCGCATGTCTGCGCCGCCTTGCAGCATGTGCGTAGCAAAGGAGTGGCGCAGTGTGTGTGGCGACACCTGTGTGTCCAGTGTGCCGTCTTCTTTATTATACGTTAGCACCTTTGCTTGGATCGCAGCCGTCTTAACGAATTTCTGCACATAGCGTGCCGTGATACGTGTTCCAAATTTTGATATAAAGAGGGCGTTTTGAGTCTTAGGTTTGACGAAAGTAGGGCGTCCCACTGCTAAATAATCTCGAATCGATTTGATCGCGGGGCCACCTAACAATGCCAGTCGCTCTTTGTTGCCCTTGCCGTGAATCATGCAGCAGCCTTCATCGAGATTGATAGACGTTAGGTCTAAGTTGCAGAGCTCGGACACGCGAATTCCCGAGCTATACAGCACCTCCAGGATGGCACGATCGCGCAAGCCCGCCGGCGTGCTGACAACGGGCACTTTCAGAAGGGCATCGACTTGTGCGATACTTAGGGCTTTGGGGATCGTCTCATTCTTCCATGAAATTGATGGTCCAGTCACTAATTCCGCAAAATCGGTCTGTTGTGATTCAACAAAGCGGCGTTGAGAGAACATTCGTATTGCCGCCAGTTTGCGGCATACGGTTGTCCGCGTGTAGTTCATCTCGTTGGACATGAACTGCAGATACGCGCTTACATCCTCTTTTGTTACAGTCTGCCAGTCTGCATGGCTGGTCGAATGCTTCAGATAAATGGCGAATTGCGCTAAATCCTGATGATAGGCTTCAACAGATAATTTTGCCGCGCTGCGTTCTAATTCCATCCACGCAATAAAAGCATCAATCTCATCTCTGAAGGAATCGGGTATCTCTGAAGCAATCGAATGTAGACCAGCCATGAGAGGGAATGTGATCGATTCCCTGTGCTCCGTCAAAACTATTTTGTTCGCATAACATAGATTGTGCGTAACTGGGTAGTTGGTGATATTGTTATGTCGTCCCTAAAATACCACGGTAATTCACGTAAACACATGATACCAGAAATACGTATATATGCTATATTCATAAGCAGTTAATCGTGGTAGATTATAACCATACACTTTGAGCCAGCAGCGAGGAATCACCTTACTTGTCGTATTATAGGGATGCTACAAGCAAGCGAGGGATAGCATTATAGGGATGCCTGATTTCTGATTCTTCCGTCTGCTGGCTCCTGCTTTTTTAAGGCCCATCGTCGTTAAGCGGGATAGCTGTTGAGGCGCACAGCACACTGGGGAACCTCTGATTCAAAATTGTGGTGGATTCCAATTTAAGCGTAGTTAAGCAGATCCGCATCGCGGCTTTTGAGCACCACTTACGGCATTATCCTAGATTCGGCAGTAGGCTTAGGTTCAATTTTATAAACTACGGCAGACCTCCGTCGTAGTTTTAACTCACCTTTTTAGGATTATCTCTTTTGAGACAGTTTCCCCGAGCGATCGCTACAGCTCTTCAGAGCTTATAGCATCTCGCTCCCGGTGGTCGCGTCATTTCCTAAACTACCAATTCGGCTCAGGAATCGTTGAAATGGCTGAAGTTTTAGATGATCTGCTTAGCCTGTAAACAGACTAAGCAGACACCAAAACTGATTGTAGAAACCTAGTTTGGCGGTTTCTAGTAGCGTCTCTGATCTATCAGGCTGCCCTCTAAAACGCTGTTTTGATCGTTTCCAGCGGCGCTCCGAGTAAGCGTCTTGCCAATGGGTTGAGCGCCTCTTCTGATCCTTGGATGTGAAAAGTGCGCTGCACGTGGCGCATGGTTTCGCCTGGCTTTAGAGCGGCTGCGGGCGATGACGTTTCTAGCTCATAGAATGGTCCGAGTGGATCCACACCTGGCTCGGGAGAACCATCGTTATAGGAGTTGATGACGTCACCAGCATAGGGCTCGTCTTGAAGCTCCCACATTGAGTTCACATAGCCGTTGGGTGCATCCTGCACATTATAAGTCACAATGTTAAGCACCTGGCCTGCCGCATCGTAACTGCCTGCAATGCCCTTTGAGCGTTGTGGGCTGATGCCGATCTTGCCACGACGTGTGCCGTCGCCTTTGAAGAAGAGCTTCTGTTTCTCTACACGCAAGTATTCCGCTGGAACTTTGCCGAAGTAAGTGTCGTTGACTCTCGGGCCGAGCGCTTCGTCGCCACCCTTCTCAAAAGGAATCACGACTGTGGTTTCGGGTGATGGGTTATACATGCCGAGAATCCAGATTGATGGCAGGCCCGTCTCAGGTTTCCATGCTTTGTCTCCTGTGTTGGTAATGCGGTTGTCTGTCTCATAGCCGACAAGACGCACACCTTCTGGAAGTTCGACTCCGAGGAGTTCTGCGGTTGCTTTTGCATCGAGCAAGCTGACGGTTCGTTCGATCTCCATGTTAAAGACCGTGCCACTGAAATTCATGAGTTCAGTCTCCTTACGGAAGCTGGCGCTCGTGTTTGTCTGCTTTACCAATTCAAATGGTTCGGTGTCGATGACTGCGGGCGTCTTCCAGTCTGAAAATTCGAATTTGTCGCCTGGCTTAAAATACAGAGCATACTGCCCTCCTTCAGGTCCTAGCCAGAAACGTTCTTCGCCACCAAAGATATAGATATGTTCCTCCAGCTTGCCAGCTGCGTCCTCTTCAGACATCAGTCCTGTCTCAATTACAGGACGGTTGATCCAACCAAAGCTGGGGCCTGATTGCTGGTCGTAGGTGCTCGTCATCACGCGGCCTTGGTAGTCTGGTGCCACCGCAACGCTCGCATCACCCTGCGTCAAAAGCACGATTGGGGTATGCTGCTTCATGAAAGCGACATCATTGGAATAGTCGCCAGCATCCGTCATTGAGGTGCTGTTACAGCCAACTGTTAGAAGCGAAGCCGCTCCAAGCGCTCCGGTAAGTAGTTTTTGCAGGGTTGTCATAATCGTCTGATTGATACGTTTGAGGTAAAAAGTGACAGGGGTATATGTCGATATGAAGCAGCATTAGTGCGACAGCATGCAAGACATAAAAGTTGATGTTATCAAAAACCGTTCGAGCGGTCTATCACTGGTATTAGGTAGAGATGTATCAGCTTCCCTTAGGTAATGCCACTCTAGAAGCGATCGAGAGTATATGCCGCGGGTTTAACCCGCGCAATTTACTTGTCCCCCTCTCCTCTGCTGACAAGGTGAACGCCATGAATTCCGCTTCAGACCCGTCCCCCTCACGTATTAGTGTTTGTATCATCGAAGATCATTCGGATTACCGTAGAACACTGCTCAAAGCGATTAACTCGACAGCCAAGCTGACTTGTGACGAATCGTTCTCGAACGCGGAAGATGCCCTGCTCCATTTCGAGGGCAACAGTAAGCCAGACGTGTTGGTGCTCGACCTAGGGCTCCCAGGCATTGATGGGATCGACGCGATTCCGAAGTTCTGCGAACTATGCCCAGACACCAAAATTCTAGTGCTCACTGTATTTGAGAATAAAACCCGAGTTTTCCAGGCCTTAGGTGCCGGCGCCACAGGTTATTTGATCAAGTCCGGCGGCTTGAAGTCGATCACTCAGGGAATTGAGGATGCCTATAATGGAATCGCGCCCTTGAGCTCTGAAATCGCGCACATGGTATTTGCCACTTTCAAAGCATTTAAGCCAACCAACCCAGACACTGAAATCACTGAGCGCGAAGCTGAAGTGCTGCAAAAACTGTCTGATGGAGGGACTCGGATCATGATCGCCGACGAGTTGAATGTGAGTCGGCACACTGTGGATAGTCACATACGTAATATCTACCGTAAGCTTCAAGTGCACAATGTCTCAGGTGCGATCAAGAAGGCCGCAGAGCTCGGCATCTTCAACTAAGGCAAGTCAGAGCACCATGCACATGGTTCTTCTCAACCGCTTTCGAATGATCCGCTCCATTGCTTGCGGCCTGCTCTTCTGCATGCTGACGCTAAACTTGTCAGCAATCGAGGGCATCGACTATCGGACGGAGGGCGACTGGAATACACCCACCACGCTAAAGCCTTGGTCCTATGATGGGCAAAACCGCTACGGCACCGCAGGGTATCATTTCTATAATGTCACTCCACTTGGCGGAAAAAAGCAGGCCAACCGACCTGTTGATGAGAATCTAAAATCCGCTCTACCCTCCTACATCAAATCGATCACGGCAGCCGAAAAAACTTATACCACAAATTCCTTTGGCTATCTGAAAATCGATGCCCCCGGTGGGTCCAAAGGCGATAAAGCGGAATCGGGCCTGCTCGCCAAAATGCCGCATGAGCCCGGTGCTCACGTCGAATTGCTGACGATTCAACTGGGGAAAATCGAGAACATCTACGGCTTTCGGGTCGGCATACTCTTGGCGAACGCGGATCGTAAGGAGATCTCCCCTGCGGAGATCGTTCTCAGCAGCGAGAGAGATACGAATTGGAGCCGAAGCATCATCAACTTGCCTAAGATTAAGGACGGCATGTGGGTGTTTTTCAATGTATCGGCAAAGCACTCCAATGATACTTTGACCTTATCCGTCAAATGCCGCGACAAACACCCTGCCGCCATTGGTGGCCTAGTGTTCGACGACCTGATCGTGGAGCCGCCTGAGCACCCCTTGAATGTGATCTCGGACAAAGCGGTTTCACACGATGGAAGCGCCATTTGGAATGCCATATTGGGAGCGCCAGTGGAAGCAACGATCGATGACACTTGGGAACACTATTTAGCGATGAAGCTGTCTGGTGATTACCGAAAAAATGAGGCGCGCATCCAGGCCATTAACGATGAACTAGGTAAATTGCCGACCCCCTACACTGGCGAGCCGACAGGAACTGGAGGCTACCTATGCCATTGGACTGGCTCCAATAGAAACAGAGTCGAAATTAACTTCCGTTGGAGTGAGCCTGTCTCCATCGATGCCATAGCCCTTCTGCCACTTCGGCTCTTTCTCGCAGATGAAAATGGCTTAACCGATAATGCCTACTGGCCAGGCGAGATCCAGATTCACGCGATCAACGGAGAGCAGAGCACCCGATTAACAACCATCCTTGAGAAAAATCAAAGAATACGAGAGTCACTGCCCGAGCTCGTCACCTTCCAACCCCACACCACACAGCACTTAAGGATTACACTCAGCGACCTTGCCAAAAAAATAGGCGGTTACCAATTTGCAGGCGGGTTTTCCGAAATTTACATTTTCTCTCAAGAAGACAATGTCGCACCTCTAGCAAAAATTGCGGCAAGCAACAGTCGCGAGGGTTTCCGAGTCTTTTCGAAAGGATACCTCACTGATGAACAAACCCCGCTCGGCTTGCCTGAAATCGGGCCGAGAATCTCAGGTAGTCTAGGCCTATCCGTCCGCCCCGACAATCGACATCCCAAGAAACCAGTCGATATCGTCCTGAATTTTAAGGAACCAGTTACTATTGATGCGGTTCGACTCGATCCAGCCGTCATCTATAGGCCCGGGCAAGCGTTTCCGATCCGTTTCAGTGTCGATTTACTCAATGCTAGCGGCGAGGTGCTGCAGAGTGATCGAAGCTATCGGAATACACCGCTGAGGAATCAAGGCCTCAACCCCTACATCTCTCATTTTCCGGACACTACGGCTAAGTCGATTCGCGTTCGAATCTTCGAAATATCGAAGCCGACTGACAAATCGCGTCCATGGGTGCAGATCAGTGAAATCACACCCATGCTGAAAGGAGCGCACATTGATCAGCTTGCGACAGTCAGCGTCTTGGGCATGAGTCAGCGGTCAAAAAGCACAGGTAACCTCTTTGGTCCCACCGGAAGGCGCCTCTACTGGCAGGATGCATTCGTATATGATGGACAAACTCAAGCAGGACGTGCGTTGCCGCTGCGTGAATGGGTGCAAGGGCTATATGATCGGAAACAGCTGCTAGAAGAGAAACTCGACTTAGCTGGAATCCAACAAGACACCACCCATAGCATTCGCACGAAAACCTTGTGGTCAGTCTGTCTGCTGAGTGCATTCGTGGTGCTTACATCGCTATACCAGATTATTCAATCCAAAGTAAAAAACCGTCGTGACTTGCGTATGGCCAGAGAGCGAATTGCAAGCGATTTGCACGACGACGTGGGCAGTAATTTGGGTTCGATTACGCTACACACCGAGATGCTAATGGATCAAGTCGAAGCGCCTTCCCTCGTTGAGCATTTACAAGCAATTGCTCAACTCTCTCATGAGAGTGTTTACGGGCTTCGTGAAGTGCTGCACACCTCCGCTCCGCGTATTGGTCGAGCGCAGGACATCCTAAAATATATGGAAGAGTTAAGTCGGTTGGTATTCCCTGACATGCACGTGGCGCTCGACTTGGACCCTGCAGTCAATAAAACCCTCAAAACCCCCGAGCGAAGAAAGGGACTTCTACTCTACTACAAGGAAGCGATCACCAACATTCGCTCACACGCTCAGTGCAATCGTGTTTCCGTGTCGCTGCATAGAGTCAAAAATCACCTCGAATTGATCATTGAGGATGACGGCGTCGGCATGACTGCTCAGAAGCTGTCGCAGCAAAGCACGTTGCGCACTTTAAAGCTAAGAGCGAAAGAGATGAATGCCGCCTTGAAGATCAAATCCAAAGTGGATCAAGGCACGCGATTGGAGCTACATATCCCGCTGATAAACATCAACTGAGGATGTCTTAGCCTATCGAACCGAGAAGCGATACACCGTCGTCTTTTCATACACTTCGCCCGGCCTTAAAATTGGCGATGTGAAGTTCGGCTGATTGATCGCGTCAGGGAAGTGCTGACACTCGAAACAGATCGCGATGCGATGCGTGTAAGGAATATCACCTCGGCCGACCACAGATCCGTCGAACCAATTGCCGGAATAGACTTGGACACCGTGATCGGTGGAGAGCATTTCCATGACCCGACCGCTCTCGGGGTCATGCAAGCGTGCGACGGGCCGTAGTGTGCCTGGCTCGCCGTTGATCACGAAATTATGGTCATACCCCTTCCCTATTTTTAATTGCGGATCCTCCGCATCGATATCGCGGCCAATTGGCTTTGGCTGGCTGAAGTCAAAAGGTGTGCCAGCAACCGAGCGAATCTCACCGGTCGGGATGTAGTTCTCGTCGGTCGGATTATAGGCATCAGCAAACATCTGCAGCTCTTGCTCCAGAATACTATCCCGACTCGGGCCTCCGATGTTCCAGTAGCTGTGATGTGTGATATTGCAGATCGTGGGCTTGTCCGTTGTTGCGTGATATTCGATCTTGAGACCGTTGTCTGCCGTGAGTGTGTAAGTCGTCGATATGCTCAACTGACCAGGGAATCCTTCTTCACCATCGGGAGAGACATATTCCAGCTTTAGTTGCGGCTCGCCGTTGGTTACCGAAGCGATCCCTTTCCAGAGTTTTTTGTTAAAGCCCTTTACCCCACCGTGCATATGATTGGGGCCGTTGTTGGTGGCGAGCTGGTAGTCGTTATCATCAATGGTAAACTTGCCATGTTTAATACGATTCGCGGTGCGTCCGGTGATGGCACCATACCATCCTCCGTCTGCCTCATATGCGGAGAAGTCCTCAAAGCCGAGCACGACATCTTCAAGTTTTCCATCGCGGTCTGGCACGAGTAGGCTGACGACGACTCCACCATAGTCAGTGATTTTAGCCACCATGCCTTGTTCATTCGTGAGCGTATAGAGTGTCACCGCTTGCTCCTCAAATTCGCCGAATTCATTGAGCGTGATGGAGGCTCGGTCAGCCAACAGATTGGAAGTTAGAATTGAGCACATAGCGAGCAGGCATGGGGTAATGGTTTTCATGGTCATTGAGAGTTAAGATACGCTGCGTCCGCCATTCACGCAGAGTGTTTGCCCAGTAACAAAGGATGCCGCAGGCGAACAGAAATTGGCGACCGCCACGGCGATGTCTTCTGGGGTGCCCCAACGGCCGGCTGGAATGGCTTCTAGATAAGCATCCAATTCCGATTCGCAGGCGTCGGCGTGTCGCTCCGTTGGAATCCAACCAGGAGAGACGGAATTCACAGTAATCCCAAACGGAGCGAGCTCGTTGGACATACTATGCGTCCATGCTTTCTGCCCACCTTTAGCGGCGACATAAGCGCTGAAGTTCGGCACGCCGAGTTCGACGACTTCACTCGATAAATTCACGATGCGGCCCCACTGATTCGCCTTCATTTCACGAATCACCGCCTGCGTGAGTAGGAACGGACTCTTGATAAAGAAGCGCACCATTGTTTCGTAGTCTTCCCACCGGTAGTCCTCGATCGGCTTGATGGGTTGATCGAGCGTCGCATTGGGGACAAGTATATCGACCGCGCCGAGTTCGGCTTTAATCTCTGCTACCAGTCGCTGAATCGATGCCTGCTCAGTCACGTCGGCCTTAAACAGTGCCCCCACTCCACCCTCTTTTGCAAAGGACTCAAATGCGGCTTCCGCACGTGCTTGATTGTGCGCATAATTCAAGGCGACTTTCGCGCCTCGATTGCTGAGCTCTTTGGCAATCGCGAGACCGAGCCCAGTTGAACTGCCAGTGACTAAAGCAACTTTGCCGACTAAGTCCTTAGGTGTTGTATCCAAATTGTTCATACTAATTATTTTGTATAAGAGTTCAATGTGGCACCGTTGGTCGTGAGCACATGTATTTCGTGGGACTTTGCCTTGGGGTGAAAAAACTCCCAGACGACTTCCTTCTCAGGCGTCACTTCAAAGTAGATTGGCTTGCTGCGATCTTTTTGACCGTAGCTGCCGATCACGATATTTCCATTCGGCAGTAAATGTGCGCCACATGGATCCGCGTAGCGGCCATCGACATCGCTGTTGTCGCACTTCCAGAGCACTTCGCCCTGACTGCCAAAGACCACAGTCTTGTTACCATTGGTTAAATTCACCACCGTGCTGCCGTCTGCTTTACGGATCGCAGTGAAGGGCCAGTTCCTGTCCTCGCGGCCACCTAGCGCTTCGAGGTCTGTTCGGATTACATTCACGACTTCGCCGGTCGGTGTATACTCCTTGACCGCGAATGCTAAAAGATGCGGCACGAGGTAGTTTCCATTGGGAAGCTTACGTGCCATACGAGATTGCATGTGGATGTTGTCTGTCTCTGGTTGCAGCGGGAAATTGACAGCGAGGTCCCCCGCAGGCGTTACTTCGATTAAGCGTGGAGCGACCCCATTCTCGACGACTAGTGTATTGCCATCATCGAGACGCCAAGCCGCGGCGACTTCCTTATTCTTCGGACTGAGCTTGTAGGACCAAACAATGTCCTGAGTCCCCTGCTGATATTCGACCACGCGCTTTCCTTCGCAGATCAGTATATTGCCATTCGCTAAAACAGTGCCATCGCGTGAGCCGCCCTTCACGCTCCAGAGGACTTGATTATCCTCGCCGATGATCGCAGTCATCTTACTGCCAGTTACCAGAAAGGAATGACGAATGCCACTCTCACTCACCTGGCGCACTTTCGGCAGAGCCGAGCCTTCATCGGCCTTGTGGTGTGCCGCGGTGGCAGCAGTTGAGAACAATAGTGAGACTATCGGTAAGATAGCTAAGGGGATCAGTTTAGGTCGTTTCATCTTACTTCTTATTAGGGTCAAATTTGGCAGAGTTCTCTAAGTCCATCGCTTGGATCTTCGTAATCGCATCCATATCGACGTCGCCATAGACTTGAATGTCAGTGCGCGCTTGCTGAAAGGCACTGAACTGCTCCGGCGATACTTGGGTGGAGCCGATATACAATGAGCCCACAGTCGGCACGGCTAGCGCCGCAAGGCCGGTGTCACTTAGGTCGCTCCCAAATAAATTGAGCGTTTCTAAGGATTTGAACGAGTTGAGCACATCCACCGCGGCATCGGCGTCAGCCAAACCAGAGAGGTTCAAGCTGCGAAGCTCTGCAGCGCCTCGGAGGTATTCCAGTTGTTGGGCCGTCACAGGCACCCCCGTCAATTTCAATTCCCAAATACGATCCTTGAAGTTTGCTAATAACGCGAAGTCTTCAGCAGCAATACTTCCTTTTGCATTTTGGAAATCGACAATAAAGAACTCTGATTCGAGGCTTAACGGCAACACCATGATCCCGCTTGAGATCAATTGGTCGAGCTGTGCTTGTTCGGCTTCTTTCGCCGCCCGTTCTTCAGCAAGTGCTGCTTCGTCGATTGGTGGGCCTTCGGCACCATCTGCCACCCAGTGCGCAAACATCATGATCTCCTCAGCGCTTGGGCGTGGCTTGCCTTCTGGCGGCATGGCCATGTCGTCTGCCTCAGGCAACAACATATACTCGAGGAGCATACTCTCACTGATCTCATAAGGCTCGATCGGCGTATCGCCCAACTTACCAGGCGTCATCAAAGTGTCATAGGTATCTAGGCGATACTTACTCTTCTGCTTCTCAATACCATGACACTGCACACAGTATTGATCGAGCAAGGGCTGGATTTGCTGGGTGTAGCGATTGTCTTCGATCATTCCCGTCTCAGCGCTAGATAATTCGGCGCGCTCTACAGGCTCATCAATCAGCGCCTTCAGCCAATCCGGAGCGTATTCGGTCAGGTAGCCTGAACCGTGCGTGAGATTACCGCCATAATGACCTACCACGGGGAGTAGCAGAAGCAGACCAAGCATCAACAACTGGTAAACCCGCGTGCCTCTTCCTCCATAATAAACCGAACGCACTTTGAAAAATGCGACGACGAGCGCGGTCGCGGCAAAGACAATCCCCAACCATTTATGCAGCCACAGTGTATCACCCGAATAGTCGCCGTTTGCAGCAAGCAGGAGCCCTAGGTAGGCAGTGACCACTGAGGTAATCGCCATCAGCCACACTAGAATATGTGCCGCACGCTTCAGCCCTTCGTTACATTTACAGAGTGCGGCGAGTTCGATGATGACGAGCCCAACAAAGAGACCGATCGGCAGGTGTAAAATGACGGGGTGAAAGCGCCCCAAAAACTGCGTCCATTGTAAGGTTGATTCGGCAGTCACTTGTCCCTCTGTGAAAATTACGAGCCAACCGAGTAAGAGTCCCAAGCCCAGCAATAGCGTGGTGCTCAGCAGAAAGAAAAACTTTTTCATAGAATAGGAAAAATCGAGCGTATCGCTTAAGCAAGGATGTCGGGAATGATATGACCATGCACATCGGTGAGGCGGACATCGCGACCGCTAAAACGATAGGTCAACTCCTTGTGATTTATCCCCATGAGGTGCATCATGTTGGCGTGGAGGTCATGCACATCCATCTTATTCTCGACTGCGCGATAGCCGTATTCATCAGTCGCACCATAAATCGTGCCGCCTTTGATACCGCCGCCGGCCATCCACATGCTGAAGCCTTGTGGATTGTGATCGCGCCCATTCGTGCCTTGAGCAAACGGCGTGCGTCCAAACTCACCACTGAAAACAAGCAGCGTGGAATCCAGCAAACCGCGTGACTTTAAATCTTTAATCAATCCTGCAATCGGTTGATCCACGGCAAACGCATTCATCTCATGCCCTTCCTTCAAATTGCCGTGCTGATCCCAGCGATCCGCCCCACCAATGCCAGATACCGTCAACTCGACAAAGCGCACCCCCTGCTCGACCAAGCGGCGGGCGATCAAGCACTGTGAGCCATATTGACGTGTTTGATCGAATGGCGAGTCCATGCCATACAGTCGTTTCGTTGCGTCGGTCTCTTTCGAAATATCAGTGACCTCAGGCACCTCCATTTGCATACGATAGGCGAGCTCATAGTTCTCGATCGCAGTCTCCACCTGATCCGCATGGTGGTATTTTTTGAAGAATGCCGTATCAATACTGTTGAGATAATCGAGCTTCTTGCGCTGTAGCTTTGAAAGTGATTCACGCGGCGCGATATTATTCATCACCGGATGTTTTGGCACCACGATCGAAGCCTGGTGGTTCGCCGGCAGGAAGCCATTGCCAAAGGTCTGCATGCCGCCCGGTGGTATGAGCCCTCCATTGACGACCACATAACTCGGCAAATTCTGATTCATCGTGCCTAGACCATACGAGCACCATGCCCCCATACTTGGACGACCCGCGAGCACGTGGCCGCAGTGCAATGCATAATTCGCATTCGGGTGATTCGGCGACAAGGCCGTCATCGAACGAATCACGCACAAGTCATCTGCGCAGGAACCAATATGTGGGAACAGGTCACTGACCGGAATACCACTTTCACCATAGCGTTTAAACTCCCATGGGCTTTTCAATAGGCCGCCGTTGTTATTGAAGACAGTGGCATCGACCTTGAATTTCGGCTTCTGACCGTTCTCCTTCGCGAGCTGTGGCTTGGGGTCAAAGGAGTCGACCTGCGAGACGCCTCCATCCATATAGAGAAAGATCACACTCTTCGCCTTCGACGCAAAATGCGGCACCTTCGGGGCAAGTGGCGACGATAAACTGGCTCCAAACAAGTCGCGCTGAAAAAGACTGGACGCGGCCAGCATACCAAATCCCATAGAACTGTTCTTTAGAAAATCTCTTCGACTGGTGTTGTATGGTTTCATGGTGTTAAAATAGGTAGATAAATTCTTTGCGGTTCATCATGACGTGGCAGAGCTCCTGCCACACGGCGACTTCGTTGACGTCGCCATTTTCCTGATACATCTCAGTTACGTCACGAACAAGATCTTGAGCCCACGCGATTTCAGCCTCGTCCGCAGGGCGGCTGAGTGCGACTTGGTGCATGTAATTGATGCGTGCCACTTCATCAGCTTCAGCTTCAAGTAAATATTTCGCCCATGCCAATGCCTGCTCACGCGTGAATTGCGAATTCATCAATGCCAATGACTGCGCCGGCACATTCGTAATATTACGCGCGCCAATCGGCTCGATGGCATTGGGCATGCCCAAAATTCGGAGGAAGGACGGCATGAAATTGCGGCGCAGTTGCGTATAGATAGAGCGTCTGGCATTGCCATCGACTGGACCACTCTTGCCCTTGCCTCGTGCCGAAGGTAAATCACCAGTATATGCGGTCACACTCGGCCCATAGAGCTCAGGGTTCAACTGTTGGCTGACATAGAGCACATGGTCGCGAATTTGTTCTGCCTCCAATCGCTTCGGCGCCATATGCTGCAGGTAGATGTTATTAGGGTCCATGCTGAGTGCTGATTCATCAGGCACAGTGGACATTCGATACGTAGAGGTAGTCACCATCTCACGAATCATCGCTTTGATGGACCAGTCCTTCGCCATAAAATCTTTCGCCAAGTAATCCAATAATTCCGGGTGTGACGGTAGCGTGCCCAGCTCGCCTAGATCATCGATTGACGAAACGATGCCACGACCAAACACATGGTGCCAAATACGGTTGACCATGGTGCGTGAGACGAGCGGGTTGGATTCGTCCACCATATACTCGACAAACTCCAAACGCCCACTGCTATCCTTCGGCAGCAATTCGCCACCCAGTGCATCCATGAAGCGGCGAGGATTCGGATCTTTGCTTAGATTCTTATGGCTACCACGGATATAAATCGGCTCATCCTGTGGAGTGCCCTCAGTTAAACTACGTGCATACACTGGCGCTGGGATTTCATTCTGAATCTCTCGGTAGCGTGCGATCAGTGACTTGAGCGTCTCGCTGCGATCGGCCCCTGCACGGATCAATCCTGCTTCAAACAGCGCACCTAGCACTTCAGCTTCAGCCGGCGACATTGAGCGACTACGCGCATTTTCCCATGCTTCAGCCACCACTGTAGTGATCGGTTTGTCAGCCCAAAGTGCTGCGGTATCGGGCAAGTTCGCATTGGTAGAAAATGCGATGTAGCTATCGTCCGCTCGATTCTTTAACGAGGACCTTAGTCTCCGCGACTCCCCGTCCTGTAAGACTTCGATGTAAGCTGACAATCCAACCCAGAGCGTAGTCGGTATTTGGATACGTTGCCAACTGCCGTCAGTGACCGCGACGCTAAGAACTTTAGTGGTAGGGCCAAAGCCGACTTGTTCGTAGTTACGCACGATCACGTTGAGACGGGCATTTTTACCACGTGCGTAGATCTCAACGGGCTTACCATCGAGCACGAAATCCGGACTACGAATACTCCCCGAAATACGCCCGGAATACAGCCCTGCTACAGGTTGGGTTGTGTCCACCAGTGTCTGCACGACATGCTTGTTATCTTTAACTGATAGAACGATGTCCTGAGCGGACTCTGTCGGTGCGTCACGGAAGCCCAGTCCCGTTTGAATCCAGTCCTCGATTTCGGTCGGATACACCGGTGTAATCGATGCATGATGCTTGCCCGCACCTTTCGGCGTTGTTTTTGCACCAGCGATACTCTTACGAATGGGCTCTAACTGCGGCCATTTGCGGTGGATGTGTGAAAAGGCATAATACTCCACCCATGCCTGCAAGACGGTTTCGTCCAGCTTCGCGTTCTCGGATTCAAATTGAATTAAGGCCAAGACCGCTTCATTCAGCTTCGGCTCGGGCTTCTTATGTTGCTTCTTGTGCGCACCCGATTTCGTATACGCGATGTAATCTGCATGCCCAGTAATTCGCTGTGTTGCGCTCAGATAGTGTTCTACTCGAGTCGCGTCCTGCCCCGCATCCTCGATCGCCGCATCATATACCGCCGGCTTACCGTTGCGCAGCTTCGACTCAGGCACCAGTTGCTTGGTTTCGGCCACCGCATTGGTAATATCTAAGCGCGAACTGCGTAGCATGCCATACCATGAATAGTAATCGCCCGTGGTGATCGCATCAAATTTATGATCGTGACAACGCGCGCAGGCAATCGTCATGCCGAGGTAGGCTTTACTCGATGCATCGATCATACCGCTGAAAATACGGGCCTCATCCTCATGCAAATCAGGTGGGCCATGCTGGCCATCAGTCAGATACAGAAAGCCCGGGCCTTTCAGCGACTCATTCACCGTCTCGGTCTCATCATAGCGCGGATTTTCAAGCAAATCACCAGCGAACGACTCACGAATGAAATCATCATACGGTAAATCTTCGTTGAACGCACGAATCAGATAGTTTCGATACTGATACGCATGCGGCATTACATAATCGAACTCGAAGGACTTGGATTCTCCGTAGCGCACCGCATCCATCCAGTGGCGCGCCCACTTCTCTCCAAAATGCGGCGAAGCTAATAGACGATCAACTTGCTTTTCGTAAGCATTCGGGGACTCATCTGCGAGATACGCATCCATCTCTTCTGGGGTCGGCGCTAGGCCAATCAGATCGAAGCTGAGGCGCCGTAAAATGCTGCGCTTTGAGGCCTCCGGTGCAGGCGTCCAGCCTTTCGTGTCGAGTGCCGCTAAAATGAAATGGTCGTAGGCATTACTCGGCCAATTGGGATCGCTCACCGTTGGCACGGCATAGTCCATAATTGGCTGAAAAGACCACCACTGCTTGCGTTCTTCGAGGTCGAACTGATCGACATTTTTCAACTCACCAATTGCCTGATCACGGGGATCGAATGCGCCCTCATTGATCCACTTCGCAAAGTCGGCAATTTGTGCATCACTCAACTTCGACTTCGGGGGCATTGCATCGTAGTCAGGGTCATGACGAATCATGTGCATGAATAAACTGTTCTGCGCATCACCTGGCACGATCGCTTGACCTGTGTCGCCTCCGCGCATCCAACCCGCTTTCGAGTCCAATAGTAAGCCACCCTTTAATTTCTCCGAATCTTCCGCATGGCACTCGTAGCAACTCTCGATCAACACGGGACGAATCTTCGTCTCGAAAAAAGTCAACTGCTCCGAGTCCAGCTCAGTCGCCGCATTCGCGCAGAGTGCAAATGACAAAAATGATAAAACGACAGATCTAAGAGGCATGATACAGAGGGAGAGGGTAAGCGTGGATGAGTGACTATGGTAGGAGTGCGAAACAGAGCACAGGTTCCTTAAGAGGCGAGTTTTCGTGCTAGATTTCAGTTTTAATAATACACCTAATTCCGCGCACAGCCTCCACTCTTCACGCTTAAAACTGATACTTTTTCCTAATATACACAACGAATAGGACTAATTTTACGCATTATTAATATCATTCTTGTGTAATTCGGAAATTGGGTGACCCTAAAAACCTATGGAAAGTCGCCAGAATTTAGTCCGTGAACTGATCCCCAATGAGGCAGGCACGACCTATGTCTATAAACAGGAAACCTCAATTTGGCCAGTCTGGCACTATCATGAAGAAATCGACATCCTGCTATTTCTCGGCAGCAGCGGACAGCATATCACCGGCGATTTCATTGGCGAGTTCAAGCCCGGCACCGTGCTCGTCAATGGCCCCAATGTCCCCCACTGCTTTACCAGCACGGATGCGCCCGCTACGGATGCATCTCGCCCCGTGATCGCCGTCATTCAATTTTCAGAAAAATCAATTGGCGCCGAATTTCTCTCCAAACCAGAAATGAAGCGTATTCGTGAGTTCATTGATTCCACCGCTCGCTCGTTCGAATATCTGGGTGAAACACGTGCAAAAGCCGCTGCGATCATACAGGCGATGGAGAACCGCCAAGAGATGCGACGCTTTGGTCAGTTCCTCAATTTGCTTGAGACCTTTGCCCTCGCGCCGGAGCAGGATAAGAAGCGACTCGTCAGCAACTTTTATTCGCCAGTGCTGAATGATGAGAACGTCAATCGCATCGAATTGGTGCGCCGCTGGGTGCAGGAAAATCTGAATCAAAAAATCACTCTAGAGGCAGCCGCTTCGCAGATACAAATGCCAGCCAAAGCATTTTCCTATTTCTTCAAAAAGAATACTGGAAAAGCCTTCGTCCAATACGTCAAAGAGCTACGTATCGGGCTCGCCAGCCAGAAGCTGCTGCAGACAGACCTTAGTGTGCTGGAAATCTGTTACGCCTGCGGCTACAACAATCTTTCCAACTTCAACCGGCAATTTCTCGATGTCAAAAAGATGACCCCCACACATTATCGGAAACAATTTAAAGACCTGACGAAACAATAACACCAGAGCCCCATGGTTTCGGCCACAGAGCCAAAGCACCAAAGCCGTAGCGCGAGTCTTTAGACCGCAGCACAGAACCCCAGCGCCGAGCCCAAGTGTAGCGGAGCCAGGAACTGGTTTCGACCACCGAGCCATAGCACCAAAGCGTAGCGCGAGTCTTTAGACCGCAGCACAGAACCCCAGCGCCGAGCCCAAGCGTAGCGGATCCAGGAACTGGTTTCGGCCACAGAGCCAAAGCACCAAAGCCGTAGCGCGAGTCTTTAGACCGCAGCACAGAACCCCAGCGCCGAACCCAAGCGTAGCGGATCCAGGAACTGGTTTCGGCCCGTTGCATTTGCGAAGTCTCAGGCCCGCTACGCTCAAGGCACAAAGGCAAAAAGCCGTGACACAGACATTCCTGTCTGTCCACCGAGCACAAGCCACCGAGCACAATCCTCCGAGCCAAAGCCGTGGCGCGAAGATTCATCGAACGTCTCAACCGAACCAACGTATTCCAAACTCAAACTCGGCATTGTCTAACCGCAGATTTCGCAGATGGACGCAGATTATTACAACATATCAATCGACCTAACAGAGTCCCAGCTAGCGGATCCAGGAACTGGTTTCGACCACCGAGCCATAGCACCAAAGCGTAGCGCGAGTCTTTAGACCGCAGTAGCAGAACCCCAGCACCGAACCCAAGTGTAGCGGATCCAGGAACTGGTTTCGACCACCGAGCCAAAGCACCAAAGCCGTAGCGCGAGTCTTTAGACCGCAGCACACAACCCCAGCACCGAGCCCAAGCGTAGCGGATCCAGGAACTGGTTTCGGCCACCGAGCCAAAGCACCAAAGCCGTAGCGCGAGTCTTTAGACCGCAGCACACAACCCCAGCACCGAGCCCAAGCGTAGCGGATCCAGGAACTGGTTTCGACCACCGAGCCAAAGCACCAAAGCCGTAGCGCGAGTCTTTAGACCGCAGCACACAACCCCAGCACCGAGCCCAAGCGTAGCGGATCCAGGAACTGGTTTCGGCCACCGAGCCAAAGCACCAAAGCCGTAGCGCGAGTCTTTAGACCGCAGCACACAACCCCAGCACCGAGCCCAAGCGTAGCGGAGCCAGGAACTGGTTTCGACCACCGAGCCATAGCACCAAAGCGTAGCGCGAGTCTTTAGACCGCAGCACAGAACCCCAGCACCGAGCCCAAGTGTAGCGGATCCAGGAACAGGTTTCGGCCCGTTGCATCTGCGAAGTCTCACGCCCGCTACGCTCAAGGCACAAAGGCACAAAGCCGTGACACAGACATTGCTACGCCATCTACGGCAGACCTCCGTCCTGTCTGTCCACCGAGCACAAGCCACCGAGCACAATCCTCCGAGCCAAAGCCGTGGCGCGAAGATTCATCGAACGTCTCAACCGAACCAACGTATTCCAAACTCAAGCTCGGCATTGTCTAACCGCAGATTTCGCAGATGGACGCAGATTATTACAACATATCAATCGACCTAACAGAGTCCCAGCTAGCGGATCCAGGAACTGGTTTCGACCACCGAGCCATAGCACCAAAGCGTAGCGCGAGTCTTTAGACCGCAGCACAGACCCAAAGCACCGAGCCCAAGCGTAGCGGATCCAGGAACTGGTTTCGACCACCGAGCCAAAGCACCAAAGCGTAGCGCGAGTCTTTAGACCGCAGCACATAACCCAAGCGCCGAGCCTAAGTGTAGCGGATCCAGGAACTGGTTTCGGCCACCGAGCCCAAGCACCGAACCAAATCCGTAGCGCGGATCTTTAGACTGCAGCACAGAACCCCAGCGCCGAACCCAAGTGTAGCGGACCCAGGAACTGGTTTCGGCCCGTTGCATCTGCGAAGTCTCACGCCCGCTACGCTCAAGGCACAAAGGCACAAAGCCCAGACAACTGCTTTCAGGATTCCCTTCGTAGGGGCTTTCCTCGTCCTAGATTATGAGCTTGTCGAATGAGGAAGACCGCACCGTGCAATGGGCTCCAAACACACCAAAAATAAATAAGTAAAAAGCCCCTCCGAATCCTCTGGCTTTGTGCGCTTCGTGACTCAGTGAGAGACCTCATTCCTTTTGCCCAAAGCCGTGACACAGACATTGCTACGCCATCTACGGCAGACCTCCGTCCTGTCTGTCCACCGAGCCCCAGCCGTAGCGTGAAGATTCACCAACCGTGCACCTCCAAGGCATCTTTTAACCACCCGTTCCCGATGGTCACTGGAGGGCACAGAGGCACTAACACTTCCCACTCTCACTAACACTTCCCACTCGCACTTCAAAGCCGCGTGGAGCGTAGACGCGTTAGACGAAGTCTGATACGCGCACGAAGCTCTTTACGCGGTCACTCGCCAAAGGCGCTCACTCTCGGCACCGCCGAGTCAGCCGAGTGTCACAGCGAATCCAACGGACTACGCACCCCCATCCCAGGCTTCTTCATGACATGTGTATAGATCTGCGTCGTCTCCCGCGTAAAAAGGCTGCGCCTCACGCGGTTTCGATTAGACCGCGTGCGCGTAGCGTTTTACGCGGCCTAATAAATCCTGCACCGTGCGGATATCCATCCCATCATCCCGCGTAAAAAGTCTTCGGCACACGCGGTTCATATTATTAAACCACGTGAGGCGAAGCCTTTTACGCGGTAACTTTCGCGATCTTTCTGCGGTAAATCCGAGGCCCCCAACACCTCCGCCCAACGGGGAAACTGTATAATCTTCATAACACCTGTAATAGTGATCAAAAATATACTTAAATCAAGCCGATGAGTTAATTGAGTGCACGATTAGCCGGAATATAAAAATCAAGAAAAACACACCATACAGCTACATCCTATTGCCTATGAGCTACTTGCTGACTTTCGGAATGCATAATCGGAGGTTTAAAAAAAGTGATATCATTCACTCAGCTTCAAAAACCACTGCTGAGTGCACGAATCGGCGGAAACTAAACCTTGATATTGAAACGATATTGACTTAGCATACGCACACATCATTGCCACTTACCCCACTCCTACAATGACGAACAGCCACAACCATCAAACGGTTCCCTTGAAAGTGCCTCAAAATAAAACAAAACACCAACCCTTGTTATCATTCACTCAGTGAATGATATAACACTGATCTCAGAAATGAATAATCTAAGCTTACCCTTTTTCGGTGTAACCCAAAGCCTTAGCATTATCGTATTCTCGATCATGGCGTTTACTCCAAATAATAAATTAACAGAAGTGAACCTAGATGTGCCGAAACTATGGTTAATCTCAGCTGCCCTTTCGGCAGTAAGCGTCATCTCTTGGATTTCATACTTAGGGTGGAGAGAAAAAAGTAATTTAACTCAATTTAAGAAAAGAATCTCATTACTGACAAACACTCCTAATATACTAATCCTATCAGCTCCGGTCCTAATGATAATTATAGCGATTATCTCAGTTTTCGGCCTCGGGGTTCGCGTATGAAAATGAGATCCAGACGCAGCTATCAACTCCTTTCGCGCTCCGCGCTTCAGTCGCGATAGTGCTCTACGTTCTCAAAAATGAAAATTCGAAAACGAATTCTAATCATACTTGGACTAATGCAATGCGCATTCGGATTCTTTTGTTATTTCTCTTACATAAGATCGACGGAAAATATAACTTCCTTCGCTGAGGGCTTAAAAACACACAACTACGAACAAATAGAAAAATCAACAGACACTCCAGACTTGGCAGATAAAGAAGTGCAGCAAAGACTATTTGAGTCATGGTTGAATCCTTTGACCTCAACTGCCAATCAGTTGGATGGGATGAAAGATTGCGCATCCATGGCATTATTTCTCTCTGGTCTAATCACAGCCTCCATCTCACTATCCATCCCAACGAAATAGAGCTGAGAACCAGTCAGAGCACTCAATGAGTTTCGCTGAAGCTCACTAATTAGTGTCCTCTACGTTGGACATCGAAAAAATGAAAAAACTAATCCTCATCTTCTTCCTGCCATCACTGCTAATGGCGATGTTAGCTTTCACTCCCATGCCTGAGAAGCCAGACTTCACACGAGCAGCTGATTTCGTCCAAGAGGTCTACGACAACGGGCATGCATTTCCGAAAGAACTCTTAACTAAAGAAAAATTCACCGCAGCGTTGATACAAGGAACATTCGACAGCAGTAACCCTAGCATTGCATATAGAAATAAGGATTATCCATACGACTCAAGTATGGCGCGTTTCAATGGCGTAATAACACTCAATGATGGAACCCTATACACCTGGATGATCAATCGAAAAGGGAGAAAAAAGGGGTCATGTCATTACCTTTGTGGTTGACTAGATCGATCCCCGGATCATACTACATGACCCCTTTTTATCTCCTTTTAAGGGTGATACTGCCGCGCATCAGTCCAACTGATGCGGGATTTTTACGAGAGATAGCTAAGTCTGAAGTTTAAACACCTACAACTGACTGATAAATGTGTTAGCTTCCGTAATCGAAGCTTCCATTTGTTTTACCAAAACCCCGACACGTTGCTGGATTTGTTGGACTTCGACATCCAGGGCTGCAATGGCACGGGCATTTAGATTGTGCTTCAGATAGAGCACTTGATCTTCAAAGAGTTCTAGGACAGGTAGCATGCTTGCTTCAGCAGCACGCATTTTTCGAATCATTTCGTTATATTTGCTGCGTGTCTCACGCAAGGATTGCTCACTGGAGCGACGGAGGCTCGCGCTTTGATAGGAATCGAGCTCTTGTGTCCACTCCGCGAATAGCGCCTCGGCGACGGACTCCACTTTATCGATTTGATTGGAGACGTCCTCAGCGGCAGAGACGCTGTCCTCATAGGCGTCTTTTACCTTTTTGTATGCTTTTTCAAGATCGCCGCCATCATACGAGGTCATCGCCGTAAAGGCTTCTAGGGCGTCTGCGAAGGTTTCTTTTGCGTCTTCTTGCTCATCGCGCGCACCTTCTACGCGGTCAACCATGATATCGCGCTTCTCGATCCCCAGTTTTTCCATCGAGGCGTAATAGGCAGATTGGCAGCCAGCAATGAAGATCGCCGCGCTCAGCATAAGTAAGGAAAGTGATGTTCTCATACACACTAGCGTGCATCGTCCTACTAAGTTTGGCAATGAAAGGCTTCAGGGAAATAAAGAGAAAATGAGGGGCAGGAATTTACTAGGCTCTAACCTTTTGGGATGGGGTATAAGTCGACACGTCCGGTAACCTACAGCGATAGCCCTCGCGCTTCAGCAACGCGAGCACCCCACGAATCGCCTCTACCCTTACTTTGGGTGCTACAGAAACGCCTTCGTGCATCAGCAAAATTGCACCAGGGCGCAACTCTCTCTCCACACGGGCCACAATAGCTGAGGAATCTTTACCGAGACAGTCTCCGCTGCGTATCGTCCATGCAACACACCGCAACTGCCGCTCTCTGAGTGCGCGGCGCAGAAATAAATTCTTAAACCCCACAGGGGAACGATACAGTTGCACGTCAGCCCCCTTCGCATTGAGCACTGCGCACGAATCATCTAACTCGCGAGCCACCCGCCGAGGGCCCGCCATCCAAAAGTCCCTCAATGGGTGCGTATGCGTATGGCTGCCAACTGTATGTCCACCCGCGAGCACGGCCTTCACCAGTTCGGGATGCTTCGCCGCCCGTTCGCCAATCATGAAAAAGGTCGCCTTCGCTCCATGCTCAGCCAAGGCTTCTAAAAGTGCAGGTGTATCCTCGGGGTCGGGGCCGTCATCTATGGTCAGCCAAACTTCGCGTCCCTCGGGATGGAAGCCTGTCACCACATCGCACAGTCCTTGCGCGCGCGGTAAGAATATATGTGCCAACACCACGCCGCCTCCGCCAAAGAATATCAACCAGCCCAGCAGAGTGTATTCAGTGCCAATTACTACTAAAAGTCCGAGAACTTTCAATAACGTGCACTGCAGAGTTAGCCAAGCATTCATAGCAAACCACTCAATCGTTCTTACGGAACGCAGCAAACTTTGCTTTTCGGGCAATTTGATTGTTCAACCAAAAGACCACCACTCCAAGCAAACCACCACATAGCACATCCGCAAATACGTGCTGCTTCGTCGTCATCGTCGAAATCACGATCGACAGGCACCAGAGCCAGTTCAGCAGATGCCAAACACCCCTTATTTTAAGGAAGCTGAAGAGACGCCCGATCCACAAGCCCGCGTAAAGCGCAAAAGCTACGTGCAAAGAGGGACAAGCGTTGCCCGCGGCATCAGACTCTTTCAAAAACTGCAGCGTCGGATAAGCACTCCAATCGATCTCCCAATTCGGCACCGCAGTCGGCAAAAAGTAAAAGACCGAGAGGCCAACCACGCTAAGCAAACAGGCCCCCATTAAATAATACCCCAGTTCATTGGGCCGACACATCATGGAAGTGGGCAAGCAGATATACACCCAAAGCGAGAAATAAATCCAAGCGGACCAGGGCAATAGAGGTGCCCAATGGTCGGGCGCGAACAGGGGCATTTCATACACCGCGAACAGTGGCTGCTGCTGCACATAAAAATAGGCGATAAAGAAGGTAGAAATCGCCACGGTCGACCCGATCAACTTCAACCAAAACAAGGAACCAATGCGTGGAAGCAGACTCATTGGATTAGGCTGCTCGGAAGCCGAGGCGTTTACTCCACCGTTCAATAAGAGTGGCCATCGAGCAGCACAGTTCGACGTTCTCATCACCTTTCAGCTTCGCCCAAACAAAATCGTTCGGGGCAGAAGTGCTTAACTGTTGACCCACTTGGTCGCCTATTGAATTTGAAGTTCGCATGTTAAATCTTTTCGCAGAACCAACTGCCTTTGCTATTAAATGCGCGCCTATAATATATCAAGCAAGCGAAACCTGCGCGGAGATAGCATCACAATTGATGTCATGGAATCACAAGGGTATAAACCGGGAACAGTCAAATGTTTCATGGACGGCCTTCTGTTCGCGATGCTCTGCGAACCTAGAATGCGACGACCGCGATTGCATGCTTGGATTGATTTACTGGCTCTGGCCTCAGCCAAACAAGCGAAGACTCGAGAGGAATCCCTCTTCCGCGACGACTCTACCCCGCAATTAGATCAATACTGTTTCTAAGTGGTATAACAAGGACTCAACCAGCGACCACGATCGAGGCATTCTTGACCTTACTTTTTACTAGCGGCCCACTTCTTATATTTGGCGATATCTGGGCGCTTTTTGCCTTTATCGAAGAAGCGTGCGCCAGAGCCGATGACTCCGGCATCGCCTAGCTCCGCTCGGGCAAGCTCGACTTGTTGCATTAGACGCTCGACCACCTCGGGGTGCTGGGCGGCGACATTGGTGGTTTCACCGAGATCCGTGTTCAGATCGTAGAGCTCGATGGTTTTTACCTCATCGATCATACGTGCCCACCAGCCCATCCATTTGGGCTTACTAGCGCGTGGCAGGACAAGCTTCCAGCGCGCATCGCGAATGGCCTGCAATCCGGTGTAGCAATAATAATAGTAATACTCGTGCGGTGAATCGTCGGTCGCGCCGGTCAAGAGCGGTGTCAGGTCTTTGCCGTCGATCACTAGATTGGACGGCAGCGTCTGTCCTGCGAGTCCGGTGAATGTTGGCAACAGATCCATCGTCGTGACTAGCGCGTCGGACGTTTCCCCTGCTGGGATGTGCTCTGGCCAGCGCACAATAAACGGCACACGTGGCCCGCCTTCCCACGACTTCATTTTAGCGCCGCGCAGTGGGTCTGCATGCCCGGCATGGTCGCCGATGGAATCTTCGATCCATGGGCCGTTATCAGATACAAAGACGATGAGCGTGTTGCCATCTAGATCGAGTGCTTTGAGTGTTTTCAGGATTTCGCCCATACTCCAATCCAGCTCCTCGATCACATCACCATAGAATCCGCCTGCCGATTTGCCGCGGAATTTATCGGAAACACCTAGTGGGACGTGCGGCATGTTATGTGCGAGGTAGAGGAAGAATGGCTGTTCCTTATTGTCTGTGATGAACTTGATCGCCTCTTCGGTATACCAGGTCGTGAGCTGATCCATCTCTGGCTGCTCGATTGCTTTAACGACGACCTCACGGTTGCGAATCAACGGTGCGCGCAATTTCGTCTGCTCGATGAGCTTGGTGACGCCATTGTATTTCGGCGTGCCGAAGAAATAATCAAAACCTTGATCCAATGGATGGCCTTTGGTTTTCGCATCGCCGGCATGCCATTTACCCAAGATCGCGGTCGCATAGCCGCCCTCCTTTAGGACTTCGGGGATCATCAGTTCCTTAGTATGTGGAACCGTATGTAGCGACTTCGTGTTGCGAGGTTCGGCAATACGAATCGGATACGAGCCCGTCATGAGTGCCGAGCGGCTCGGGCCACAGACTGGCGAGCCCACATAGGCATTGGTGAAGCGCATCCCTTCGGCAGCCATTCGATCGAAGTTCGGCGTTTTAATATCCGGCGATCCGTAACAGCCGACATCGTTGTAGCCTTGGTCATCTGTTAGGAAAACAATGATGTTCGGTTGTTTCGCCGCGTTCGCGGTTGCGGCTATACAAGCTGCAGCGAAGGATGCGCACAGAAGTTTCTTTATAGTATGATACATAAGGTAAAGCTAGAGTCGGATTGAACTACTTTTTCTTTTTCACTTTCTTGCCAGATGCTGGGCGATACTCAGTTAAGCGAGCCTGCATCTCTTGCACGACTTCGGGATACTCGTTGTAGAGGTTTTTCGTTTGGTTCACGTCGGCTTCGAGATCGTAGAGCTGTGCGGGTGGTGCACTCTTTTTGATTTTTCCGTTTTCGATATCACTGTTCTCGTTGCCGACAAATGAGATACAAGCAGGGCCACCTGCACCATGCGTGCCGGGTTTGCCCGTAAAGCCTCCGCTCCCCTTTGCGGGAATATAAACCCACTTACCTTTACGTAGTGATACGTGAGTGGATTTATTCGGGCAGAGCACTAGCTCCTCACGCAGAGGCGTTGTCGGATCACTGACCAGCGCGGGTAGTATATTGATACTATCTGCGAGTTGTTTCTTTTCGATGGTTTGCCCTGTGATCGCGGCAAAGGTCGCGAGAAGATCGATACTACTAATCAATTGATCGGAAACTGTGTCAGGTTGGATCTTACCTGCCCATTTAGCGATGAACGGCACACGGTGGCCGCCTTCCCATACACCAAACTTGAAGCCAAGTAGATCCGCGTTGATTCGGTGCCCTTTTTTAAAGGCATCTTGTCCGTTGTGATTAAACATGCCGCCATTATCACTCGTCACAATGATCAAGGTATTATCAGCCAACCCATTCTTTTCTAAACAGTCCACCAGCTGCCCGACCATCCAATCGAGTTCGTGAATAAAGTCACCATAGAGCCCAGCTTGGCTAGTGCCTTTTAAGTGTGCTGCTGGAGTGAATGGATGGTGGATGTTGGGCGTTGGGAAATAGAGGAAGAAGGGCTCATCCTTATTGTCCTCAATCCAAGTCACGGCTTTCTCAGTGAGCAGAGTGCCGGTCTTTTCATCGTCGTAAATCGCATGTGCTGCCTTCGCTCCGCCCACCTTGTTTTCGGTTTTCTTGCCTGCTTCCGGTGGATAGGTGGTCGTTACCGAATACGGCTTTTTGAAAGTGATCGGATCAGCTGGGTCGTAGCCGACGATGCTGTCGTTCTCGACATAGACATAAGGAAAACCGCTGTTCACTTTTGGCACGCCGAAGTAGTAATCGAAACCGAGCTCCAGTGGTCCCGGACGTAGCGGCTTGTTCCAGTCGGTCTTGCCTGTGCCGAAGCCGAGGTGCCATTTGCCAATCGCGGCCGTGGCATAGCCTTTGTTTTTAAACAGTTCACCGAGCGTCAATTTGTTTGTATCAATCATCAACGACTGGAAGTGCCCGCACGGCCCCCAATAGCCTTTGCCGCCGTTCCCACGAAACGGATAGTTTCCAGTTAATACACCGTAGCGCGACGGCGAGCAAACAGCAGACGGCGAGTGTGCATCGGTGAAGCGACGCCCTTCGGCGGCGAGCTTGTCAATATTTGGCGTCTGCACATGAGTGGCACCGTAACAGCCAAGGTCACCGTAGCCGACGTCATCGGCATAGACTAAGATTACATTCGGGAGCGATTCGGCGCGAACCGCCTGCCCCGAAAGGACGGAGAGGCAGAGCAGGCTGAGTTTGAATAAAGTTGTTTTTTTCATGTGTGGATAGAGTTACTTTTTCTTTTTTTTCTTTGGGGCATGCGCACCTTTAAATTCGGTTTTAGCAGCGCCTTTCTCTGCATCAGATAGTTTCGCCCATTCGGTATTGTGATTACTGAGGATCGGCACCTCAGGAAAGAGCGTGCCTGTGGGACGTTGCTCGGAACCGCGCTCCATGTATTCGCCCAACTTCTCGCGAGTCTGTTCCGCTAATGCCATCATCTCAGAAGCACGTTCGGGATGTTGAGCGGCGACATTGCTCTTTTCCGCGGGATCAGTGGACAGATTGTAGAGCTCTGGCGATGCGGTCGGTTTCGCTTTGCCAGCTGCGGTGCTCCACCACGGCATCTGCGCTTTAGTGCGTGGTAGGTGCAGTTTCCAATCGCCGACGCGCACCGCTTGTAGGTTTTCGCAGTTATAGTAATAGAAGGCCTCGCCTTCTGGACGGGCGATCTCCCCACCCTCAAATAATGGAGCGAGGCTGACGCCATCAAAGATGCGGTCACTTGGCAGTGGTTCGCCGATCAACTCACTCAGCGTCGGAAATAGATCCATCGCAATCACTGGAATGTCTGAAACCACTGGCTGAATCTGCCCCTTCCAATACAGGATGAACGGCACACGGTGCCCGCCTTCGAGCGAGACATACTTCGTGCCACTATAAGGCTTCGAGTATTTCGCAGAGGTCGGGCCATTGTCAGAGCTAAAAATGACCAAGGTGTTCTCAAGAATGCCGTTGGCCTCGAGTGCGTTGAGAATTTCACCGATGCCCCAATCCACTTCTTGGATGATATCCCCTCGTGCTCCATCCTTGGAGGATTTTCTAAATTTGGAGCCAGCCTTAAAAGGTGTGTGCGGATAATTGTGCGCGTAGTAGATGAAGAAGGGCTGATCCTCCTGTCCTGAGCGAGCCGAATGGGTAAAATCTTCAATATGTTTCACCATACGCTCGGTGTAGAGGGTCGTTAGCTGATCAAGCGGTGTGTTTTGATAGATCACCTCTTTGCCATCATAAAAGCGCTTATCGTGCCCCATGTTCTCTGGCGCACCGTAGTAATAGTCGAAGCCCTGATGCCAGTAGAGAAAGGGCTCTTGCATGCCGAGGTGCCACTTGCCGACCATTGCGGTGGTGTAGCCTTGCTTCTTAAATTGCTCAGGAATGGTGATCTCGTCTGGGTGCAGGCCAAGAAACCAGTGTGCTTCACGTTTCGGGTTGATCCCCATGTAGAGGCCTGCTCGCTGTGGATAGGCACCCGTCAGAAAAGCTGCCCGTGAGGGCGAGCAAATCGAAGCACCCGTATGGAAATCGGTGAATTGCATGCCCTCGGCCGCCATGCGGTCGATGTTCGGCGTGCTGACTTTCGTCGCACCATAGCAGCTCACATCACTGTAGCCCATATCATCCATTAGGATGAAGATGACGTTCGGTCGAGGAGGTGTTGTTGTCTCGGCAAATGCAGAAGTCGAGAGCATTACAAGCAAGCCGGATACAACAGAATAAATTCTACGTTTCATCATAGATACAGTGTTGTGCGGTCTCGGTTGCATTTTGGGACAGTTCAGCCATGTTTACGCATCAATTTTGTCTAAGTAAGCCAATCCTAGTGTATTTTATTAAGAAATCCAACAACTGCTTACACAAGGTCGATCTGTGATTAGACAGGAGTGAGGGGGTTGGGGTTATAGCTGAATATGAGTATTTGGATAGCAAAGTATACCAAAGAAACGCCCTAGCGTATATCACTTGATCAAGGCATTCTGGAAAGTATTTTACCACGGAGATCACAGAGGCACAGAGGCTTAGAGGACTGAGTGTCAGAGCAGAGCACGCGCTCCAATACAGCGTGATGGCTCCGTGTCTTGGTGTTCTCCAGCAAAGCGGGTGGTTCAAATGATACTGCACCCAGAATCACAAATCATGATGCGTGCTAGTATAAAGTAGAAGCGGCTTCCCCAGTATTCAAGCGGCTGGAAGCACGCTTCTACTTTCGACAACTCTCCTTAAGTTAGTGGCATACGCGTTAAAGCTTAAGAATAAATTTTCTTCGTAGGATGATGTGAGTATAAACTCAGTCCTTATTTTGAGGGTTGGGTAAACCATGCGGACGTTGATCGGACCCAACAACATTAACATCGCCTATCTCGAGACGTGCCCGTTCCGCTTGCTTCATTAACTCGGCGGTCACTTCAGGATGTTGCGCAATGACGTTGTTCTTCTCGGCTGGGTCGGCATCGACATCAAACAACAGCGGCTTTTTTAGGCTCAGATACGGCTTGCGCGGTGCGGTTCCTTTTTTTGCCCAATAGGGCTGATCGTTGATCGTGCGCGGCAGGTGCAGCTTCCATTGCTCGTTCCGCACCCCCTGTAGATTTACACCATTATAATAGTAGAAATACTCGTGCGGGCTTTCATCCGTTTTACCTGTCAGCAGGTCGAGGATGTCTTTACCGTCCAGTGTGACTCCCTTCGGTAGTTCGGCTCCTGCAACATCACAGAATAGCGGCAGTAGATCCATGCTGGTAATCATGGCGTCCGAGACTTGGCCCGCAGGGATATGTGTCGGCCAAGAGAAGATCGCCGGCACGCGGTGCCCTCCTTCCATTGTGACATATTTCCCGCCTGTAAAAGGCTTTGCTGAACCGTGTCGTGCGGGGCCGTTGTCCGATAGGAAGACGATCAATGTATTGTCACTGAGGCCTGCGGCCTCCACGGCATCAACCACCTGTCCAACACTGTCATCGAGCTCCAACACAAAATCGCCAAACTTGCCTGCCTTCTTCCCCGCAGTGCCTTTGAAAGGCTTACTCGGCAAAATCGGATCATGCGCAATGTGATGTGCGAAATAGATGAAAAACGGTTGCTCGTGCTCTGCTTTGATGAAGTCGACGATCTCGTCGGTATAGAGCTTCGTGACTGCAGTAAATGGGACATCTACATCAACCGCTTCTCTGTTCCGGTAGATGGTGCGTTCGTCTACGCGTTCTTTCACGGTGCTATAGTTGCTGTGTAATCCGAGATAATCATCGAATCCTGCATCGAGCGGATGCGAACCCTCGACATGAAACCCGAGGTGCCACTTCCCCACCATCTTGGTGGTGTAGCCTGCCGACTGCAGCAATTCGGGCATCGTGACCTCTTCCGGCGCGATGCCATACTGAGCATATTTCTCTGTCGGGTGCCTCGAGATTGGATGGCCTGCACGCATGGGATAGCGACCCGTCATCAGCGCCGCACGCGAGGGGCCGCAGACATTCGCGCCGACCAGACAGTCCGTCGACCGCAAGCCTGCTGCAGCCAATCGGTCGAGTTCGGGGGTCTTTAACTTCGAGCCATAGCAGCCTACATCGCCATAACCAAGGTCATCGGCAAAAATGAGAATGATGTTTGGTTTCGACAGGCTCACCACAGGTGGTTTCGACCCTTCGGCTTCGCTCTGGGCAGACAGGCTCACCACAGGTGGCTTTCCGGCATCAGCCATCGCAACGGCCGAGACTAGACTAGCGATCGCGACAACCAGTGCCTGAGTGAGTTTGAGTGGATGCATTGATTTTCTCTCTATTTCCAAATTTGGATCTTGTTGGTATCATTTGGCACCTTCGGCCCGTCCGTGCTGCGGCCTTGGTCGACATACGCCTGTAGCTGTGCCACTAAATGCTCGACGACTTCTGGGTTTGAATCAAACAAGTTGGTCGTCTCTGCGGGGTCTGCTTCTAAGTCGTAGAGTTGCCCCTTTGGAGAGCCTTTGATTGCTTTATGCTTAAAACCGCCCGAGCCCTTAGAGAGCACGAGCTTCCACTTGCCCTCGCGGTAAGCGAAGTGCCCTTTGATCGTGTGATGAACGATCCCTTTCCGGCTGGTTTCAATCTCTTTGCCCTCTAGGGCAGGTAGAAAACTGACACTATCCTCGGCGGCATTGGCAGGCAATTTCGCGTCTGTCAGTGCGGCGCAGGTTGCCATGAAATCTGTTAGGCAAATAGTTGCATCGCTGGTGGTGCCAGCTTTCACTTCGGCAGGCCATTTCACAATGAACGGCACACGGTGCCCCCCCTCCCAAATGTCGGACTTGTAGCCACGATAGTGTGCGCTGGGGAAATGCCCCTCAGCTTCCATCTCTGCGACACCTGCCTGTGTATATGAGCAGCCGTTATCGCTGGAAACAATGAGTAAAGTGTTCTTCGAAAAACCAGCATCGTCTAAGGCCTGCACAATCGTTCCGACAAAGTCATCGGTCTGCATCATGAAATCACCATAGGCGCCCAATCCGCTTTTTCCCTGCCACTTAGGAGTGGGCACGATCGGTGTATGCGGCGATGGCAGTGACAAATAGGCGAAGAACGGTTGCTCACTGTTTTGACGTTGAATGAATTCAACCGATTTCTCCGTCAACTCATCTAGCACATTCATCACTTCGAAATCAGGTTCGGCCGGTCCCCTGCGCTTCGGGTGTGGCTCTTTCATCACCGTGGCTTCGCCAACAAACTTGTTGTTCTCGATATAGATATAAGGCGCCATATCGAGCGAACCCGAAATCCCGAAGAAATAGTCGAAGCCTAGATCATAGGGGCCGGAAGTAAGTGTCCCGTTCTTCCAATCGATATTTCTCAACCCTTTACCTTTTGGGAAATTCATCCCGATGTGCCATTTACCGATCATGGCGGTGTTGTAGCCCTGCCCTTTGAGCAAGCTAGCAACCGTCATACGATCCGTAGGGATCAGAGGCTTGCCGAAACCATTGAGCACCCCGCCCTGTTTTGTGGTGCGCCAATTATAGCGCCCCGTCATTAAACTATAGCGAGATGGCGTGCAAACAGAGGAACTCGTATGCGCATCGGTAAAGATCATGCCCTCTTTCGCCATTTGATCCATATGTGGCGTGGGGATTTTACAACGCTCTGGGTTGAGCACCTGCACATCACCATAGCCCATGTCATCCATGAAAATGAAGACAATATTGGGCTTTTCGTCAGGTGAACCCGCTCCGAAACTAATGATCGGGGACGACAGCATCGCCCATATTGCAACCAGGACTGCTAAATGTGGATTAGACTTCATAAAATACCTCATCCTTTTAGCATATTTTCACTTTGTGTTCTTACCATCAAATTATACAGCACAAAAGTGGGGGCATTTGGCTACGAATCCATGTCGCATCATAATAAATCCTCCTCATTTCGTCTATAACTGGTTCAAGTTACTTGTTGAATGATGCCAAAAGAGACTCACAAATGATAGAATGGGGCATCAGAATAAACCAGCGCTCCCTCTTTAGGTTTCGTTGTAACACAACAAGAAGATACCCCAAAGCTCAGTGAGCACTATAGCTCAAAAGCAGGGAGATGAATCACGCATTTACGATGAAATGACTATAAATCATTGACTGTAAATGGACAACGCACTTTTTCTGGCCCGATTAGCTGGCCAAATACTTTCTGTAGAAACTCTAATACGCAAACACTCGAAACTACCCGATGAACTATCAGTTTCATAAAGCCCGAATTAAAGAAAACATAATGAAAACCATCATCGCTATCGTGTGCTTTATCTCGGTTTCATTTGTTTCTCACGCTGCCCCCTTGGTGCAACTTTCTGGCGACATGACGCCAGAGGCTAGTTCCACGAACCTTGCAGTCAGTATTGCTGGCAATACGGGATCGAACTCAGCGAATACGTCCACCACCACTGGCTATTGGACCAGCGCATCGGCGACGACCAACTCGACTTCGACCGAAAGCATTCACAATGCGATCACCTTAACCGTGTCTGGCCTCGCAGATACAGAGGTGATTGCGCTGACACACATCGCTTTCGACTATGTCCGGCTGACATTGAACGGTTCGACACCGATTCTAGATCTATATATCGATAGAGGAGATGGATACGGTGACTCCATTTTAACCGTCAACGATGATCCGACTAGCGCCAACCAAACAGATGCGATTTCCTTCCCCACGCACCTCACACTTCAGAACGGGGACTCGATTACATTCGGATTCTCGTTTGCCGATGCCCATGGGCTCGAGAGTCGGACGCACCTCATTGATAATTTCACTCTCAGTGGCACGACCTACTCCACCGCGGAGAATCTGGGCATACGCTTTGCCGAACTCTCCGGAGAGGCGACCCCAGATTATGTCGATGAACTGTTAGATGTCAGTATTACTGGCAACACCGGCTACAACGCAGACGCGAGAGGCTCAGACTTTGTCGCTTACTGGACGAGTTCGGATGCGACTTCGAGTGATCCATCCAATACGGATATTCACAATGCCTTCACCTTCACGGCGACTGGGTTAACTGGCGAAGAATCGATTGATCTAACTGCGCTACGTTTTGATTTTACCAGATTACAGCTGAATTCATCCAATCCTCAGATGAATATCTACCTTAATACAGGCGATGGCTATGGAGATCCGATTTATGTCTTTACCAATTCGACCACACTGACTGATCAAACAGATCTAGTCTCCTTAAATACCACTATTACTTTAACGAATGGAGAGTCCGCCACCTTTGGATTTTCGTTTGGAGATGTGCGCGGAGGAACGAATCGCACACATTTCATAGACAATCTAATCCTCTACGGCAGCTATGACCTCGATTCAGGAACCGACAGAGTGGACCTGAATAATAATGGTGTCGGCGACATCTGGGAATATCGCTTCAATGCGACTGAGTTAGTGAGTGATGCTGCAACGAAGGCTCAGGATTATGATGGAGATGGGATTTCAAACATCGATGAATCCATTGCCGGAACCGATCCTTTCGACGCCCTTTCACGTCTAGATCTCAAGATTAAGCATGATGAGACAGAGGGCTTAATGCTATCCCTTCCAACACAGCGCGGGAAAGGCTACACCATCTTCGGAGGGAATCGCCTAAGTCCCGAAGACTGGGATCCAGAGAATCTGCAATTTGAAGGAAGCGGTAACGAAATGGATTTCTCGATCACCTCCAATGACGACACTTACTTCTTTCAAGCGGTTGTGGATGACATCGATACTGACGAAGATCGAGTCTCACGCTGGGAAGAACTACAACTTGCTGGATTTACAGATGATGACGCCACTTCTGGCGATGATGAGAACATCACAGATTTCGATCGGCTCAAGAGTATCGCCCAGGCGGCATTACAATCCTCCCTCACGATCTCCACCGATCAGCACGTGCTCTATGAGCTCGAAAATATACCTGCGACTGTCACCTTCACCCGCTACAGCACTCGATCCGATGACTTGCTGAACCTAGAGCGAGCAGAAACCTTTCAGATCACTGATACCACCAAGGTGGCTTCAAATGCGGCATCTGCGAGCGATTACTTCCTCACCGATACCAACGGCAGCCCATTAACGAACGGCCTGCTGACAATGCCTGCTGGAGTGGCCTCGGTGCAAATATCCATACACCCCATCGCTGACGGCGTCATTGAGTCCGACGAGCAGCTAACACTCACCGTCGGAGATGCGAACCTGAATCTATGGATTTCAGATGCGGAAACAATGCCATCAGCCGATTACATCGCCATTTCCCAAGCAGGCCATTTCCTATCACAAGCCTCCATGGGCGGCACACCCGAAATCATCTCTGCGCTCGCCAATGAAATCAGAGACAATGGCTACCTGACCGCCTGTGAAGCGTGGATCGATGACCAACTCACCCTGCCGAGAGAATCCACCATTACCCAGGATTGCTACGACCACCAGCTAACCTTCTTGGAAGGAAACTCGGTTCCCTCCATCAACATTCAAAACTTTGAATTCGTTTGGTGGGGCAAAATGATTCAGACCAACGAACAGCTGCGGCACCGTGTCGCGTTTTCCCTCAGCCAGGTATTTGTGACTTCATCTGCCTTTTGGGCCAATCAAGAACGTAACAACGTCTGGGAGTCCTATACTTCCTATTACGACAGCCTGATGGACCTAGCCTATTCGACACACCGCGATTTGCTTGAATCCATCAGCTACGACCCATTCATGGGCGTTTATTTATCCTCCGCTCAGAACCGTAAAGAAGATGTATCCTTAGGAACCTATCCCGACGAGAACTACGCCCGCGAGGTCATGCAGCTCTTTTCATGCGGTGTGTATTCACAAGATCAATACGGCGAATACCTCTTGGATGCAAACGACGATCGCATCGAAAACTATGACAATGACGACATCAAAGAGCTGGCCCAAGTGTTCACCGGCTTAAGTTTGACGTCATCGGAGGGCGTCGGCGCCGACTTTGATTCACCGAGAAGCAACCTGGGATCCAGATACCAATTCCCCATGATCATGGTCGACAGCTACCACGACACCTCCTCGAAAGTGCTCTTGGACGGCACCGTGCTCGCAGCAGGACAATCAGGGGAACAAGACATTTCAGATGTATTAGACCGTCTAGCGGTGCACCCGAGCACCGCACCACATTTGTCTCGTCTACTCATCAAACGATTCACCAACTCCAACCCAACCAGCGCATATATCGGTCGCGTGACCGAAGCATGGCGCGGCGAAGGCACGTATGGCAATGGCGAGATCGGCAACTTTGTCAGCGTCATCAAGGCGATCTTACTCGACCCCGAAGCGCGACTCGGAGTGGATTATGCAGTCGACGAAACGACTGGCGCGATCACAGCCACCCCCACCCTCGCGACCGCTGGAAGAATCAAGGAGCCGATCCTAAAATGGACGCAATTCTACCGCTTCGCTCAAGCCCTCTCTGGTGACGAGGACGGCCTGATCCGTGTCCAAGCAAAAACAAAACAGGCAGCGAATGATCAGACTCCCGATTTCGGACAGATCCCCATGCGGGCGCCGTCCGTCTTTAACTACTATGACTCGGACCACTCCCCTTCCGTTGGAGATCTAGCCGAAGCCGAAATCACCTACGGCCTGCACTTAACTTCACCGGAATCAGAGATTTTGACGCCATACATCATTAATCAATTTGAGAGTTTCTACGAGATTGTGAATGCAGATGAGCCCGTCAGCTTTTCCAGCTACAATAGTTATGTCTTCAGTATCGATTATAGTTACCTCGGCTATCTCTATCGTAAAAACCAAGAGGTCGCGGGCTTCATTGATGACGTCAACTTATGGCTCTGTAACGGCCAAATCTCCCCCGAGCTCAAAGGCAAGCTCGTGACCATCGCGAATGCCAATGGCGCAGGCTCTCGAGAGAACTTCACTAAAATTTTATCCATCCTCTTTAATTCCTCCGACTTCAGCGTTGCCTACTAATAGACCGGCCCAACCACTCTCAAATTCGACAATGAAAAAATCATCACGAAACTTCATGACGCGCCGCCGCTTCCTCGCTGACTGTGGCAAAATGACTGGAATTGGAGCCATGTCCTCCATGCTGTCACTGTCGATGGTCAACAAACTGTTTGCAGCGCGAACTCCCGGCTCGGTCACCGACTACAAAGGGCTCGTCTGTATCTTTCTCTTTGGTGGCAATGATTCCTACAATATGCTCGCACCGGGTGTCAGCGGCTATGCCGATTATCTCGCGACACGTGGCGTGCTCGGCATCCCGCTAGCGGACACGCATCAGATCATCGAAAGCTCGCAAGACTACCACTTAAACACTAGCCTCGCAGACCTCAAAACACTCTTCGATAATGAGGACTTAAGCTTTATCACCAATGTGGGCACACTGATCCAACCCACCACACTCAGTGAATACAGTTCAGGCAGCGTGCCATTGCCGTATGGACGCTTTTCGCACAATGATCAACTAGAGCAGTGGCAAACCTCCATCTCCACCAGTAAAACCGGCCCCTTCGCAGGCACCGGTTGGGGCGGCCGAATGATCGACATACTAAATGATGCCGCGAATAACAACGCCACCACCAGCGTGAGCCTAGCTCCTTATGGAGCGAATACGTATCAAGTCGGCAATTCCTCCAGCCCGTTCAATACCAGAGGCGGCGTCAACTCACTCGATCTTTACAAGACAGATAGCTTGGTGAAGCTCGGCATGGACGCGACTTTAGAAACACAGTATGCCTCCGTATTGCAGGCACATCATAACTATATCCGGGAAGATGCCTTGGCGCAGAGCGAACTCTTAGAGCAGATTGAGCAAAATACCGTCATCAACACCGTCTTCCCCGATAGCAGTCTCGGACAACAACTCCTCCAAATCGCGAAGTATATAAAATCCCAAGGCATCGATGCTCTCAACGCAAACCGCCAAACCTTCTTTGCCGGTCAAACAGGCTTTGATACCCATGGCGGCGGGATCGATACACATAACAGTTTAATGACCACGCTGAACGACGCACTCGTCGCCTTTAACGCGGCACTCAAAGAGATCGGTTACCATGATCGCGTCGTTACTTACACGGCGTCTGACTTTGGCCGTTCGTTGACACCCAATAGCGTCGGCTCTGATCACGGATGGGGTGGCAATCAACTCGTGATGGGCGGCCCCGTGCAAGGCGGCAAAGTCTTCGGCACCTATCCAGACATCGCCTTAAACACGACCACCGATGTCGGGCGCGGCCGACAACTGCCCACGACCTCAGTCGATGAACTACACGCCTCACTCGCCTACTGGTTCGGCGTCGAAAATAACAGCGAAATGGAAACCGTCGTCCCCAACATTCGAAATTTTTGGACCAGTGGTTCCACCGAGACTCCGATCGCGGGTCTGTTCGCTTAATCGAAATGAACCTTAAAGAGTAGTTAGAAGTTAGAAGACAGGAGTTAGAAGCTGAATATCGTATGAATAAACGTAGCATCGCGTCGCTGATCGGCTTAGTCCTGCTAGGGAGTGCCAGCGTCATTCTTTATACCAACTCCAAGCAGCGCGAAGAACCGCAGGCGGAAACACGGGAGGAAGCAATTGCCCGCATGGAGCACGTCAATGCGGAGATCAGCCGCTCGCTGCGCTTCAACCAGTGGGATGCCAAACTGCAGAACGATCCCCGCGATCGTTCAAACTTCTCGGAAATGGCGCTCGAATTAGACAATCCAACGATTGAAGAATCCGACGCAAAGATCGCGATTCATTCGCTACTGAGCTCGATGCGGACGACCGTCTACCGCGGCGACTACCCAGCAGGCTTAAACGTCGAAATCACCAACGCGCTCCTAGGCGACAATCCCAGAAAAGTCGCTTACCTCCCCATGGATTCTCCCAGAATAAACGAATATGGCGAGCTAGTCGATGAATACGGCACCGCTTACTGGTTTCACAGCAAGGCTTCGAATGACCTCACCATCACATCCGCAGGTCCAGACAAGCGCTTACACACAGCAGATGATATCAGATACCCCACGGACTAGCTCAAAAAAACGATCCGCTCAAATTGCTTAAAATGAAATTCGCGCAGCTGACATTCCTACTGCTCATGGTCTCGCAGGCACATGGCTTCACGATCTATTCAGAAGCCATTTCAGGAGACCTCAGCCACCTCATCAATGCGCCGACCTCGATCGGAGAATTGAATGCAGGGCCGAACAGTATCATCGGCACCATCAATGAAGGTGGTTCCTTCAACCCAGATGTGTTCACCTTCTCCGTTGCCGCCAACCACCGACTCGCTTCGCTCGAATTCATCTTCGACAGCAACACAGAGAATCACTTTCTGGCGATGTCTGATGAAAGCACCTTAGAGGCAGTCCCTGAGTATCTCCTATTTGCCTCACTCGTCACAAACGCTCAGAACGGAACAAATATCCTAGCAACCGAATCCGATGGCGGCAACCAATCCGGCGCAGGCTACAGTTTACCACTAAGCTCAGGCAACTACAGCCTCTGGTTTCAGGAAACGAGCAATGCTCCGATTAATTACACCTTCACCTTCGCCACTGAAGTCATCCCAGAACCCGCCAATAGCACCCTGCTGCTCTCGTGTATCACCTGCGTGATGTTACTCTTCAGAAGACCACGGCACTCCTAGCGGGAGGGATGGCCTCCCGCTAGGAGTGCGTTCTACGCTGTCGTCTGCGTTCTACGCTGCCGTCTGCCGAACCTCAGCACTGATCAGACGCACGTGCACACCGTAAGACGAGGCGGAGCTCGTCCCTCCCGATTAAATAGTAAGTCATAGCAGCACGGGAGGGATGGCCTCCGCGCTTGCTGCGTTCTACGCTGCCGTCTGCCGAACCTCAGCACTGATTAGACGCACGTGCACACTGTAAGACGAGGCGGAGCTCGTCCCTCCCGGTTAAATAGTAAGTCATAGCAGCACGGGAGGGATGGCCTCCGCGCCGTCTGCCGAACCTCAGCACCGATCAGACGCACGTGCACACTGCAAGACGAGGCGGAGCTCGTCCCTCCCGATTAAATAGTAAGTCATAGCAGCACGGGAGGGATGGCCTCCGCGCTTGCTGCGTTCTACGCTGCCGTCTGCCGAACCTCAGCACTGATCATACGCACGTGCACACTGTAAGACGAGGCGGAGCTCGTCCCTCCCGATTAAATAGTAAGTCATAGCAGCACGGGAGGGATGGCCTCCGCGCTTGCTGCGTTCTACGCTGCCGTCTGCCGAACCTCAGCACTGATCAGACGCACGTGCACACCGTAAGACGAGGCGGAGCTCGTCCCTCCCGATTAAATGCCACATGAATCGGCAACCTAATTTAACCAGCGTCTCGCCCAGGGGACTGTCTCACAAATAGAGATATAAGGATTATCGACGTCATAATCGTAATCTTACTCCTCTGGGCTGATTCGTAAGGTCTTCAATCAGAACGCTTCGATTATGATTACGATGAAGAGTAAGATTAAGAGAGTAACAGCCACTCAATAAATTTACTAGGTCTGTGGCATTTGTGAGACAGCTTCCCAACCAGCCCCCATTAATCCGCACGTATCCTTAATACTTCAGGCTCATTCACCAATCCTGCGGGGCGACTGTTTTGCTTCAATTCAGTCTCAAAGGCTTTCGCAAGCGCCTTGAGCTGCTCAACTATTTCTGGGTGCTGCTGCAACAGATTATTCTGCTCCGCCATGTCTTCATCTAAATGATACAGCGCCATGATCGACGAACTCGCGCCTTTGCCGCGGCGGCTCTTGTCTTTGCCATTGGCTTTACCGAAATGCAACTTCCACGGCCCGGAGCGCACCGCTTTGAGTGCATTGCCCTTATAATAGAAAAAGGCCTGATGCGGTGTTCCAGCTCCGTCGATCAACACGGGTAAAATATCACAGCCATCGATCACACGATCCGTCGGTAGTTCAGCCCCCGCGAGCTGTGCAAAGGTCGGCAGCAGATCCATCGCAGTTATCAACTCATCATTCACCTGCCCTGCGGGTATATGTCCGGGCCAGCGAATGACTGCTGGCACACGTTGACCACCTTCATAGGAGCTACCCTTCTTGCCGGTGAGCGGATCGGCATGGCCAACGGATGGGCCGTTGTCCGAGGTGAAAATCACCACGGTGTTTTCATCGATTCCGTTGGCTTTGAGCGCATCGATAATTTGTCCGACCGACCAATCGATTTCGCTAATCGATTGATTGTAAATCTTGTCGCGGGTGAAGTAGTCGATGCCCTTCTCATTTTTTAACTTCGCTTTGATGTCATCAGGAACCGCTTCCATGAATGACGGTGACATATGAATCGGCCGGTGCGGAATTGGATGCGGCACATAGAGAAAGAAGGATTCGTCTCGATGACGTTCGATAAAATCGACCGCGCGCTCGGTGATCCGTTGCGTTAAATAATCCGCATCCGGTTCTTCCTCGATCACTGTCTCCATTTCCAACAGCGGCAGCGGCGGAAACTTGTGTTTTTTGTTATTGGTATGAAAGGGGTGAATGTCGTGACTGTATGGCAGCCCAAAGAATTCATCAAAGCCCTGACGTGTCGGGAGAAACTCGGGCTGATCCCCCAGATGCCATTTGCCAAACATACCTGTCGCATAGCCCTCTGCTTTCAGCAGCTCGGCGATGGTGATTTCATCAAGGTTGAGCCCATTCTTGTCGCCAGCGAGAAAAACCCCACCCGCCAAACCGATACGCTTCGGATAGCACCCAGTCATCAGTGCTGAGCGCGACGGCGTGCAGACGGAGCCCGCCACATAAAAGCTGGTCAGCTTTGCACCCTCGGCCGCCATTTGATCGATGCGCGGTGTCTTTACATGATCGCCTCCAAAGCAACCGAGATCCGCATACCCTTGGTCATCCGTGAAAATGATCACAAAGTTTGGTTTCGACGGGCTCACCACAGATGGTTTCGATCCTTCGGCTTTGCTTAGGGCCGGCTGGCTCACCATAGATGGTTTGGACAGCAACCGTGTGGAAGGACACAGCAAGACTAGGAGTCCAAGGATTAAAGTCGGGGTAATGCGTCTCATAGGAAATTAAAAACAATAAAGTAAGCCCACTGGATCATCGTGCAGGTCTGCCGATATCATCAGTTCAATTAAAGAGTGAAGTAGATCAGGCAATGAACGATCAGTTTGAAAGCCTTAGAATATACACTCATTCTGCTCTTTCGGCTATCACTCAAATAAGGGATAAGAAGCCGAAGGGCGAGCTAAGCACCCCAGAGTGGAAAGGAATATTCGTTGCGCATTGGTTGACGATGGTCACTTGAACCTTAGCTGAAGTCCGACTGCAAAATTTACATTACAATATAGAGCAGAAGTCTGTAGGTCGGATCGATAACGCTAGAAAGGATAGTGCTCCAGTTCTTATATTCGAATATTTTGACGATTATTGTATAAAAATAAGCGCCAGTAAATAACAAGTTTTAGTGAATTTATAGCGTATGCATACTCGAAATAGCATCAAGATGAGATCTCACGCTAAGACTGTTAATATTAACCAAAAATAATAAAAACTAAAAAACTTAAAATGCTGATAGGCAGTATCTTATAGCTTTATACGTAGAGTTCTAAACGCTATAATTTGGTATTAAAACTCAGATGTATGACGCATTCTCGTTATTAATATCGCGTGTATACGCTATAGTAATAAAAACTAGAATCAGCCATGATGTAATCGTCAGTTGTAAACTGAACGATACTCCAACCCTCAAGTAATAAAGACGTAATATGACAAAATCAAAGATAAGAAGTTTAATGCTATTGGCAGCGACTAGCACCGCTATTACCTCTCAAGCGATAGGCCAAGTCACGATCAGCCAGAACGCCCTACCAGCAACAGTTGACCTCACCACAATTGGAACCACAGACTGGATGAAGCTAGGCGATGGTGACGATACTACTGGCTCATTTGTGGTATTTGAGAAAGCCAGCGCCGATTTCATCGGCACAGTCACTGGAGGACCTAATGATTTTGTCCAAGACGACTTTAACGGATTCCCTTCGGCGATGAGTTGGACCGATGGGACAGCGCTAAATACAGTAGGTTCAAGTGTAACTGGCTCAATGGAAGCTAAGGGCCCATCTACTGATGAAACGCTACCGGCCTCACTCACCTTTGACATCACTGGACTTGATGCCGGAGATTACCAGTTAAACGTATACGCAAACGGGTATCGTTCGAATTGGACATTTGGTGCATCCCTAGATGGTGGCGGGGCCAGTGATACTGTCACTCAAGCTGGGACTGGGAGTTTCAGCGCGACCTTCACAACCGATTTTACAGTAACAGCAGGTCAAACTCTAACCGTCCTTTTTAGTCAAAACTCAGATGGTTTAGGAACTGCAGACAATATTGCCATTGGCGGCATCACGCTTGCCGCTATCCCCGAGCCTGGCACTTACGCTTTGCTTGCAGGTTCGCTCGCTCTCTGCTCAGTCATGGTTCGTCGCCGTCGCTCGTAAAGAAATAACAGCGACACATTATCATTCACATCACATGCGAGTGGAGCCAACCAGCTCCACTCGCATTTTTTTTGCGCGCAGGTCTGTCACCTGCATCAAGGCAGTCAACATCACCAGTGAATCCACTGGCAATTAAGTAGTTAGACGGAGGCCTACATATAGATTAATTGAGCCCCGCTCACATCTAAGTGAATTGAGTTTTTTTAGTAGCGTGCAGCTTTAGCAAACGTTCAGAACCTCAGCTGGAAAAGCTGCTGGCACTATGCACGCTCGCTAAAGCTCAATGCCAATGCATATCAAGTAGCACCAAAGGTGCGTCCTATATCAGCCTAGGGCAACGCCCTAGGATTTGAATCAACCACCTCCTGAGCCCTGAAAGGGCGTCTTAATCGCGCAAAGGCTTGGATTTTCGAATAGAACGCCCTTTCAGGGCTAGCTGTCTGGGCTTAAATTCCCGGGGCGTTGCCCCGGGCTGACAGAGGTTGCCCCTTTGGGGCGAGCAATCATCCAAATTGCAAATATGACACTCTAGTTTTCTGCTTAACGGTTATATCATTTTTAATATGCAATGGACGTTCGCTTCACGCTACGAATTTTTGACGAGATACCAGGTCTAGCCCAGTGTCACGATCAAGCGCTGGTCTTTGTTCACTGTAACCCCGGCATTAAACGTCAACACATAGCGTTCTGCTTCAGAGCTAAAGGCCACATCCACCGACTTGCCGTCGAGTTCGACCTTAGCGCTGGTCGCAGCTAAACCGTTGACTTTATCCAGGTTAAATTCCTTGAGCTCTAAGCGGCCATAATTGATTTCCAATACGACGACTTGTTGACCAGATGTAACCTTCTGCACAAAGCTTCCCCAACCCTCTGCCACGGTGAAGCCAGCGCGGAAGTCCTCAGGACTCAGGCGCGGACCAAAGCCAAGCTTGCCTTCGGGGCCATCGTAGCGATAGCCGCAGGCAGCCATGAATGCACCATAACTGGCCATGGCCCGTGAGTAGTGATCCGAACATTCGATCTCATTATACGGGTTGCGTTTGTCCGGTGTATAACGGTCATTGATTGCTTTACCGATTGCCAAGCCCTCTTCCAACATACCTTCCCAAATCATGTGGGCGGCGACCTGCCATTCAAAACCGGTCATACACTCATTTAGGTAGCCAGCGTAACTCTCCTTACCACTCTTTGGCAGTATCTTACCATTGGGGAAGCTACACATCACTAGCCCGGCATCGCCCTCGGTTGCATACCAGCGACCGTTGGTCATGGCTTTACGGAAGGCGCCCACGTCAGGCGTGAAGTTGTATTTCCACAGGGCTTGCAGCGTCTGCTTGATCTTATCGTTCGGTAAAATCGGATCAATCCCCAGATTGGGTAACCAGGAATCGCCTAGGATTTGGTCAATGTGGCAGCCGTTGGTCGAGCCGTGCATTTGCTTCTCGTTAGCCGGCGGCTTGTGAATAAAGTAACCGAACTCTTCGTTCCATAAGAGATCGACCATGGCTGGCGCGCCTTTAGTCACGATGCCCTCATAGCGCGCTGCCACGGCAGGCTCATTCATCTGGCGAGCCATCACTGCGGAGGCTTTGAGCGAGGCATGATAGAGGTTGATTAACCAATGCACCTGACCGAACCATGGCTCATCCAGCGTATTGTGCTGTGCGCCGACCAACATGCCGTCTTCATCTGGATCCCATTTTTGGATCACGTGATCCATGGAAAGCTTCACGCGCTCCCACATGCTTTCGAGAAAGCTGTAGTCTGGCGTCATTTGGCTCTCGCGCAGCACGCGTAAAATCGTCCCGCAATTACCATCAATCGCATCACCAAAACGTGCTGCATTGTGGCGGTGGCGAATGCTTCCGCTCTTGGGGTCAAAACCACGCTTATATTCGACCTTGTCGCGACACTCGCGCTCAATCGTTGGAAAGATTCGCGCTAAGCCTTGGGCATAGTGCCAAACGTGGGTGCAGTTGCCTGGGCAGCATTTTACGCCCTCATCGAAATCATAAAACTCCTGCCCCTCTCCCACTGCCAAACGCTGCCCTATCTGCGTCTGCACACAGTCAATAGGTATAAAGGTGCGCTCTAGAAACCAATACGGCAGCGTGGAATCATACCATGTGTCGACCCATGTTTGTGTCGTCGTGTGTAGCTCAGTTTCTCGTTGAGCCACAGTCTCCGCGGCTGCCGTCGCGGTCGGCCATAGTGTGGCGTAATGATTGAGCGCATGTGCTCCCTTCACGCGAGCAAAGCGTTTATTATATACGACGTTTGGAAAACGCCATGACAGTGAAAATGATACCGTCTTGGATTCTCCCGGCTTTAAGGCCAACTTGCTTCCCAGTGAGGCATAAGCGGGCGCATTCATCGCGCCCGAATGAGACGCCCCACTCTTCAGAGCAGCTCCCGAGTTAAAGATGTCTGCGTCCCCAGAAACGCTTCGAGCGATATCAACGATCTGCGGTCTTTCCTCACCCAAGAGACCGAGCGCAATCGCCCCGTAATCGGCGGCAAGCGCTAGTTTTCCAGATTCATTTGATCCGCCCGGATGGCTTGAAAATTCAATTTGATCGACCTCGATATGTCCCCAACCATTGGAAGCTTGATCGCTGATCTCGATATGCGCTTGTTTGCCTGCAAGCGACTTCACGTCCCAAGTCGCCCATTCCATATCATCGGAGTTCTTGCCGGTAGTCGAATGCACCTGCTTGCCATCAACCCATAGGCTGACTGTGAGCTTTTCCTTATCATCACCACCGCCAATCAAAAAATTGATGTAAGGCTTAGTGATCTTAAAGGTCGGTGAAGTTAATTTACCAGTCGGCTTGTCACTTCTGGCATACGAATTGGCGACGCTCTTACCGCGGACACCACTCAGTTTCTGACCGCCGCTTTTACCGGAGGGGCGTTTGCCGAAAGCAGTGCCCTCGACTTTCCAGCCCTTGTAATTCTTGCCTTCAAAGTCTGCAAAGACTTCAACGTCAGCATCCGTGTGACTATTCCCAAAGTTTGTAGAGCATTCGACCGATGAAATGCCTTCTAGTGCTCGATAAACAGCAAGCTTCTTCCCGTTCGCCCTTTTACCCGATTTCGCATTGGAGATGTTTTCGATCCAACCAGCGATGTCGATTTCTTGATCACTCGAACTCGTATTCGTCACCGTATAACGCATGACGATTACTGGGTAACTGGAATCATCACGATTCAGAGGAATGAAAGGCGTATAGGCTTGGAGCTGGACGTCTACTGGACAGGCAGGATCCGCGTAGTCAACGGTCGCCATTGGGTATTGATTCGTGAAAGTGACATTTGAAAAACCTTTCGAATCGAGTGTGTAGGTTTTTCCGCCGGCCTGCAGTGCGAAGCCTTGGCTCATGGGCGAATGCGCGACATCGGGTTCGAGATAGCGTGGCCCCTTGCCGGTGTTCTTCGAGTCCAATGCTCCATCCAGATTCCAATGCCATAGCTGCCCGTCACCACCGAGATACACCTGCCCCGTGCAGATGCCATTGATCGGCATGCCAATGTATTTGAGATCATTGCCTGTGGCACTCATTGCCTGCCCGCGTGCGTAAAGTCCCTTAATCCACTCCGCGTTGAGCTTCTTATCCGCAGGGATTATCTTGTCGAAGTCTGCGGCGGAGAATGGCCCCGCCATCACATTGATGCGACTCGCCATCAGCATGACAGCCGTCAATCCAGACGCTTTGATGAAATCACGCCGACCAACTGCGACCACTCCGGTGTGCGAACCGGTAGACGGTTCCATATTTTCATTCTTCGCGGACTTAGCTGTTTTGTGACTCATGACTATTAGGTATCTGTTTTAAATATTTCTAGTGGAACCGGAAACTTCCACAGATCGCATACTCTGGTTTGCGGGATAACAGTAGGCGCATGTATTAGCTCAGCGTCACGACTAAGCGCTGATCTTTGTTGACAGTGATGCCCGAAGCAAATTTCAGGACATAACGATCTGCATTTGAACTGAAGGCCGCGTTGACCGATTTGCCATGGAGCATGACTTTCGCACTGTTCGCAGTCACACTAGGAACTTTATCCAGTGTGAATTCCTTAAGCTGCAAGCGTCCGTAGCCGAGCTCGACACCGGCGACTTGTTGACCGGAAGCGATCTTCTGAGTGAAATGTCCCCAACCTTCAGCTGTCGTAAAGGCAGCCTTAAAGTCCTCAGGGTTCAACTTTGGTCCGAAGCCAAGCTTGGCTTCGGGGCCATCGTAGTGGTAACCACAAGCTGCGAGGTAAGTTCCGTAACTCGCCATCGCCCGCGAGTAGTGATCCGAACATTCGATCTCGTTATACGGGTTGCGTTTGTCGGGCGAGTAACGATCATAGATTGCTTTACCAATCGCCATGGGCTCTTCAACCATGCCTTCGCGCAACATGTGCGCGGCGACCTGCCACTCGAAGCCCGTCATGCATTCGTTGAGATATCCGGCGTAGTTCTTGTTGCCGCTCTTGGGCTCCACTTTACCGTTTGGAAAGCTAGTCATGACCAGCCCAGCATCGCCTGGACCTGCATACCAACGCCCGTCCGTCATCGCCTTGCGGAAGGCTCCGACATCTGGGGTAAAGTTATATTTCCATAAGGCTTGAAGCGCCTTACGGGTCTTGTCACGTGGCAAGATCGGATCGAGGCCGACTTCATACAGCCAACTATCTCCAAGCACTTGGTCAATGTGGCAACCATTCGTGGACCCATGCATTTGGGTTTCATCCTGTGGCGGGATGTGAACATAGTAACCGAAGTCCTCATTCCACAATTGATCCACCATGGCGGGCGCACCCTTCGCAATGATCCCCTCGTAGCGATCGGCCACTGCAGGTTGCTTCATCTGGCGAGCCATGACTGCCGCTGAACGGAGTGCAGCGTGATAGGTATTGATCAACCAAGGCACACGGCCATACCACGGTTCGTCTAAGGTGTTATGCTGAGCCCCGGAGAGAATGCCATCTTCATCGGAGTCCCATTCTTTAATAACAAAGTCCATCGACAGCTTCACACGATCCCAAAGACTGGCAAGAAAGGTGTAGTCGGTCGTCATCTGGCTCTCGCGCAACACACGAACAATCGTGCCACAGGTGCCGTCGAGTGCATCGTCGCGCCCCTTCGCGCCGTCCTTCATCGTATAACGGAAGAACACCATGCCATTCTTATGGTCAAAGCCTAGACCGTATTCGATCTTGTCGCGGCACTCGCGTTCGATTTCAGGAAAGATTCGCGCCACGCCTTGTGCATAATTCCACACGTGGGTGCAATTCCCAGGGCAGCAACGCACGCCCTCCTCCATATTATAAACTTCTTCTGTAGAACCTTTCGGGATGACGCGTTGCACCATCTGCGTTTGCATGCAGTCGATGGGTATAAAGGCACGCTCTAAGAACCAATACGGCAGGCTGGAGTCATACCACGTATCGACCCATTTTTTGGAGGTGTCATACAATTCAGTCTCGCGACTGGCGACCTGCCCCGCAGCTGCGGCGGCAGTGGGCCATAGCGTGGCGTAGTGATAGCGACCTGGCGAAACACCCTTACGGCCAAATCGAGTGCCATAATTCACGGCTGGAATACGCCAGGAAACTGCAAACGACACCGTCTTGGACTCGCCAGCTTTGAGCGTGAATTTGCGGCCGATTGAAGCGGAGTTCGCCTTGCCCGTCTTCGCTCCATTACTTGCTTCAAATACTCCACCGATGCCAGGTGTTGCTTTTTCGACATTCACGAGTTCCGGAGCTTCCTTACCCAACACTCCTAGGGCGATGCCGTTGCTCTGCGCGGTGCCACCCGAGCACTCGACGGTGGCAATGTCTGCTTGCTGCTGATACGCACTGATGTTTGGCTCATTTTTGCCGGCCCATCGGTTTTGAATCCAGCCAGCTAAGGAAAGCGTTTGATTTTCAGATGAGTGGTTAGTCACCGTATAGCGCATCACGGTCACGGGGTAGCTCGACTCGTCACGATTCAATGGAATGAAAGGCGTGTATGCTTCGAGCTGCACGTTTACCGGGCAAGCCGCATCGGCGTAATCGACGAGCGCCATCGGATATTGGTTGGTAAATGTGACGTCGCTAAAGCCCTTAGAATTCAAGGGATAAGTTTTACCGTTTACCTGTAGTGCAAAGCCCTGCCCCTCAGGAGCCTTTACGGCATCTGGCTTCATGTAGCGGTCACCTTTGGGATTATGCTTCTTATCTTTGCCCGCTGTTAAATTCCAATACCAGAGCTGCCCATCGCCGCTCAAATACACTTGCCCGGTGCCGATACCGTTGATCGGCATGCCGATATAATCGACCTTTCCGACCTGAACCGTCATCGGTTTGCCGCGCGCATACAGGCTTTTGATCCAATCGGCGCTCAGTTTTTTGTCGGCAGGGATGATTTTATCAAAGTCTGCCGCATTGAATGGGCCTGCCATCACATTGATGCGGCTTGCCATTAACATCGCTGCGGTGAGTCCGCTGGCTTTCAAAAAGTCACGACGCCCGACGAGGGCGTTGGCTGATGCTGGGGATTCGGAGGGTAAATCGGGGTGGCTTGGAGTCGTCATTCAGTTCTTTGGTTTGTTCATTACAGATAATCTAGATTCCTCTATTATAACTGAAAATCCCCCAAAGCGCCATCGCTGGTTTAAGTGATAGTCGAATGATATACTAACGCGCATCATGATTTGTGAAAAGTGCCGCGGCTCATGCGGATCTGCTGAATGTGTGTTACTTGGGGAGGGACGGCCTCTGCGCTTGCCGCGTTCTACGCGGCCGTCCGCCGAGCCTCAGCACGGAACCAAAGCCTCAGCACGGAACCAAAGCACCAGCACACCGCAAGACGAGGCGGACTCGTCCCTCCCGAATGGATTAATCTAGCAATCACAAATCGTGATGCGCGGCAGTATATTCTTAGGAATTGACCACTACAGATGCAACTCGGCGTTCTTCTGCTTCTTGCCCTTCTTCTTGGGTGTATGCTTGAAATGCATGGGCATGCCGTCGGCAAAACGCGCTAAAAACGGATCCTCTAAAGTGCCCATTTGCCCAACGATGTCTAAGGTCAGCGGCTCAATGCCTAAATCAAACGCAGGAGACTCTGCTTTGAAACCAAAGTCGCCGTGGATATGATCGATAAACATCGGATCAGCAGCGACGCTGTTGCGATCAATCACCTTTGTTCGACTCGCGGCTTTTTGCGCGGCCAGAAGTGCTTCTGCACGTCCGCCCTCGTGATAGTAGAGGTTATAATCGAGCCCCTCTTTTACGTTGGGCAGACCGTAGTGGAAGCCATCCGTGAAAGGTGTGCTGGTGTGGTAAAAGACATTGCGCGACAAGGTCGAATCAGGGTCCACCGTATTGCCGGCGCCGCCAGTCAACAACTGACAATTCACGAACACATTGCCCGTGGCGACGTTGAGCCCCTTAATCGTAATCCCCTGATTGCCCATTGTGCCAAACAGCAAATTCCCCTTGACGATGTTGCCGTGGCTATCGTCGTCTGTGCGAATCATCGCACCTTGTGGGTGGTTGTAGGTCACATTATTGCGCACTACATTCCCGTCGCCATCGCCTGAAAGGTAGATGCAGTTACCATCGTGCAACAGTTTTAAGCAGTCATGAATTTCGTTGAACTCAATGACGTTCCCACGTGCATGCATGTAGGGCTCGTAGAAATTCCAATCTTGGATGTCGTCTCCCAGCGTAATCTCATCCCAACGAATCGTGCTGGAATGCTCGCGCGTCTCTTTATCAAATATCCACTTGTTACGGTAAGGGTTCGGCTTCCCCATTTGATCAAAAATCGGTTCAAAGAAACGACGGCGCACGCCAGAGATCACTAGCCCGGTATAAGCGAGATCGTGAATGTGATTATGAGCGATTTGATTGTGCCCGCTCTGCCAGACAAAAATCCCTGGAGAATGTAGAAAGAGTAAACCGACTTCGGTGACCTCGTTATTACGGATTGTGTTCCCCTTGTTAACGTCCTTCTTCCCTGGGCCATAGCCTGCGAGTAAGACTCCCGTGCCGCCGAGATTCGTAAAGGTCGAATTTTCGACGGTGATGCCTTGAGCAAAGAGATCGAGGCGGACGCCATCGCTGCCGCTGTCAGTAAAGAGGCAGTCTGTTACGACGCAGTTCTGAGCACCACGGAATCGGATCAAGCCGTTGGCCTTATCCCACATATTCCAGTCATGCTGTAACCCTTTATCCTCGGGTAACCATTGCTGGCGGTCTGCATGTGAAAACTGTAGTCCTTGAAAGACAATGCCCTGCACTGGTTTTTCATTTTTTCCTGCCAGTGACGCATCTGAATGGCCCGCGACTCGGATTAATTCGTTCAAGCCAGGGGCGATGATCTGGTCGCTCGGAGTGCCAGACTTTGGCCAGTAATAGAGCATGCCGGATTGTGAGTTCAGCACCCACTCGCCCGGTGTATCGAGGTGTTCCATACAGTTCTCCACCACAAAACTGCCTGCCATTCGGTAGGACGCTGGGATCGCTAGCTTGCCAGTCTTCGCTTGGGTGTCGATCGATTCGATTGGTAAGAAGTTTACCATCCATTTTCGAGTCGGGCTGCCATAGAGTTCGATGTCCTCGAGGTTCTCCCAGTTCTTTAAAATATCCCCGGTGTAACCGAAATTCACACGTATGGCAGTCTCGCCCGTATACATTTTTGCCTTCGTCTCATTGGTAATGGTGACCGGCGCTGACTGCGCACGTTGCAGCAGCTCACTCCCATCGTAAAGACAGTGAAAAAAGGCATCACCCTTTGCCCAAGGCACCTCGGCGACCCAAATCTTACCACCAGCTAAGCCTGACTGCTTCCAGCCCTGAATCACACGACCTCCACTAATCACGGGGCGTGCATCGGCTGCAGCACGGTAACGCGTCACGGCGCCCTCAGGTGCGGAGTCGTCGAGGCCTAAGATCAGTGTTTCGTCGAGGTAGTAAGTGCCGTCGGCAATGATCACATCGATATCGCCTTGCTCGCCGGCAGCGCGTAGTTCGCGGACTGCATCGCGGGCTGCAGGAAGTGAGTGAATCTCACCTCCTACCGATACATTAATATCTGCGGCGAATAAGGCCGAAGCAATTAGAGTGGAGAATATGACGAGGGGGGGCGTTTTAAATTTCATGGTGTTTGGGATTGGGTAGGGACGAGCTCCGCCTCGTCCGCAGCGTGCGAGTGCTGGACTGAGGCTCGGCGGACGAGGCGGAGCTCATCCCTCCCGAATGTGTTGAGTGAAAATCACAATTCGTGATGCGTGGTAGTATATTCAATAAAGTGACCCGAAGTTCGTGCCATCTGGAGTCTATTTCTTTTTCTGCCTCCTCTTGCTTTGGTCGCCATAGGGCTTGCCGCCCTCCCAGGTCATCAGGCGCATCGCTTCTTGATAGCGCTCTTCGCCGAAGGCTTCGCGATAGAGTTCGTGATACGGCTTATGCTCGTCAGGCACATTTTCTAAATGATCATTAATCATGTAAGGTTGCGCATCGACCCACCATGAATCGTAAATCGCCTTCAGTTGCCCCACTTTTTCGGGATACTGGCTCGCTAAGTTGGTCGTCTCACTGCGATCCTCTGAGAGGTTGTAGAGCTCAAACACCCCTGCTTTGGGCATGAATAGTTTGAATTTGGTATCTTGAATCGAAGCATGCGCATACTGGGAATCTGCGGCCTTATCCCAGCGTGTGCGGTGCGCCATCCAATAACGTTGCCCCCAGTCTGCATCCGTCGGATTTTCGAACAAAGGAAGCATGCTGCGTCCATCCCAGATTTCGCCGCCGGGCACTGGATCATCCGAACCGGCCAATTCAGCGAAGGTAGCATAATAATCAATATGCCCAGCTAGGTTGTTATTGGAGATCCCGCCTTCCAGCTTGCCCTTCCAATACATGATACAGGGCACACGAATGCCGCCCTCAGTCGCAAAGGTCTTTCGCCCCTTTAACTTTAGCGAACCAGACGCCGCGCCGTTATCAGTCATATAAATCAGCAAAGTATTCTCGCTCAGCCCGCTCTCGTCGAGATACGCCATCATCTTGCCGACGTTGTCGTCGAGATTCTCCATCATGTCACCTTCGCTACCATCCGCAAGAATCGGTGGAATGTGAGGACGGTGCGCGACATTTAATGCGACAAAAGCAAAGAACGGCTTCTCGGCTTTCGCTTGTTCTTCAATCCAGCGAATTGATTGATCGAAGAACAGATCGGTGCAATAGCCTTTGGTTTCGATCACCTTGCCGTTATGATACAGCACGGGGTTATTATAATCGTTGTTCGGGAAGTCTGCGCTGTGCGTATAGTTTTGGCCAATGCCCCCTGCCCCGTGAATATAGACTTCGTCAAATCCACGGCGATCAGGACGTAGTTCCGCAGAGTCCCCCAAGTGCCATTTGCCGAAGATGCCTGTCGCGTAGCCACTGTCTTGTAACATTTGCGGCATCGTGCGTAGCGCAGGGTTCATCTGGTCGCGCAAAAAGATCGTGTGCGTCACACCACTATACACTTCGTGACGCCCAGTCAGCATCGCAGCGCGCGTCGGCGAGCAAGTCGGCGACACGTGGAAATTATCGAACCGAACGCCCTTATGATAGAGCGCATCGATATTCGGGCTCTTCGCGTTGGGATTGTCATACGCAGCGATGGACGCAAAGCTGATATCGTCCGGCATGATCAATACGATGTTTGGACGCGAGCCTTTGAAGCTCTCAGTCACTGTTGCCTCTGCGGAAACGGAAGCACCAGCCCATACTGTAAGTGAAACACAAAGAAGAGATAGTGATTTAGGTATCATGATGTTCGACTGGTTACTGCTGTAAAGTTCGTGCGATGCTGACGCGCATTAAGAATTGTGATTCATCCCTCAACACATTGGGGAGGGACGAGCTCCGCCTCGTCTTGCGGTGTGCTGGTGCTGAGGTTGAGTGCTGAGGTTGAGTGCTTTGGCTCGGCGGACGGCGCGGAGGCCATCCCTCCCCAAAGAAACCAGCACATTCGGTAGAGCTGCATGAGTATGAAGATGGCATATTAAAAAGAACTATTCCGAGATCGGCTCGAAGATGATAGCCTTTAGGTTGAAGAGGGCTTTGCCTTTGTTCTCTCCGAACCCGACGATCGCTTCAACGGTGCCCACTTGATTCAGGTTAATGGTGCCTGCCTCCAGTAATTGAAAGTCTTCCCATTTTTTAGTAGCTGGCACTTTAGCCGATAGCGACTGCTTGCCCACCTTGAGCAACACATCGCTGCCGTCGTAGCCTTTAGCACAGGAATAGAGATACTTGACTGCATACGTGCCTGGAGCTGGGACATTGAGCGTCCATGAGGCAGAGTCCTTTGGATCTGTCCAGAAACCGATGTAGCTGTTATCCTGAAGCTGAAGCGTGCCACCTTTTAGTTTGGCACCGGAGGCTTGAAGCATGAGCTCATCACCCTTCAATCCAAGGTCGACCGAAGGTGCGGCTTCCACCTGCTGAAGGCCGCTGTATTTAATGCGTAGCACCGTGGCTTGTGGCGTCTGTGTTGCCTTGGAAAGATCGATTTTCAAAGCACCCTTCCCTGCGCTTGATGGTAAAGGTGCGCCAGCATAGCTGAAAGCCTCAATGGACTCGGCCTGCAAGCCATTGACCTCAAGCGCGCCACCTTTGGGCCAGTTAAATATATATGCGAAGATCTCGCCTTGTTCGGGAGTCGACGCCTCGGATTGTGAGACTTTACCCCAGTTTTGCTGCGGTAGGTCGATATACTTTGTGCCCCAGACTGCATCTTGGTGCGCCGCATTCCACGCTCCCATTTGGAGGAGCAGATCGGTTGAACCTTGTGGCCATGAGCCATCGGCATACGGGCCGATATTGAGCAGTAAATTGCCGCCCTTCGTATTGATATCAATCTGCTTCTGCACGAGTGTGTCGATGTCCTTCCATTTGGTATCACTCTCTTTGTAGCCCCACGAGTGGTTCACCGTCCAGCACGCTTCCCAGAAGTGATCGAGCGCAGCACCAGGCGTGGAGTTCTCGGGCGTGCCGTAGTCCTTCTTAAACGTCTTACGTTTCGCCACACGATTGTTGATAATCATGTCAGGGCTCAATTCGCGGAGATAGTTGTAGAGATCGACGCCGTCATCCATCGTCCACCATTTGACCCAATCGCCATCAAACCACATGATTGCTGGATCGTAATTATCAATCAGCTCTTTGAGCTGCGCTTTCATGTAAGTCACGTAGCCCTCTTTATCGTTCATTGGCGTTTGGTTGTGAGCCTTCTCGGTAATCTGCGAAGGATGGTGCCAGTCGATAATCGAATAATAGGTGCCAAACTTGAGGCCGTATTTATCGCAGGCCGCCTTGAGCTCGGCGAGAATGTCGCGATCAAACGCAGTCGCTTCACCTAAGTCGTATTCAGTGTAAGCACTATCCCAGAGGCAGAAGCCTTCATGGTGCTTGGTGGTAATCACCATATACTTCATGCCCGCTTCTTTAGCGGTCTTGACCCACAGATCGGCGTCTAGCTTTTCCGGGTTAAACGTTGCTGCGAATGGGATGTATTCTTCAGGAGTGATTTTACCCCAGCGTTGAATCCATTCGGCATACCCACGAATCGACTCGCCCTGCCACTCACCTCCAAGTGTGGAATAGACACCGTAGTGAATAAATAGCCCAAACTGCGCATCGTTGAACCACTGCATACGCGCCTCAAATGCTTCGTCGCTTTCGGGCGTAACTTCCACCGCGTGGCTAGAGCTGAGTGTCGCGACAGCAACCGCGAGGGACAAAAAGGTGTGTTTGATGTTCATAAATTTGAAGCGTTGGTTCATGGAGGGTAGTTTTTATGACTTAGCGGTGAATGCTAAGATATAGCTAGCAATGTAATTACTATGTTACCGAATTAATGGTCTAATGCCTATCACGTGTTCGCATGAACCTCAAATAGGCACTATGTTTAAAATTGGGGTTAAAGAAAGAGACTCCTCCATACATACCGCCGAATTCAGGCGATTAGGGCTCTACGCGTTTGAATAATTCATCAAATGGGATCTGGGTATCCAGTATTTCCTGAAAAGCCTCCTCCTCCATCTGTTCGATTTGGATTTCGACTAAATAGCGATCCGACATCAGAATTTGAAGACTGCCAGATTTGTCAGCGTAATCGTATTCTTGGTTCACCAACATACCCTCCTCGTCTTGAGTGGATTTGTAACCATCGGGCTCATCCACATCCGCGAGTTCTAGATCGAAACCCAATGCTTTGATCAATGACTCATTGGCTTCAAGGCCGACATCCGTAATTTCAATTTCTAAGGAACTCCCGTCCTCCCATTGATAACGGCCCCGACTCCGTAGAACGGTCTGCCCCTGTATCTCACGGCGATCGTGAAGGAGGCTGCCTTCTTCAGAGAGCCAAGCCGGCAATAAATCGTTGAGGCCCTCAGTCGCGGCACTGACACTCTCAGCCTCAGTCAACGCTGGCGAGTTAACAGGGTCAGTCGTCTCAACCTTGGCCTCAGGCGCTTCGATCAGTTCTGGCCTGTGCTTTAACAAATCCACAGTGGATACGCGACTCCGGAAGCCATCAGGATTGGTTGAATACTGTTCAACTTTTGGAGCATCGGTATCGCGCTGCGACCGCACAAACCAGAGTGCACTGATGGCAACCACCAATGCAGCAACGACGATGAATGATTTGTGAGTGCCTCGCATAGATATATCAACCGTTCAAAATAAAAGAGCCAGCATCTCGAAGGATGCTGGTTCTTATAGGAAGGCAATTCTATTTAGTCATTCAAATCAGAGAATGGGTCCCCAGCCCGACAACTCATCAGTAACTGAGATAGAGTTGCATCACTTGGGAGTCTCTCAGCTCTACGTTGAAAAACGTGAGGACCACGCGATGTGAAATGCTGGATGAAGGGTAGAATCAATTCACACACACAGATCCCAACCCCCGCCTCTAACAGTTCCAAAAGAAAGAACCAGCATCCGCTAGGATGCTGGTTCTGGTAGAAATGTCGGACCTTACAAAACGACCTTTCGGTCGATCAATAGCTGTTATAGAGGTCCGCGACTTCTTGGGCTGTCAGAGCGGCATCAAACAACAGAACATCGTCGATCGATCCTGAATAGTAGTAACTACCTCCTTGAGAGCCGAGTGTGCTGGTGCTGACGCCCGCCATGCTTCGAGTCTTCCCTGTGCCACTTTGGAAGAGGCTGCCATTATGATAGATCTCCATGGTGCCTGTGGTCGCATTTTTGACAAACACCCAATGGCTCCAACTGCCTGAGAACTCGGCGGCTGTCGCTGCTTTTTGAATACGGTCATAGCCAGAATTCCAACCGGCATCCCAGTAGACATTTGAATTGCCCCAAGGTAGGTGAATATTCAGGACTCGGTTACCAGACGCATCCACGGCATGGAGGATGCTATTGCTCTTCGGCTGATTGCTCGCGCCGTAAGCCCAGAATGAGATTGTCACCTCTTGATCGAGCGAAGCAAACGCCGCAGCAGGTAACGCCACCTCGGTGCTTGTGCCATCGAAGGCTAAGGCAGTGCCGTCGACACCAGTCACTGAAGACGCATTCGAAATCGTGCCATCGAAGTCATTCCCAGAGATATCCTCCGCAGTGGATGAGCTTCCATCATCCATATCCCAGTTTGCAATCGGAGCAATGAAGCTCGCTCCACCGCTGACAGTCAGCTTATCAATCGAAGTGATCGTGGCAGAGGTATTTGTCGTGCCACGTCCCCACGCATAGAGTCGGAATTCAGTCGCCTGAGTGATGAATTCATATTCCGTTCCGGCGAGATCAACCACGACTCTTTCATAATCTCCAATGGCATCACTATCGACATAGGAAATAGCTGACGCGCTACCGATTACATTTCCTGCGGCATCCGTGAGAGCAAATTCATCGACTGAGTTACTCGACTTAAGAGCGACCTTAAATGCGATGGTCTCCAGTTGAAGCCCTGTCCCCATATCGGGCGTTAAGGTGAATGAGAGGTAGTCATCTCCTGTCACTGCCTTTGCGAAGGTGCCGGTTGTGGCGTCCGTGACTTGAATGCCAATCGCTCCAAGCGTGCTGCTATCACCAAACGCAATACCATGACCGTCTGTTCCGCTGTCGTCTCCAAAAACAGTGACATAGTCGATCACCATTGGTGACACGATGGAACCAGCACTGAGCGTCGGTGCGACATACGTGACGGCACTTGGATCCGCTGCGTCTGCAGAAAAATCATATCCAACCAGGATGTCAGAGACGATTCTGATTTGAATGGTTGCCGTAGCAGTATTGCCGAGGCCGTCAGAAACTTTAATCTCAGCGCTATAGAGCCCGATCGTGCTGGGTGTTCCACTGAGAGTGCCATCAGTATTCAGGCTCAGCCAAGATGGGCCACTCACCTTGGAGAAGCTCAAATCGCTGCCCTCTAGGTTGGTGACAGTTCCGACGATCGATGCAGCGTAGGACTCTCCTGCAAATCCCCCGGCGACACTGATAGAATCTGAACTGAAGCTTGGAGCATCATAGACTGCAGCGACGTTGAAGATCACGATCCCCCTTTTTTCAGCATCATTCACGGTAAACCGGAGGGAATCTTCGCCGTAGAAGTTCTCATCTGGCGTGTAGACTAAATCGGGTGCTGTCCCACTTAAAGTTCCATTTGCTGGCTGCTGAATAATTGCGAAGCTTAAAGTGCCGCCATCTGGATCGGACCCTTGAAGCTCGAAGGCAGTTGCGCTGTCTTCAAGTAACTCCACACGAGTTGAAAGCGGGTTGCCTGCATGGTCATTGATCGTGAAGGTCCAGACTTCACCCTCAACGGTCGAACCATCTGCTAAGATACAATCAACTCTCCAGAAGTAGCTTTGATCATTTGTCCATGAGGTCGGAGTGAAAATATTATTCTCCTGGTTGCCCATGAAGCTGAGGCTATTCGCACTGTTACCAAGATAGAGATCATACGAAACTGCATTCAGCCCACCGCGCCACATCAGATCAGAAGTAATCAACGCATCCGTGCGTTCGTCTGCGGGATAAGGATGACTCGCATATGTATATTGATATCCAGGAATCCAATAGTTCTCATCCCCATATTCATACGCGCCTAGGTCAGGCGCAGTGCCGTTGAAGTCACTATTCACGTCAATGTCTCCATGAATCCAGCTCATTGTGACAGGAATTCCCTGATCAATAATTTCCAACGCATCCGCTCGAGGACGGAAATCCAATCCATAGGGATCCCTTAGGATGTCTTGAGTTCTCCGTGGGTCTCTTTGCCCGATGAAGTTATTGGAGGCAATTCCTGGAATGTCCAAATCATCATCATTGCCAGCGATATGATCGGCTATATTATTGAAAATCTGGCTATTGGCGTTGCCGCCCTTTTCAACCGATATTTCAAAATCTCCCCGTGGGTGCACTGAGAGATTATGAGCGATCTCATGGAAGTCGCCTTTGAGTTTATAGGCAGCACCTGAGTCATTCACCTTTTTATAGGTTCCGGAGAGCGCAACATTTCGATAGAAATTCGCGTCGACCCCGGTGAGTGGATTGTTCGCACCATCAAAGCGGTAATCCTTCTCTTTACTACTATGCCCCCAGTTATAACGCCAAACGGATTCAACGACCGAGCCTCCAGCGCTGTAGAATGAGGTGCCGTCTTCCTGATGTAATGAGCATCTTTCCGTGTAATTCATTTCTAAGATAAAGGGCTGCACTTCATTGCCATCATCATAGAGCCCAAATCGGAAACCAGCGTATGGTCCTGAATTAATGAGCGAATTGTTACGGTGTATCAAGTTCTGGGCTTGAGAGGTCTGCACCGAGGCATTTTGCGAACATGTGTAGTTTATATTTTCGAAGAGATTATTTTCAATCCGAGCGTCTTGTGTGTAAGCGCATAGTAGGCCGATGACCTCTGAGTAACGGAAGGTATTATTATACAATACCAAGTCGTCGCAGAAGTCGTCTACAGAGCCAACGATTTGCGCCGTGTCTCCAGAACCCAATGAGCCCAACGCTCTTTCGGAAGAGGCATAATAACTCGAATCACAATTCTGAATGGTAATTCCATCTGAACTGGTAAACTGGAACGTAGTCGCAAAGAAGTCCAAGCCATCCAAGACAATGTTTTGGGTCGAGGCATCTCCGGTAATGGCCACGCTCTGCACTTTTCCAGCGATTTCGCGGCCATTTGGATTTTGGCCATCATCCGCCCAAAGATAGAGTGTTTTGGTCGATTCATCATACGCCCATTCCTGGGCGATATCCAATAGCGCACGCTCGGCACCATCGACGCCGCCTTCTAAGAAATAGTCGTCAGTCGTTCTGTAAATGCCCGAGGTGGGAGCGTATTCAAAGTAGTTGGAACCTGCCTCGTGTGACGAAACCAGGGCAATATTGGTCGCATAAGCTCCGAAATTGAACAAGCCAACACATCCCTCAAAGGACACACCCGCTTCGCCAACAATATCAGCACCGTCGACGTATCTTCCTGAATTGTTCTGCTTTTTCGTGCGTGCGTCCCACATTTCATCTGACCAGACCAGCGCATTCGGGAAACGAGCCAAAGTCATAATCTGATCGTCGACGAAGAGTTGTGTAATGTCCTCAGTCAGCGTTGTTTTGTAAACGTTTCCTGAATCCAGTGTCCAGTCACTAGCAATCGAAGCGGTTCCATCAAAGGTGACTGTTTCTCCATTGTAAGGAGTCAGCGTGATCGGCATCCCTGGAGTGCCAGCGATGCCCGAGAGATCTACTTGCTCGTAATAGTCACCGCCACGGATGTAGATCGTGCTTCCTGGGCCAGCGAGACTGACAGCGTGTTGAATAGTAGCAAAAGGTTTTGTGCGAGAGCCCGCGTTTGAATCGCTACCGCTGGTGGAGACGTAATAGTCCGAGCCTAGATCAAAGGTTGATCCATGGACAGTCAGCTTATCAATTGCTGCTAGGGTATTGGCAGTCTTGTTGGTTCCTCTCCCCCATGCGTAAATTCTGAATTCGGTCGCATCTGATACGTATTCAAATTCAGTGCCAGCTAGATCGATTGTTACACCGTCATACGCACCGGTCAGACCGACCACGTTTGTAATGACTGCAGGACTACCAATCAGGTTGCCCGCAGAATCCGTCAGAGCGTATTCATCAACCGATGTCTCGGCTTTCTTCGTGGCTTTGAACGAAATCCCGCTAAGGTGAAGCGCCGAACCAGTGTCAGGTGTGACGGTAAAGGAGAGATAATCATTACCCGCGACCGCGAGTTCGAATGTTTGGGTCGTTGCATCGATTACCTGTATTCCCACAGCCCCAACCGATGAGCTATCGCCCAGTTCCACACCGTAGGCATCCACGCCCGTATTGTCGGAAGCGGTATCGACATATGCGATATCCATTGGAGAAGTGAGCTGACTCGCACTAACATTAGATGCCAGCACTGTCGCCTCACTCGAATCGGCTGCATCAGCATCAAAGTCATAGCCCACTAGGATGGTGTTTTCGGCTGTGCCGTTCAACACGACTTTGTCAAAGGCGACTGCAGAATTCGAACTGGAGTTGCCACCGTATACATAGATGCGAAATTCGACCGAATCGGCGAGATCTTGAAACTTCGATTCCGATAAATCGACCACGATGTTGTTCGTAGCACTGTCCCATGTCAGGATATCAGTGGTCTGGCCTGTGGCGATTTCGTCGCCTTCTGCGAACCCATTGACAGAAGAAAAGAGTGCCCATCGCTCGGGTGCATTATTGAGTTCTTTTGCGTATGTGCGGAACGTCAAGCTTGCCAGATTTAACCGATGCGCCGAATCCGGTGTGACGCTAAAAGTCATATAGTCGTTCGCGGAGAGCGCAGACGCCAGATAGTCGTTATTATTCATGTCCACAAAACCGAAATTGCTTTGTGGACCTCCAAAGGAAAATGAGTTCGCAGTGCCAAATGCATTGCCCTCAGCATCCAGACCATCGGTCGGTGCGAATGTCGTATAAACGTTACTGATAAGGCCAGCGCCTGTATCGTAATCCGTTGCGGTTAAGTTTGGAGCAGTCATGTTGGCCGCTTGCGTGCCGACACCAGTGCCATCGTCGAAATCATAGCCGACTAGAATGTCAGCCTGAGATACTGTGCACAGCACAGATATACAAGCACCAGACAGGTAATGGATGCCTTTCATAGGGTTCCTTTGGTTGGGGGTGGGGTTTAATGGTTTATCGCTAACCGAAAGAACCGATGCAGACTTTAATCTGCATCGGACTATTCAGCTAGTATGGCATCATATCAAGTTAGACAAAAACGCACAACCCACAGAAACATGTAGGGGGTAGCCAATTGCCCCTAATTAAGTTTTTTAACGTAGTCCGGACTTGAGGTATAGGCCTTAATCGAAGCTCAAGGCTTTAAGTCTCATGCCCCTTTTTTTGTTAATCACAATTTCGCAACTAAATGATCGAAGTTGCCTTTCGCATGAAAACTCACATACACGCGATCTGGCTACCCCTTAAGAATACCATGAGCTAACATGTAATATTCTTTTTAGAATAGATGATCTACTTTCAATCAATGCGATGTTCCCTGTTAGTTTCTTCGATCTGGATGGCGCTATTACTTGGAATCAATTTGGTTCAAGCCGAGAGTGAACAGTCCTTCGACGGCTATTCCGACCCTCTGAATCCTTCGGAAATCCGCGAACAAGTATCCACTCCAGCAACACCTATATTCAAAATCATTTCCCGACTGGAATGGCTTGAAGAGCAAATTGAACTGGAGTCCCACGCATTAAGCCAGCTGGCACCTTTACAGCCCGCGAAGCAATTTGATCAGTTTGGATATCACAGTGATTATATCCCTGCGGTTGACGGCCTTCCCGAGAAGCCGTTGTGGACAATGGATTTTGATATTGGAATAAAGAATCGTCGAATGCTGGGCTTTGTCATGGTGCCGACGATCGACGAGCGTTCTCGAAATCTGAAAGGCTATGCCTTCCCGAAGCGCTTTCGGATTACATTGATCAATGCCCGACACGATCCCGAGGAAGTGTTGGTCGATTGGACAAGCGAAGACTTCCCCGACCCTGGTATGCGTCCGGTTTTATTTAGGTTTCCTTCCCAGGAAACAAAGAATCCAGCGACTGTTTCAAGAAGAGGCTTACGCTTAGAAGTGTTTGCAGGGCACGAAGACGATGGGCTTGAATTTTTTTCATTGGGGCGTGTGCATATGATCCGCACGGCCGAACTACAATGGGTTCGGAATATACAGGTCTCTTCAAGTTTTGAGTCTGCGCCGTTTTGGAGTGCATCGTATTTATATTCACCACGTCATACACTTGGTATATCGTCACTGAGTCAGGTAGACACTGGTGGCGATTTCACCTTGGAGCTCCCCGCATCGAAACTGGAGGAGCCTCTTGTGATACGCCTAGAGGTGGGAGATAAAGAGCGGCTTGGCTGGGTGCATTTGTTTCCCGGGAAAAGTTCGGGGGGGATTGATGTGCCTGGCTATGGCTTTCCGCAATCAATCCAAATGTATCGCTTGATGAAAGGCCCTCGAAAGAAAGGCTATATTCGAATCCCAGTCGAGGATCAGGTCTCCTCCGGGAATCCCGGCAATAATATGGTTCGCTTATACTGCCGTGGATATGAGTTTTTCGGTTTAGATATAGAATTGAATGACTTCCCTATCTATCAAGGGCAGGCGACCTTTGCCCTCGGTGAAATCGATATGATCTACCGAGGGCATAATCACTCGACGCAGAGTCGTGTGACGATACGAGGCGGTGACTTCGGAGAGGATATTGACTTAAGTGCATTGGTTGATGGACGAGTTGGCGGTCAGCAGATCATCCCTATGATTGATTGGATGGAGCAACTGGCTGCGGGGAAAATATATGAGAGTCGTCTCTCGATTCTGGAAGCCGAATACCAGCAGCTATCAGAGCGTTGGCAACGGCTACGTAAACAAGGGATGCTCGGCCTTCTTATTTTTGTAGTGATCGCGGTAGGCCTCTTTGTGGTTCTACTGATGCGAGGCAGGAGGTTAGCGACACTTCGCTTACGCCAGCAGATTAACTCGGACTTACACGATGATATCGGCAGTAAAATCGCAGCCATCTCGTTGGCTTCTCAGGATGTCGCACTCCATGCCAGTGAAGCACATATCCGCAAGCGGGGGCGCTGGATCGAATCGGTTACCAGCACGATGCATCAGGGACTCCGCGATGTGTTGTGGCTCACAAATGACCAGACCGACACGCTTGCCATGTTGGTGCAAAAACTAGGAGAGACCGCTCGTCAATCCGTGCCAGAATCCAATTTGATGTTACGCATCAGCGATATTAGCCAACTCTCAGGACGCTCCATCGCCTTGCAAACGAAACGTGACATCCTCTTTTTTGCCAAAGAAGCACTTCACAATGCCACGAGCCACGCCGACGCGACACAGGTAAAAGTGCTGGTGACAGTAAAGCAAAATAGGCTTTCTCTGAGCATTACCGATAACGGTAAAGGCTTTGATGTGCCTACAGACGAAGAGGTAAACCAAAATGTAAATCACATCGGCTTGCGAACACTGAGGGAGCGAGCGAATCGAGTCGGTGGAGTGTATCAGTTGAGTTCCGCGCCTGGGGAGGGCACCTCAGTCGAGTTGACAGTGAAGCTGTGAGTCGCTGGTATACCTAGACCCCATGGTGAACGCCCGCCCCTAATACTCCCATATTCTGGAAACCAAACTGCCTTGACGAACCTACTCTCAAAGACTGACGAAACGATCCGCATCTGGATTGTCGAAGACGAACCCGGCTTTCGCGAGATGCTTAGCGAAGTGCTCAACGGCGCCGAGGGGATGTGTTGCGATCAGACATTTGGCTCAGCTGAAGCAGCATTGTCTGCTTTTACGGATCAGGATTTACCAGATGTTGTCTTGGTGGATCTCCAATTGCCCGGAGCAAATGGAATTGAAGTCATCAAAGAGCTAAAAGCGACACGGCCTGAAGTGCATCTGGTTGTGCTGACCATTTCGGATGATCGACCGACTGTATTTAACGCAATCTGTGTCGGTGCATCCGGCTATTTAGTGAAAAACGACTCGCTGCAAAAAATCGCCGAAAGCATCCGTATGGTCTCCCTAGGTGGATCTCCTCTGAGTGGCAGTATTGCGTCGATGGTGCTGAGCGTTTTTCAAGGAGGCCAGCATCCGGATGAAGCATACCAGCTGACTGAACGTCAGACGCAGATTCTGAGGATGCTGTCTCAAGGGAACTCGAAAAAAGAGATCGTCGCAGAACTTGCCATCGCTCCACATACGGTCGATTTTCACCTCAGAAATGTTTACGAGAAACTCCACGTGAACTCTCAAGCTGGAGCAGTTGGTAAAGCCTTGCGCAAAGGGTTGATATAATACCAACATGCGACTAAAACTGGTAAAAAGGTTTAACCGCAGAGATCGCTGAGTGCGCCGAGGAGATGGGGAGGGCTGCGTGAAATGCTCTGCGTCAGCTCTCAGCGTGCTCTGCGATCTCTAGCGTAGCGGGCGGTTAACAAATACAGCTGAAAAGTATTCACAGTGGTCTTCCCTTCGATGGCTACATACTACCAGAAAATGTCAAAGGATGGTATAAGACTTCAATTCGGTTTCGCCATCAGGTGTTTTATCTCGAACCCGAGCCGAGTGCTTTCAGGGTAAAACAAATAGTAGAATTTAACCTTCTCCATCGTTCCCAGACGTATGAGAACCAAACCGACGAATACGACTGGAAGAAGACCGGGGATTATTGGATTTCATAGAGCTCGGTTAAATACCGAACCATCTCCGTTAGCTCCGCATCACTGAGCGGGCGCTCAAAAATGAGGAAACGCGCAATCTCACCATGAAAGGACTCGAAGCCTGGGTGATTTGTGGCATCGCGCTCCTGCCCGACTGCCATCATCGAGGCGTTCGCGTTCGGATTTACGGGCACTGTTTTGCGATCCACCGCTTCTGCTGAGTTAATGAAGAGCTCTAAGTCGACAACTTCAGTCCCTGCTCCCATGCGTCCCATGACGAGATAGTAGCGATTTTCTTCAAGCGGTTCCTGTGTCTGCACACACGGGTTGAGCTGATCGTCCCACAGGCCAGGTGTGCCTCGACCGTTGCTATTCTTCTTCCCCTTTTTCTTTTTACCCTTACTTGGAAAGCCATTTCGAGTGCCCATCCAGACGATATTATCATCCATCACATTCCCCCAGAATCCATCGTAGGGATTGCCATTGCGCAGATTACCAAAGAAGGAGTTTACGTCTTTCTTCCCGACGTTTTGCTTGTAAACAGACATCACCGAAAACCAAGTATAGCCACTACCAGTTACCAGATGGTCAAATGCATCTTCATCCATGTTGATCAGTTCCTGCTCTTCAAAGATCAGGGTGTTGTTGCCGCCGATTTCCGCGACATCCGTTTTCAACGTAGGTCGGCCTGAGCCAGCGATCTTACGCCCCTTGTCGCGCTTCACAAAAACATCAGCGGCAGTGCCCTGCACTTGATTATGCCATGCTTTGACGCGATTTTCGTCTTCAAAATCAACCGCCAAATTTGCGTCCAAATCGAGAAACAGTCCGTCATTTACGGGTAGCGTCGATACGTTCATCGAAGACTTCGAAACGGGTTGCTTGGCGGTGGCCTTAGTATCCTCTGCCCCACTCGTCCAAAGAATCGCCCCCTCAACTAGCTTCTCAAAATCCGGATCACTATAAATCTCTTTAGTATGCCCCAGCGACGTAAAGAAAGAACGCCCGCCATCATATTCATGATACCAAACAAAGGGATGATCTCCGCCCATCTTCTGTTTGCCTTTATATGAGTCTTCATCGACTGAAATCAACACGTTCACTTTCTCGCGAGGGTTCGAGTCAAAGCGGTGAAACTCATCCACGACCATCCATTCTTCTGGCAGATGACTGGTCGCGGGGTGGCTTCGGTCTTCGACCACTAGTCGCGCCTTTTGGACCTTTGGGTGATCGATCAACTTAGTGCCGACCAAGCCTTCATACCAGGCCTGGAAGGGATCACCTTCCTTCCAGATAGCGCCCGCCCCATGCACCGCGAGAAAACCTCCTCCATTCTGAACATACGTGCGAAAGGCTGCCTGTTCATCTGGCGTCATAATCGCCCCCTTGTTGCCACAATTGTTATTGAATACAATCGTATCGAAAGTGCTCAGATCGTGTTTAAGCAGGCTCGACGAATCCGCAGTCGAGATGACTTCCCATCCGTTCTGTTTGCCGAGGCGCTCCACTAGGGCTTTTGCGTCTGACATGGACTTGTGCTTAAAGCCGTTGTCTGCCTGAAAGTTCAACACACGAAGCGGCTCTGGCTCAGCGGCAAATAAGGCACTCGAGAGGCTCGCGACTGCCAGTCCAAGACAGGTGATCAAAGTAGACGTATTCATATTATAAATTTAAAGGTATCTGAGGCGGGATCGTCATTCAACCCTATCATTTTCGTGTATGATTAGGCTAGCATCCATATACATTAAATTTGTATAAATGCGACATCTGCAAAATTTAGAACACGACAGCCAAAGACCCCCACCCCGTATATGAGTGAACTATCATCAAGAGAAACATGGCTGAATCAATTAGCAAGCGCCGGGCAGTTTGAGCGTATATTCGAGGATCTACCGGATCTACTATTCTTTGCCAAAGACCTTGAAGCACGCAACCGAGACTGCAACCAAGCGATGCTGAACCACTTGGGCTTGCAGACAAAAGAGCAACTTTACGGCAAGCATGACACTGAATTCTTACCGCATTTCATGGCGGAGAAATATAAGGTGGATGATCACACAATACTTAGAACGCAGTCACCTTTGATCAACCTCATCGAACTATTCCCTGCTGAGAATAACTTACCTCAACTGTATGTGACTAGCAAATACCCGCTGTTTGACCTCAACAACCGCCCCTGTGGGATCTGCGGGATCATTCGTAAATACAACGACCATAGTTACACCGATGCGACTCACTCAGATCTGGTGAAATCCGTTCAACACATCAGCCTCAACTATGCGCAAAAAATTAGCATTCAGCAGCTAGCCGATGCATCAAAGCTATCCATTCGACAGTTCCAGCGAAAATTCCAACAGATCTTGCAAACGACCCCACAAGAATACCTGCTGAAATTTCGCCTACTTAAGGCTGCAGATCAATTGATCCAATCAGACCACAGTATCACTCAAATCGCACATGAGACTGGATTCTACGATCACAGTAGTTTCACACGGCATTTTAAGAAGTATATGAATAAAACGCCACGTAGCTACCGCGCGAATTCTCAAATCCACTGAATACAGGTGAAGGTGGTTTGAGCCTTAGACTCAGGAAATACCGACGTGGCTATAGTGCCATCCTGCTAATACTGACGCGCATCAAGAATTGTGATTGCTAGCTTACCTCGTCTTGCGGTGTGCTGGTGCTTTGGTTGAGTTCTGAGGTTCGGCGGACGGCAGCGTAGAACGAGGCAAGCGCAGAGGCGGCCCTCCCCAAGCAACTCAGATATTCAATACCCGCATGCACCGCGCCACTTTTCACAAATGATGATGCGCACGAGAGCATACGGATCACAAAAAAGTCCCCAAGGCCGTCAGGCACTTGGAGACTTGATTGAAAAACTTATGTTTAGGCGAACTAAGCGCGGCGGCGACGGATCATCACCGAAGTCAATGCTAGGCAACCTGCAAGCAGTGCGTAGCTGCTTGGCTCGGGGACGATCACCGAGTCAAATGTCAGACCGCCCAATCCAGAGGTTGTAGTGCTGGCAGTAGCTAGGACCGAGTAATCGCCATCGCTATCGATATCAAAGAACACCCAGCCAAGGCTGGCGCCCGCGGTGCCGTCCGACAAGTTTGGCAAGCCTGTGATGGTTTTAGTGGTGAGTCCATCGGTCAAGCCGATGCTAGCCAAACCAAAGCGTGCACGATTGTCATCGTTCAAAACTGCCCCAAGGACGCCGACACGAATAGTTGTATTTGCAGCGAGACCACTGACTGTAAATTCGATTACCTCAACTGGGCTGGTGCTACTAAAAAGCAGGTTACCCGCAACGCGATCCGTCCCGTCGCCTAGGAGTGGGCTGTCAATATGTTCGTAGCCATTGAAGCGGCCGATGTTAGAGGAGCCGGCCCCAGTTGCAGCAGTCGAGACATAAGTCGGCTGAGAAGTTGTTATTAACGCGGAGCTCAATAAATTATCTCCGAAGATATTCTCGTTTTCATCATTCCCAGGATTGGTATTGTTTCCCTGTGCGCTAGCGGGGAAATTTCCAAAGAAGATATAACCATCACTGCCGAGACCGTTGCCGTCGATATCGTCGGAAGTGTTAGAGAGCCAGTCCTTGCTAGTGCTTTGATAACCTGTGGTGGCACCATAGATATCAATCGCGGCTTGAGAGGTTAAAGAAGCCGCGAGAATCGCAACTCCAGAAAATGCTAGGGTCTTTTTATTCATCAATGTGTGGGGTTCGTTGGAGGTATTTTTCAGACGACGGTTCTCCTGAAAAGTAATGAACTGTATACTACTAACAAAAGAAGCATTCGCCTATCACTGGAATCAGGTATTTTTGAATAATAGTGTCCAACGGTTAAGGTCAAAAAACGTAAAAAGAGGCAATCGCCCCTGCGATGAACCTGCGGCCGGATATGCGAACCTGTAGGATTCGTCGCTCGCGCGGTGCCGGGCGGAGCCTCTCGAGCAAATTGCGCACAAAAAAGCCTCCAAGGCCGTCAGGCACTTGGAGGCTTGATTGAAAAACTTTCGTTTAGGCGAACTAAGCGCGGCGGCGACGAATCATGACGGAAGTCAACGCCAGGCAACCTGCGAGTAATGCGTAGGTGCCAGGCTCGGGGATCACGGTGCCAGTCACACCAATATTGTCGTAATTGATTGCCGAACTGCTACTAGAAGAAGCCCCGCCCCAAACATAAACGCGAAATTCAGTGGAAGTTGTAATATTTTGGAAAGCGCTATTTCCGGACACGTCAACGGAAATTTGTTCATATGGAGTAACGCCTCCGGCGACCGTAGTGATTGCCCCAGCATCTATCGAAGCATCGGCGGTGGTAAACCCAGTGATCGAAGACATGAGAGCCCATGACTCTGCACTTCTGGTGTTATCAGCAGCCCGAGATGCACTAAAGATGATCTTATCTAAATCCAACTCAAAGCCTGAGTTTGGAGCAATTGTAAATGAATAGTAATCGCCCGCACCAATAGCTAAGTCGCGACTGCCTGCCTTGATTAAGCCATTAGTTGCACGAAAGTTGCCCGCGTCGGAGGAAAATGGAATGCCCTCAGTTGTTCCTGTGCTATCACCAACAGTTGCATTTACTGCAAAACCAGTCGCCCCCGCATTCAAATTGATGGAGCTGGTCACATTGGCGTCTATGGATGAAGCAGTCGTGGATCCAGCCGTAAAATCATAGCCTACAATAATCGCGGCTTGAGAGGTTAAAGAAGCCGCGAGAATCGCAACTCCAGAAAATGCTAGGGTCCTTTTATTCATCATCGTATAGGGGGTTGTGTTCGTTGGAGGTATTTTTTTCAGACAACGGTGTATCTAAAAAAATATTGATCTGCATCTTACTAAAAAAGAAGTGATTCGCCTATCACTGGAATGAGGTATTTTGCATAATCCTTAAAAGAGTAGTTAGGAGCTGAATATCAGTGTTTAATGAAAAATCTTTGTCTCGCCAAATGGCTTCGCCCTTTGGTTGCACCCAAGGGCCTAATCAAGTGTCGCTGCGCTCGGCAGGCGGCAGCAAATAAGTCCGTAAGAGACTGTCTCACAAATAGAGATATAAGGATATTCAACGTCATAATCGTAATCTTACTCATAATCTTAATCCTGCATTTTCATCCATACGTCCCTATATAACAACGCGTCGATTAAGAGCAGGATTAACCTAAAAGATCAGTTGAACCGTTAATAAACGTGAATGCACGTTAATCAGAGACCCTAAATACATACTGTTTAAACACTTGAGTGACGTCTCTAACTAGGAATCGAGTGTTCGCTCATTCGCCATGTTGGCAGTGGCTCGGATTCACGTTAATTAACGTCCATTAACGGTTTAAGAATCAGAGCTCATGCCAACTGCCGAATTTAGGATTAAGGGTGCAGCATGACATTACTCCGACCACTCAAGGTCGAAGCGTTGAATGCATAGGAGCTTCTTGCCCTTGCCGATTTCAACACCCCAAGTCGGCCCCTCGCCTGTATTGCTGTCAGTAAATGCTTCGGGGCGATACGTGCCGCCTGCAAAGGCTTCCTCGCTCATCTTGTGCGTGGTGGTGAAGTTCACACCATCCTCTGAATACTGAATGGTGCGCACCAGATCCTTAGGTCCAACTTTACCGATCATCGCACCGACTCCTGTGCCCTGGGGCCACACAACCACTTCGTGATTTCCAGGAATGACTGGGTTCGCTTCATGACGCACATACGGGCCGCCTGGCTTCTCTGCGATCGCTAGCCCCATCTGAGTTTGAGAGGCCTTTTTGCCGAGCTGACGACCTTTGTAGTAAAACCAGTATTTCCCATCGCGCACAATCAGGCAAGAATCGTCCACCAAGTGACTATCAAAGTCCTCCTTGTTCGGACTATTTGATAACACTGGATTATTCGGCAAACGTTCCCAAGGGCCATCCGGCGAGTCGGATACCGCGATGCCGATTTTCGAATCCGGCCTCACTTTCATATTCTTGGAGATCCCAGTGAAGAACAGCCAATATTTATCTTCAGCCACTAGAATGTTCGGCGTGAATACACTCGCTTCATCCCACGCACCTGGCTCGGTGCTCTTGCCAACCGCCTGACCTTTTTCAGTCCAGTTGATACCATCCTCAGAAGTGGCATACCATACGGTCGCATCATAGCCCGTTCTCACGGGGCCGCGCGAATACCAGATGTAGTAGAGGTCACCCACTTTGATCACATCACTGGGATCACGGCGTGAGACCCCGGCTTCTTCGCCGATACCAGTCAGCTTCGTGCGACTGAATTCGACAGTGCCAAGATCCTGTGGCTCTGCGTTGACTGTAGGCGCGCAAAGGAAGCATGCCGGTAGGAGCGCGAGGAAGAGACGTTTGTATGATTTCATGTAAATTATATATTCGCTGCTGAATTATTTCGACCACTCAACATCATAGCGGCGTAAGTAAGGCAACTTGCCCTTGCCTTTAGTGACCGCCATTTCGATGCCCCATTGAATCGGCTCGCCGGTGTTACTGTCGGTAAATGCTTCGGGACGATAGCTACCTGCCGCCCATGGGTGACCGCTAGTGACGTTGTATGTCTTAGTGAAATTAATACCATCTTCAGAATACATCACCGAATGCTTAATGTCCTTTGGTGCGCGCGGTCCAATCATCGCGGCGACGCCAGTGCCTTCGGTCCATACGACGACCTCGTGGTTTCCTGGGATCACAGGGTTGCTCTCGTATTTCACGTAAGGCCCCTCTGGCTTATCGGCAATCGCGAGACCCATTTTAGTATGAGCGGGGCTCTTACCTTGCTCACGTCCCTTGTAGTAAAAATAATATTTTCCGCCACGAGTGACCAAGCAGGCGTCATCGACCAAGTGACTGTCAAAGTCAGACTTAACATCGCTGTTTGTTAACGCAGGGTTCGTCGCCAGTTTCTCCCATGGGCCGTTCGGAGAGTCAGATACCGCGATGCCGATCTTTGAATCGGGGTTGAATGGCTTCTTGTGATAATCCCCAGATGTGCCAGTGTAGAAGAGCCAGTAGCGATCTTCGGCCACGAGGATATTTGGAGTGAAGGCACTCCCTCCCTCCCAAGTGCCTGCTTCACCCTTATCGACAGCCATACCTTGCTCTGTCCAATCTAAGCCATCCGGCGAGGTGGCATACCACACCGTCGCATCGTAACCCGGAGCAATTGTGCCTTTAGAATACCAGACATAATAGAGATCACCGACTTTGATCACATCACTCGGATCACGACGCATGACACCTTTCTCCTCGCCGATGCCGGTCAGCGCAGTGCGCGTTACCTTGACGGTTCCCACTTCTCCAACCGTCTTCTTTGCGACATCACCCGTTCGAGTCGCTGGAATCAGGTCATTGGAGTCCGTTTTAGCTAAGTCCGAAGTCATTGACTTATGCTCGGGCGAAGCACTCTTCGTTTCGGTTGTTTGACAAGCACTGACAAGGAAGCACGCGGGTAGCAGTGCGAGAAGGGTGAGTTTATTCGTTTTCATGAGATGATGATTGTGATGAGCGGTAACTTAAGGGCGTATTTAAATGGAGGGGTCAGTGATCGCAGACTGGTCGCTATATGCTTCAAAACCACTTAACAGATAGTGACTATTCTATAAGATTGGAGCGTTGAGAACAATCGCTGAAAACAGGTAAATTTGAACCGCCCGCGTTGCTGGAGAACACAAAGGCGCGGAGAATACTGCCGCGCATCAAGAATTGTGATTTATGCTCAACGTATTCGGGAGGGACGAGCTACGCCTCGTCTTGCGGTGTGCTGGTGCTTTGGTTGAGAATGTGATGAACCGGCCAGTCGTGAGCTTGTCGAACGGGTGCCCTTGGGGCAGGTGAAGAACAGACCGCTTATGTGCGCTTATTTTACGCTTATGAGGGAAATGGCTTTTTGCTCAATTAAAGTGCTTCGCAGTTGGCTTATATATTGAGCACTCAAGGCACTTGAAGCAACGAATTGATAGTCAAGCCCTTCAAAGATGATGAATGTTCACCGCCATTTATCAGTGCCGCCTTTCCCTGCAATCGATATGCTTTTTTCTCATATACGTCGTGCTGGATAAGCGTTGCATAAGCGTAAATAAGCGGTTCCCAGCTCTGCTGGGTCTGTGACCGAGCGGTTTTCTGCTGCAGGGTAAGGGCCGACCGATTTTCTGAATCGAAGGAGAGGTGCTCAAAGAACCGCGTTCATCGCGGCAACTAGAACACTCAAAAATATGGGTAAAGCTCAGGCTCCGCCTCGTCTTGCGGTGTGCTGGTGCTTTGGCTCTGTGCTTTGGCTCGGCTGACGGCGCGGAGGCCGTCCCTCCCCAAACAACCAATACATTCGGCAGAGCCGCATAAGCTGCGGCACGTTTCACTAATTATGGTGCGCGCGAGTATCGCTGTTTAAAAAACACCTCCTACGCCTTTTTGCGGCTACCTTTACTTGAAATCTAAATCACTCCCCATTCACCACATACGCATCCCAGAACCCTCGAACGGTCGTCCGACCAGCGGACTCATCCGACAAGTCAAAGATCCACATGGCTTCCACGGTGTCCGAGAAGTCGACCCCACCATTCGTCAATACTTTCCCCCAGTAGGAAGAGCCATCGACGATCTCCTTGGCCAAGAGCCATAGCTCTCTTGCATGGATGTTTGGATTCTGCGGATCAATCGCTTCCGGCAAATAGTGGGTGTCTGCATTCTTGTAGTTGGGAGTTTTCGGGCCACGACTGGGCTTTGCTCCATAAGGATTATTGCCGTCATCCAGCTGCACATAAGTCAAGATCGATGGGTCGTTGATGTATGACCAATCATTCTTACCATCAGTGAAGAGCGCACCTCGGTCTGGGTGACCTGCAGTATGCCGCTCATTCCAAATGCTATGCTGGACGAGGATGACGTTCGTCGCAGTATTTGTGACTCCATCCGCTATGAGTTTCGCGACCCAGTCCGCTGTGAAATCGGATTGGCCGGCATCCATTACAAACACGCGCCCGCCTGCCTCTAAGATCGGCTTGGCTTTGGCTTTCACTACATCCGATGCAAAGTCCATCTGTGCAATCCGCTCTGGAGAGCGCACCACATAGCCGTCTTCATTGGTTCCGTAGATGATGCGCGCATGCGCATTCACCCAACGAGCCTGCGCACGCTGCTCAGCTGTATCTGTGGGCAGCGCTTCGAAGCCAAACGCGAGGTCAAACAGACGGCGTGAGTCGATATACTTGAAGCGGCTGTTCTTCACCTGCACCCCATACGCTCCAGCCACGGCAAAGTAATTCACACCCTCAAAGTTAGGATGCGCTAATAGGCAACCGACAGCCGCTTGCGCGTGGATATCATCGGAATCGGGAAGGCTATCAAACTGAGCGATGAAGAGATCCTTCGCTTTGTTGAAATCATTAGACTTGGAAGTTGGCGCAGCGTTGGAATGCTGAGTGAGCCCTTCAACCGCTGAAGCTGGGACATCTTTATGACGAAACACCAGACGATCCACTTTGAAGAATTGCGAGCGCCCTGAGACCACGAGCTTGTAGGTTTCGCCAGCCTTGAAATCATAGACCGCCACCCGTTTGTTATTATGGCCACCGGGATCTAGACGATTACCAGAGACCCACTCGAATTGCTTATCGGCTCCGCCAAAAAATTTGGTGTCTGCTTGAAGCAGTGCGAGCGGCGCATCTTTCCTGTGCGCATCCCCCGCATTCGGGCCAGCGGAAAAATCGCCTTCGACTCGCACGTAGCAATCATTGGCAATATCAGAGCGCTGTTTCCCTTTGATCTCTAAGACTTCTTTTGCACATCGCAGGTGAAGGTAATAAAGCCCGCCTTTGTTGATTGTAAACTCATACTCCAAGGGAGAATTCGGTTTGCCGCTAATCGGCGAGTTGCCAGTAAATTCTAAATACCCATTTCCACTGAAGTCGTTCTTCAGCTTCGTGCGCTTCAACTCCCACAGCCCGAGCGGCGAATCGGTATCTTCGAGTTCAATATCCACAATGCCCTTCGTTTCATGATGCATGGCATGCGTATTGAAGGCGGCACTGAAAAGTGCAGTCGCGAGGATTAACAGTCGTATAAATAAAATTCGGGGTAAATGATACATAGTCTTGAATAAGAACGGTATTTGATTTTTAGACAAAATCTTTATCAGACTTTTTCGTATGCATATTATAAGGCTGCGTCGCCTATTTTCTGAAACAACCATGCAGTTGAGGCAATGGACGATGGCGGAATCCCTGTATCCAGTGATATACATATACTTGATATAGGTGTAGTATCCTATTCTTATTTTTGCATAAAAACTATGAAACTTCTCAAACTCCTCTGTCTCAGTTTTTCTCTATGCTCCTTCGCGACCGGGAGCGAATTGACACTCCGCTACGATGAGCCCGCGGCGGACGATCTTGGCGAACGATTCGGCAAAGGGAGATCGAACTATATAAAGGAAGCGCTTCCTCTCGGGAACGGCCGCCTTGGAACCATGTTTTCCGGTGGCGTCGAGCTAGAGCGCCTCATGTTCAATGACATCACCCTCTGGTGGAATGGTAAGCGTGGCACCGACGTGGTCACCCAATCTGGCGCACGCGAGGGAGCCTACAAAAACCTCGAAAAAGTCAGAGACGTCTACCGCAGCGGAAACATCGGCTCAGGCCCAGACTCTATGGAGTCAATGTCGACCAAGTATCTCTCCACTCAGGAGCCACTCGGAAGCTACACCACCATGACCAACGTCTCGATTGAGACAGGGCATACTCTGGCAGAGGTCAAAAACTACGAGCGGTCCCTCGATCTCATGACTGGTATGGGCTTGGTTAAATACGATCTGGACGATTCCTCCTACCAGCGCGAATTTTTCTGCAGCCACCCGCATGACGCAACTGGAGCACGTTTCACATCAACCAATGAACCTCTCGATCTCACGATTAAGGTTCACACCGTCCACAGCATCGAATCGACTGAGTTCCGTGACGACACTCTTTGGGTGACCGTCAAAGTGGACATGGTCGAGGACCCTGTCTTCCTGATGCAGGCCATCTACATTGATGCAGATGGAGGCACCGTCAGTGCAGATCAAAATGGAACCGTCAAAATCACAGGCACAAACGAGGTTCGCCTTTTCTCCACAGCCTACAGCGACTACCTCCCGATCTTTCCTGCTTTTAAAGGCCGTGACTACGTCAAAGACCTAGAGGCAAGCATCGCTACTCTGAAGAAGGTCGGCTACGACGCTGTTAAGGAAAGCCACATCGCAGACTTTTCGGCACTAATGGCTCGCTGCCAGTTCGAGCTCGATTTCGAGCCGTCTGGTAAAACAACCGATCTCATGATCAAAGAGAAGGTCGGAGCCGAACTTGAAGTGCTCCACTTTCAGTTCGCCCGCTACCTCCAACTCGGTTGCTCCCGCACTGCCCCAGTCCCATCCAACCTCCAAGGACTGTGGAATGCTGATAAAACTGCTATGTGGAACGGCGACTACCACACGGACATCAACCTCGCCATGAACTACTGGATGCCAGATCCATCCAACCTCTCCGAGTCTTTCCGCCCCTATGTCGAATTCATGAAAGTCGTCGCAGAGTCCGGTAAGCATAATGCGCGAGAAGTCTTCGGCATCAATAAAGGCTGGAGCATGGGGCTTAATGGCAACGTCTATGGCTTCACCGCGCAGAACGTGCATGGCCGCCGCAATCAGCAAGCAGGCCACTGGCTCTGCCAAAACCTCTACGAACACTATGCGTTCAACCAAGACCGTAAATACCTAGAGGAAATCTTTCCAATCATGAAGGGTGCCGTCGAGTTCTTCGTCGAATTCCTAGCCCCCATCGGTGATGGCTCGCTCGCGGTATTCCCCACATGGTCTCCTGAGTGTCATTACAATCCAACGAACCCGGATCAATCAGCGAGAATGAAACACAACAAGCAAGTCATGGGCGCGAACTGGGATCAGCAACTCCTCGTGAACCTGTTTACCGACTTCATCGAAGCATCGCTCATCCTTGACCGAGACCCCGAGCTTCGCGCCTCACTTAGAGAACTCTTGCCCAAGCTCGCGCCACAAAAGATTGGACGCCATGGCCAGATTCAAGAATGGCCTGAAGACTGGGATGATCCTAAGAACAGACATCGACACATCTCACATCTCATCGCTCTGCACCCAGGCCGCGACTTCTCCCCCCTTAGCACGCCAGAGCTCTACGACGCAGCGCTCGTAACCATGAAACACCGCGGCGATGACGCGACTGGATGGAGCGTCGGCTGGAAGACCTGCTTCTGGGCGCGCCTACACAATGGCGACCGTGCACACAGCATCTACAAGCTGCTCCTCGCCAAGAAAGTTCATCCAAATCTCTTCGACTTCCACCCACCGTTTCAGATTGATGGCAACTTTGGTGCCGCTGCCGGCGTCTGTGAAATGCTCCTCCAGAGCCATCTGCGCAGCATAGACTCTAGCGCAACAGAAATTGCGGAAGCAACCTACGTCGCTTACGAGCCCACCGCAGACAACGAAAAAGTATTCGTCGCCACAGTGCCTCCAAACTCACTCGTAGATGCACCCTTCATTCTGCACTTACTACCCGCACTACCATCTGAGTGGAGAAAAGGCAGCATCTCAGGTATGAAAGCTAGAGGTGGTTTTCTAGTAGACATCGCGTGGGAAGGCGGACAACTCAAGACTGCTAAAATCACCGCCAGTAAAGACGGCACCTTCCGCCTTTACCACGACGAGCAGCTCTCGAATAACATCAGCCTAAAAGCTGGAGAAAGCTACAGCTACGCAAAGTAGTTTATCCTTAAAAGATGAGTTAGGCGGAGGTCTTCCGTAGATGGCGAAGCAAGTCAGAAGACAGTGGTTAGAATCTGAACATCAGTGTTTTATGAAGCATCTTCGATTCGCCAAATGGCTTCGCCCTTCGGTTGCACCCAAGCGCATAATAAAGTGTCGCTGCGCTCGGTAGGCAACTTATCAGATTGCTACGCCATCTCCGACAGACCTCCGTCGTGTAAATTCGTGTGCATTGCTACGCCATCTCCGGCAGACCTACGTCGGGGTTTCTAAAATTGAACCTAAGCCTACTGTAGAGGCTTCTATTCTCTTGGCTAGATGAGATTAAGTTAAAATAGATTCATTATGGCCATTTGATCTCAATGCGACGCAAGCCGAGGCCGTCTTTGTTCTTTTCTGCAGAAATCCCCCAGGTGGGTCGTGCCCCTATATTGCCTTCTTCAAAATCAGCCCGATACATTCCAAGGGCTTTTTGCGAGGTAATCGGATTCATGCTCTTAAAGTTGATACCGTCCGTAGACTCATAGTAGAGCGATGGACCATGGGAGGTGCAAAGGGAACCGACACTACCATCAGGATTCTTCCAAAGCACCGCCTCATGCCCTTCATGCAAGATTTCCCCGTGCTTCACATAGGGGCCCTCGGGTTTATCCGCGACCGCAACCAAGAGAAACGTTCTCTGCCTTACACGTATGTCTTTACCCTCCGCATCGATGGTCTTCGGGTAACCTTTGTAATAGAGCCATATCTTATCCTCTCTAACGACAAATACAGTATCATCGCAAAGGAATCCATCCGGAGCATCGTAAGAATCAGTCGGCGTGACCATCGGATTGTCCCCCAATTTTGTCCAGGGGCCATCTGGCGACTCCGAAACAGCCATACCGATCGAAGCTAAATTATGAGGAATATTGAAAGGTGCTTTCACACCAGTGTAAGCGAGGTAATATATACCCTTATAGGCCAAAATATTCGGCGTATAGACTCCACCTTCATCCCAAGCTCCGGCCCCACCCTTATCTATGGCGATTCCTTGCTCTTGCCAATCGACACCATCTTTACTTGTCGCATACCAAGTATTCGCACTCCAGCCACCGGGGAAGCCTTGCTCACTCTGATGGATTTTTGCATACCACACATAATAGGTATCCCCCACACGAATGATATCACTGGGATCTCGGCGCTTCCACTCCGGTGTCTGCAGAGTGGGTGTATCCGAAACTGTAATCACCACCTGCGCATCACTGGCTGGTGTCGGATCCACCTTCACTTCTTGTTTCCAGAACTTAAAAGCTTCGGCGTAGATCTCCTTATGGTTCTTGGGGTCTAAGTCTTCAGATGCAGTAGTCACTGTCGATAGAGCGACAAGTGCTGAAACTAAGACCATGCATTTCATGTTGTTTTTCATTTTCGAATAATTACTTCACTTCTTTTTCTTCTTCGAGCTTGCTGTGGCGGGACCATAGTTTGGCTCGGTAGAAAGCGTTCGTCGATCCGCACCAAACGTGCGGGCATTTGCACCGAAGACACCATGGTCTCCGAGATCAGCGCGAGCCGAGTCTGCGAGTTTTGTTAACTGTGCGACAAGCTCCGGATATTGGGCAGCCACATCTGTGGTCTCGCTGATGTCTGCCTCCAAGTTATACAATCGCGCCTCTGTAATACGTATCGCATCGGATTTATCAATGTGTCGCTTCCAATTCGTCGCAATACTCCCCTTCACTGGCTCAGTGTGTGGCAAGATCAGTTTCCATTTACCTGAACGAACCGCTCTCAGGCAGTCGTGTTGATAATAAAAATAACTGCGGTCGATATCGACCACTTCACCGTGAATAAGCTCAGAGAGATCAACACCATCGATCACACGGTCAGTGGGAGCCATAGTCCCCGCCAGCGTGGCGAGTGTCGGCATCAGGTCGATCGTGGCCGCGATGGCATCCGACTCGGTGCCCGCAGGAACCTTGCCCGGTGCGCGTATGATACATGGCACCCGCAAGCCGCCTTCCCAGAAGGAAGTCTTGCCACTGCGCAGCGGCTCCGCATGACCTCCGTGATTCTTTCGAATCAGCCATGGCCCGTTGTCACTGGTAAAGATAATATAGGTCGTCTCATCGAGCCCGAGTGCGCTGACCTTATCGAGCACCCGACCGACATTGAAATCCAACTCTTCGATAACATCACCATAAAGCCCGCCAGCTGACTTGCCTTTAAAGTCTTTAGAAGCCGCCAACTTGGTATGTGGCATCGTATGCGCCAAATAGACAAAAAACGGGGCATCTCGGTGCGCCTCAATAAATGTCAACGCCTCGTCAGTATAGCGTTCAGTCAGCATCGCCATATCCGCCTTGCGCTCAATCGTTTCGGTGCCACGGATCAGATTAACCGAACTGTCATTGCTCCCAGGTGTTCCAAAATAGGTATCAAATCCTTGATACGGCGGGAGTAGCTCCGTTTTGGCATGTGCCGGATTGTGCCCCGCCAAATCCCATTTGCCAAAGGCAGCTGTGGCATAGCCCTGCCCTTTCAACACTTCAGCAATCGTAATCTCGTCCGTGTGTAACTCAGGGTGAATCGAATTCGGGTCGTCTTGACGCGCTAGTCGCAGTGGGTAGCACCCGGTCATCAACGCAGCGCGTGAGGGTCCGCAAACGGTCTGCGCATAGAAGCTGGTAAAGCGCATGCCCTCGTCCGCCATACGGTCAATGCGCGGCGTCTTAATATCTGGCGATCCGTAGCAGCCCAAATCCTGATAGCCCTGATCATCGGTAAAGATGATGATGAAATTTGGCCTGGTAGACTCCGCATGCGTCCATGCGGAGATCGAGAGTAATCCGAGCAATAAATAGGTGAGCTGTTTTTTCATTCTGTTGGGGATAATGGATCGATACGACTGATTGCCGAGCGCACGGGGCACACTGACATTTCTTTCTAACTATAAGATCAAAGAGTATAGCTCAATCAAACCCAGAGCGCTATCACTGGTTTACGTGATACTCTGATAGCAATGCCTCCATTGCTTCAACCACGTCTGGGTGCGATTCATACAAGTTGACCGTTTGACCTAAGTCCGTTTCAAGGTCGTATAATTGTGCCGGCGGCGCACCCTTTTTGATTCTACCTTTCTGGATATCGCTGTTGCTACGCCCCGTGTAAGTGACTGCTGGTGGGCCTGCGAATCCGTTTTGGCCGGGCTTCTTTCCCTTAAAGCCGGCACCGCCTTGAAAAGGAAGATACACCCATTTTCCCTTGCGCAGTGCCAGGTGCTGCTCCTGTCGCGCGGCAATGACAAGGTGCTCGCGAAGTGCCTGCGTAGGTTCTTCCAATAGAGCTGGCAGCGCATTGATACTGTCAGTGCCCGTTACCACTTGGCCAGTCAGTGCAGCAAACGTGGCAAACAAATCAACCGTGCTGATCAATTGCGACGACACCGTTCCCGGCTCAATGTTGCCAGCCCATGTAGCGATAAACGGCACACGGTGCCCCCCTTCCCATGCACTAAACTTATACCCCAATAACTCGCCGCTGCTATGATGCCCCAACTTGAAGGCCTCCTGCCCTGCATTACTAAACATCGCGCCATTATCACTCGTTAGAATAATCAGCGTGTTATCTAACACACCTTGCGCCTCTAGGCTTTTCACAATCTGCCCGACAATCCAATCTAACTCATGGATCACATCGCCATACAGACCAGCCTCGCTAGTGCCGCGAAATTGCGGCGCAGGTGTGTAGGGGTGGTGAATTTGAACCGTCGAGTAATAGAGAAAAAAGGGCTGTGCCTCTTGCGACTCCATCCAGTCGATCGCCTTCTCGGTGAGCTGGGTGCCAACCGCATCGTCCTTGTAAATCGCATGCGCCTGCACTGCCCCACTAAAGACGTTGTCAGAGCGCTGACCCGCTTCTGGCGAAATCGGTGTGAGTGGTGTCGCTTGCTTCGACGCTTTGGGCCCAATATAGACCAACGGATCTGCTGGATCATACCCAACGATCTGGTCATTTTCCACATAGACAAACGGACTCACACTATTGCCCACAGGCAGTCCAAAGAAGTAATCAAAGCCGAGTTGCAACGGCCCAAACTGCAGCAGCTTCGGCCAATCGTTGCCACCTTCGCCAAACCCTAATTGCCAGTTGCCGATCATCGCAGTCGCATAGCCCATTGTTTTAAACAGGTCCGCGATCGTTGCTTGCTCCACAGCGATCAGCAGCGGCGAATTATTTCGAGCCGGAGCCCACAGACCTTTTCCATTCAATGCACGAATAGGATACTCCCCGGTCAACAGCGCGTAGCGCGACGGAGAGCTCGCAGCGGAAGCCGAATGAGCATCCACGAACATACGGCCATTCGCGGCTAAGTCGTCGATGTTGGGTGTGCTTACTTTGGTGGCACCATAGCACCCCAAATCGCCATACCCAAGATCCTCCGCCACGATTAGGACGACATTCGGAGGCGTTGTCTCGGCATTCAAAAAGAGCGCCGAGGCCATGAGAGACAAACAGCTTAGTATTTTAAAATTCATGAGTTGTTCGCTTTTGCTGCTGGCATATGAATCATTTCAGGGGAAAAGGACCCCAGGATTTTTAACCACCCGTTCCCTACGGTCACTAGAGGACACAGAGAGCACTGAGCCAATCAGACGTTTTTCAAATATCAGCTTGTAGCTCGAAATTTTAGCGATGTAAGCTCTGTGCTCTCAGTGTCCTCTAGCGCAGCGGGTGGTTAAAAATAAAACGAACCTAAGTGTGCCAGCAAAGATCGTCACAGGGAATGAAATGACGATTACTTAAGGCTCAGCGGCACCGGATTTTCAACTGTGATTGTTGGGCGGACTCCAGCGGTCATTTCTGTCTCAAACCCTGCCATCGCAACCTTAAGTTGCTGAACAATTTCAGGGTGCTTGGTCGCGACATTTCTCTTCTCACGAATATCATCGTCCAAATTGTAGAGCGCTTCTTTGCCATCGACGATGCGTAACTTCCAAGACTTCCAGCGCACGGCCTCAAGCACGCCCCAATGCGCATAGAAGAAATACTCGTGTGGACTCTCTGCGCCCTCAGTTAGGGTGGGCATCATGTCTTTGCCATCAATTACGAGATCCGCTGGCAATTGAGCTCCGCTGAGTTTTGCGAACGTAGGAAGCACGTCCATTGCAGTGAGTAGTTCATCGTTATCACTGCCTGCAGGAATTCCGGCTGGCCAGCGGATTACAGTCGGCACGCGTTGACCGCCCTCCAAAGTGCTCCCCTTTTTGCCACTCAAAGGCTTGGCAGAACCTTTGCTGGGTCCGTTATCAGACGTATACAGCACGATGGTATTCTCATCAATCCCCTCCTCTTTGAGTGTATTCAGAATCTCTCCAACCGACCAATCGATCTCAAACATGGCCTCTGAAAAAATACCTGGCTTCCCTTTGCCATTGGTTTTGCGTTCTTGCGCATACGCCTTCTTAATTTCAGGCGAAGCCGCGAGCGGCCCGTGTGGTAAGGGATGCGCGACATAAAGGAAGAAGTGGTCGTCCTTGTTGCGTTGGATAAAATCGACTGCGCGCTCAGTGATGCGGCGCGTTAGGTAGTTGGCATTTGGCTCCAGCTCAATGACGGTTTCACCTTCCAGCAGTGGTAGCGGTGGAAAATTAAAGAATTTCTGCCTCGGGTGCTTTGGGTGAATGTCGTGACTGTAGGGAATGCCAAAATATTCCTCAAAGCCCTGGCGGGTCGGCAAAAACTCAGGCTGGTCCCCCAGGTGCCATTTGCCGAACATCCCGGTTTTGTAGCCAGCAGATTGCGCGACTTCGGCGATCGTTAGCTCGTCCGGACTGAGTCCACGTCCATCGCCAGCCAAACAGACGGGAAACTTTCTACCCTTGGGAAGATGCGGCATATCAATCTCTAGCGAAGACGGCACATCCATATCAATGCGTGCAGGGTAGCAACCCGTCATCAGCGCAGCGCGCGACGGCGTGCAGAGCGGTGCGGCCACATAGAAACTAGTCAGCCGCGCACCCTCTTCTGCCATCTGATCGATGTTTGGCGTGGTAACATGCTTTCCACCAAAACAGCTCAGATCGGCGTAGCCCTGATCGTCGGTGAAGATGATGATCAAATTCGGTTTGCCCTGCGCGGCCGTTGTTGAATCCGCGGTTTCAGCATTCGCGAGCAGGGCCGACGCGACCATCGCAAGCATTCCGGCTAACGAGTAAGTGAGTTTTCGTTTCATTCTGTTTGGGATAAATGGGATATTGGTCGCGCAAGATTGCTATAGTCCTGACTTCAACTCTTGTCAGTATAACAGAATCAAACTGAGATCACTATCACTGAAATGGGTGATATGTTCCACAACGTGACACAGGCATTTTATCTGTCCAATTGGAGTCAGCGCCTTTCACGTAGCCTCTGACTTCGTGCGCTTAGCGCCTTTTTGAATCAGAACTTAAGCGCTTAACCGTAGAATGAATTTAGCCACGAAAAGGCGCAAAAAAGCACAAAAAGAAACGCCGCTTCGACCGTCCACACGATGACCTCAACGTGAAAGCCGTAGCGTAAAGATTCATCGAACGTTCATCTCCAACGCATTGTTAACCACCCGCTCCCGATAGTCACTGGAGGGCACAGAGCCACGGAGCCTGAACGACGCCAAAGAGCACGACGAAAATTTACGCGACGCCATCTACGGACTTTGTTAGGCATCAAGAAACCGTGGCCTACCGAGCACAGCGACACTTTATTATGTCCTTGGGTGCAAGCGCAGGCGAAGCTATTTGGCAGCCGGGAAAATCCACATAAGACACTGATCATCAGCTCCTAGATTCTGCCTTCGAACTACTCTTTTAAGATTCATCGAACGTCCCCGCCCAACCAACTAATTCCAAACTAAAGCTCGGCATTGTCTAACCGCAGATTGCGCAGATGGACACAGATTCTTACAACGTGGCGATCGACCTAACAGACCCGAAGCACCGAGCCCAAGTGTCGCGGTCCCAGGAACTGGTTTCGGCCACAGACCCAAGCACCGAGCTTAAGTGTAGCGGAGCCAGTAACTGGTTTCGGCCCGTTGCATTTGCGAAGTCTCACGCCCGCTACGCTCAAGGCACAAAGCCCAGACAACTGCCACTGAAAGGCTACGCACCCTCTGCCTTTGTGCGCTTCGTGACACAGTGAGACACCTCATTCCTTTTGCCTCAAGCCGTGACACAGACATTCCTGTCTGTCCACCGAGCACAAGCCACCGAGCCAAAGCCACCGAGCACAATCCTCCGAGCCAAAGCCGTAGCGCGAAGATTCATCGAACGTCTCAACCGAACCAACGTATTCCAAACTCAGGCTCTGTATTGTCTAACCGCAGATTTCGCAGATGGACGCAGATTATTACAACATATCAATCGACCTAACAGAGTCTCAGTAAGCGGAACCAAGACTAGTCTGGGCATAGCTTCTTCGAAGCCTGAACCAGTTTCGGCCTGTTGCACAACCAAAGAATCTGCCCGCTAAGACACGCCAAGTATACGCCAAGTATACACCAAGCTCAGACAACATCGTAGCGTGAAGATTCATCCTCAAGTCTCAACTCTCAGCCCTCAAGTCTCCCTCCGTCGGGGCTTTCCTCGCCCTAGATCATGAGCTTGTCGAATGAGGAAGACCGCACCGTGCAAGAAGCTCCAACCACACCAAGACTCACGAAGTAACAACACCCTACGCATCCTTACACTTCGTGAGCTTCGTGCCTTCGTGAGAGCCCAATTCGTTTTAATCCCCAAGCCGTGACATAAGACTTAAAAAGGAGACTTAAAAAGGGGTCATTACGTAGGTGTCTATATGTAAATATACGGAATGACCCCTTCTGGATTCCTGAATGGAAGAAAAAGGAAATTATTGAGATCGATGGACAGAAATGGATCTTCCTCGAAATGACGTCAAATGCCGTGGATGCAGACATCTACAATATCATGCTAATCACTGGGCTGAACGGTCAGATGCTCGCCTTTAACTTTAATTCAACTAAAAGCGATTTTCCAAAATACGAAAATTCGCTTCGAGAAAGCATTAAATCGATCAAACTAAAATAATAGCGGACCAGTCAGAGCACTCAATTTCGCTAATGTTCCATTAACTATCTTCTACGTTGCAGAAGAAAGGAACCCAGATTTTTTAACCGCTGAATTTCACTTAAACGGAAAAAGGGTCATGTAATTACCTTTGTGGTTGGCATAGTTTCATCAAAAAGGTGTGGCAGTTCAACATGGACAACCCAGACGCAGTTTACCGATACATGTCCGAATTCAAAAAAGACCGAGGCCACAAAGAGGAGGCTTTCAGAGAACTGACCACAAAGGTAATGACATGACCCCATCAGCCTCTTCATAAGCTTAGCAAATGTGGGGAGCAGGTCCATCGTGCTCATAATTTCCGAATTGTCCTTACCAGCTGGTATCTGGGCAGGCCAGCGCACTACGGTGGGCACTCGCACTCCACCCTCAAGTATCTTACCCTTACCGCCCGACAATGGTTTCGGTGAACCGACCATAGGGCCGTTGTCGCTTGAGAAGATAACAAAGGTATTATCGTCAATGCCGTGTTCCTTGAGTGCCTTAAGGATTTCGCCTACCGACCAATCAATTTCATTAATCGCATAAGGATAAATCCCGTCTCTCACTTTGCCCATACTCGGCGAGGCATCTTCTCGTGCAACCGCGGCGCGGAGCTTCTCGGGAACATCTTTCATGAAGTCCTCCGAGACCGCGAGCGGACGGTGCGGCATCGGATGTGCAAGGTAGATAAAGAAAGGCTCGTCATGATTCTTAGCGATGTAGTCGACCGCCTTTTCAGTGAATCGTTTGGTTAAATACGCAGGGTCAGGATTCACTTCGACGACTGTATTTCCCTCAAGCACAGGAAGTGGCGGGAAATTATACTTTTTGTTACCATGACGTGGATTGATGTCATGACTGTAAGGCAGACCAAAGAAGACATCGAAGCCTTGATCCATCGGCAACAGCCCGGGTTGGTCGCCGAGGTGCCACTTCCAAAACATCGCGGTTTGATAACCTGCTGAACGAGCCACTTCCGCAATTGTGATTTCATCAGGATGCAATCCATACGAATCACCCGCGAGACAGACACCACTGTTCATCCCGATTCTTTCAGCATGTGTGCCTGTCATCAGAGAAGCACGCGATGGAGTGCAAATCGGAGTGGACACATAGAAGTTAGTCAAACGCGCACCTTCGGCAGCCATCTGGTCAATATTGGGTGTCTTCACATGATCGCCACCAAAACAACCGAGGTCACCGTAGCCTTGGTCATCCGTGAAGATGATGATGAAATTTGGCTTAACAGATTCCGCCGCTGCAGGCTGCAGCCATAGAGCCGCGAGAGCGAGGCCGAGAGCCAAAGTAAAGTGGAACGTCTTCATGAAATATTAATCAACTAGTTTTGTGATTGTTGTAGCGATCGTTTTTGCAATTTGGCCTGCGCCCTGGGCGTTGGGGTGCACGCCATCTGGAAACAACGCCTTTTTGTCGCTCAATGCCGTATTGAGATTGATGATATTGACCCCCGCCTGAACCCCCACCTCAGAGATCAAAGGAATAATTTCATTTGTCAGGACGTCATCGGTCATCCCCTTGTGTTCAGTATAGATCGGAACCGGAATGCAGATCCACACCGTAGGCTTACTCTCTAAGTTCTGAAACGTGCGGATCAGCTCGACATAGTCCGCGACAAATTCCGACTTATGTTTTCCGATGTTCTGTGGCCGCGTATCATTCGTGCCTAACTGGATCACTACCAGATCCGGCATGAATTGCATAGCAGCCTTAAACTGTGAGGTTTTCCAGTAAGGTGCATGCCCCTGCTTCAAGACTGTGGCACCGTTCTTACCAAAGTTTCCGACGCCCCAATGCTCGCCCAGTAAATCCTGCAGCTGAGCTGGATAGCTCTGTCCTGCCCGGTCCTTGATTCCGAAACCATAGGTGATGCTGTCGCCCACACAGGCGACGCGCCTCAGACCTTCAGCATGGACAACCATGCCAAAGACCAACAGCAGCAGACAGAAAGAGAAAAACCGTTTAAAATGACAAGTCATCCTATTTAACTAATACTCACGCTTAAGGTCTGCCCGACTTCCAGCTTCAGTCCGTCCTCAAAGCTGACAACATAACGTCCAGATTCTTGTTTAAATCGGACCTTGAGCCACTTGCCGTCGACCTCGACCTTGGCCTGACTTCCGCTGAAACCTTTCACTTTGGCAAATGCAAGATCGTTCAAGACTAACTGACCATGGCGTAATTCAATCCGTTCGACCTGTGTGCCTTGAGCAACCTTCTGCGAGAAGCTGCCCCATCCTTCAGCCGTCGTGAACGGAGCCTTGAAGTCTTCGGGGTGGATGCGTGGTGCGAAGGCGAGATATCCCTTCGGCCCATGATACTCATAGCCGCAGGCTGCGAGGAAGATGCCGTAGCTGGCCATCGAGCGCGCGTAGTGATCGCCGCATTCGATCTCGTTGTAGGGGTTACGTTTTGCTGCGCCATAGCGCTCATGGATCGCTTTGGTAATCGCGAGGCCCTTTTCGACAAGGTCTGAGTCAGGCTGACCTTCGTAGAGCATATGAGCGGCCACCTGATATTCGAAGCCGTTCATACATTCGTTAAAGTAGCCGCCGACACTTGTGAACCTGTCAGGGTTTTTCTTTGAGCGCAGCTTATCTCCGGGTATGGCTTCCTTGGCTCCACCCTTTGGCCAAGTCGTCATGAGTAGACCTGCCTCACCAGGCATCGCATACCAACGGAAAGCCGATTCGATTTGAATATGATCGAGCGCATATTGCCCCGCATCCGGCGCAAAATTGTATTTCCAAATACTGTTGAGCGCAGAGACCGTTTCTTCCTTTGGAATGATTCGATCCAAGCCGACTTGATAGGCCCAAGCCTGACCAATCACTTGGTCAATATGACAACCTTTGTTGGTGTTGAGACCTTTGCCCCCCTTCGCTGGCTTGTGAATGAAATATTCGCCATTATAGACTTCAGCGACGATGTTCTTGTAGCCGCGATCCAGAAGCATACGACAACGTTCTGCAAAGGCATCGTCGCCGACTTCCGTTGCCATCTCTTCGGCCGCCGCCAAGGCGCCTAGGTAGAGACTGCTCAACCAGCCCATCGGGCCATACCACGCAGCATCGAGCGTGTGCGGTTGCTTACCTTCCCACATGCCGTTTTCGTCAGGGTCTTTAGCGATTAGGAACTCGGTCGCCTTCTTTACCTGCGGCCATAAGCGTTTAAGGAATGCATCATCCGGCGACATCTGGTGCTCACGATAGGCGCGCATGATCGAACCGGCGTGACCGTCGACCGCCTCTTTGCCGCCCTTCTTATGGTATTCGGCGCGGTCTTTGATCATGCCGCTCTTTGCTTCCATGCCGATGCCATCGACAAAATCAACCTTCTCGCGGAAGGCGCGTTCGACTTCTGGAAAGATGCGGCCAAGCGCTTGAGCGTAATACCACACGTGCGTGCAAGTGCCCGGACAACACTCGACACCTTCCCAGCCATAAGGACGGCCATCATCGAAATAATGGAAGGTCTGCGTTGCGATACAATCCAAGCCGATGAAGGTGCGGTCGAGGAACCAATATGGCAGCGTGCTATCATACCATGTCTGGTTCCATGCCTGCGTGCTGGTGAGCAAACGCTTGTTATCACTCGCGAGGTATTCCGCGACCTCTTCGGCGGAATTGAAGTGATTGCTATACAAACGTTTTCTACCACGGAAGATATGCTGTGATCCTTGCTTGGCCCCCTTGAGTGGCTTCGCATCAATCTCTGCATATTCGGGGAAGAACCAAGTGATCGCAAAATCGACTGTTTTGGTTTCTCCAGGCGCCAATGTAAAACTGGCAAATAGACCACCAACCAGCGGCTCGTCCAACGCTTTCTCAGCAGGGGCTTGCGCTTCATCCGCCGATGCTTGATCGACAAAGCCTGCAGGCCCGTTGGCACCGTCAAGCGTGGTGGCGGCAGTGACCTTGAGATCCTTTGCATTCGACTCATGCAGCAGTGACAAGGTCATGGAACCGTAGCCATGCTTCTCCTCCAGTCCCTTGCCTTCGATGGTGCTTAAGATACTGGATTGAGTCGTAGACTGAACAAAGTGGTTGCGACGCTTACCCTGTGCTTTGGCATCTAAGTAAGGGCATGTGGCGTTTTGCAGCCATCCGCCGAGATCGACCTCTACGCTGTCATTCGAGGTATTGGTCACAGTGTAACTCATCACCGTGGCTGGGATCGACGAGTCCTTGGCATTGAGTGGGATGAATGGACTGAAACTGCTTAATTGCACGGTCACCGGTATATCACCATCAGTGTAGCTGACCTTACCGATGGGATACTCTCCGCGAAATTGAATATTGGAGAAGCCCTGACGATCCAGCGTCTTGGTGCCAGCCTTCGTGCGGATAAGGAAGCCTTGGTTTACGTCTGCACCATTTTGCACACTGTATGGCTCACCTTGCGCAACTGGGTTGGCGTAGTTGCCGCCCATCGGGAACGCTGCAATCATATTGCCGGGATTCGGCACACGGAAATAGTTGCTCTTAAAAATATCCCAGAGCCATAGTTTACCATCGCCGCCGAGGTAGAGCTGACCACAACCCATGCCACCAATTGGCATACCGATATATTTGAGCTCCTCGCCTTTGAATAACTCGGGCGCACCGCGCTGCGTCAACGAGGCCAACCATTGTGCGGATAGCTTCTTGTCGGCTGGAATCAAGTGATTCGTAATATCCTCTTTCGAGAACGGCCCCGCCATCACCGGGAAGCCTGAAAAGGTAAGGCCGGCAGCCGACAGTGCCCCTGCCTTGAGAAAGTGCCTACGTGACACACCCGCTTCTAAGGCATGGTCTAAATCTTGTTTGGTTTCTTTTTTCATGGGGTAAACTATTACTTTTTCTTGGCCTTCATTGCTATCCAGCCAATGGGTTTTGTATTTGGAATCGTGGCACGTTCGTTCGCTAATTGCGCAGCAAGCTTCTGGGCGACTTCCGGATAATCGGCGATCACGTTGCTAGTCTGTGCAGGATCCTGTTCGAGATTGTAGAGCTGAGCATTCGGCGCAGCGCGGCGCAGCTTACCTTTAACGATGTCGCTATTAGTTCGCCCCATCACCGCAACGGACGCAGGGCCGCCCTTACTACCGGTAAAACCACCATCTCCTGTTGTAGGAATATAAACCCAGTCGCCCTGCCGGATGGACAAGTGTGCCGGATTGTTGGGGCAAATTATGAGATCGGTGCGGATCGGTTGACCCGGTGTGCCCGTAAGTGTTGCAAGTTGATTCAAGCTATCACGCTCCTCCTCGAGTTTTTGCCCGGTGATTGCAGCGAATGTGGCCAGTAAGTCCACGTGGCTAATCAGCGCATCCGAGGTAGTGCCTGCAGGCACTTTATTAGGCCAACGCACAATCATCGGCACACGATGTCCGCCTTCCCACGCACCGAACTTTGAGCCTAGCAAGTCACCGTTGATATCATGCCCCATCCGAATCGCGGTCTGTCCGCCGTTGTTGAGCATGCCACCATTATCGCTACTGAAGATCACCAGCGTGTTGTCGGCAATCCCCTGTTGCTCGAGGAAATCCATGACTTGCCCCGTGATCCAATCGAGTTCGACGGTGAAGTCACCATACAGACCCGCCTCACTGCTGCCTTTAAACTGAGGTGCTGGAGTAAAGGGATGGTGAATGTTCGTCGTCGAGAGCGCCAAGAAGAACGGCTGAGCATCCTTGACTGAATCCATCCACTGAATTGAACGTTCCGTGAGATTGGTGCCGATCCTTTCATCGACGTAGAGTTGGTGTGCTGCCTTGCCACCACCGATGCGCCCAGCACCTTTTTCAGGAAGCTTCTTAGCGTAAACCGGCTTACGATTGGGAGCAATCGGATCGGCTGGATCCAAGCCGACGATGTAGTGGTTTTCCACATACACATAGGGCGGCACGCTGTTCGCACATGGGATGCCATAGAAATAGTCGAAGCCCAACTCAAGCGGTCCAGGTTTCAAGGCTTCATTCCAGTCGGGCGCATCATTGCCGAAGCCGAGGTGCCACTTGCCAAAATAGGCGGTGGCATAGCCCGCATGTTTGAACACATCGGCAATCGTATCGCGTGATGCATCCAGTGTTAGCTTACCATCGTGTCCGACCGGGCCCCAGTAGTTGACACGAAAAGGATACTCCCCCGTTAACAGGCCATACCGTGAGGGCGAGCACACCGCTGAACTGGAATGCGCATCAGTGAAACGCATTCCCTCAGCAGCGAGTTGATCGAGGTGTGTGGTTTTAATTTTCTCAGCGCCGTAGCAACTGAGATCTCCGTATCCGAGGTCATCGGCGAAGATAAGAACCACGTTGGGCAGATCCCTGCCCTCTATAACTGCGGCGACGGAGGGAGCCGCGTGTAAATTCGTCAGCGCTCCAAACAGCACGACGGTTAATAGATTTCGTGTGTTCATAAATTATTGCACTCTCTCCAGTATCACATCTTTAAGTCCCATCAGACCCTGTCCGTATTTGATGGCCTCCGGAGTGATCTCAAGTGCTTTGACCGATAATTGATAAGTCCCTGGAGCCTCGAATTCTACCTGACCAAGCGTGACGCTCTGAGGGCCCGCTTTGAGTGGCGACTGCTTGCCTTTCAGTTTCCCCGCCTGCACGGTGTGCTCAAAGGAATGGCCCGCGACTTCAACGGCAAAGCGACCGCTCTGCATCCAGCTATAGTAGTTGACCTTCACATTGTAGCGACCGGGCTCATCTACTTGTAAAGTCCACTCGGCCCAGTCGGACGGATTCGTCCAGCCCTTGAGGTTTTCACGCTGTGCACCGGCCCCACTGCCCAGTGAGAAATGCAGGGTATCCCCGTGGATTTTAGCAAAAGCAGCGGATAGGAAATAGTCTCCCACACGAAGCTTTGAATTGCCTGTTTGTGGACGCAGTGGCTTGCCCAACGGACGGATGGCATTGTTCACGATGGGTTCGTCAGTCAGCTCTACTTTCAAAACAGTCAAAAGCGGGTCCACCGGTTTGGATGGTAACTGCACGTGCACGTCTTGTCCGACTTGTTCAAAGGAAACTGACGCTTCGTGATTGAGATATGAAATCGCCTGAATACCGGCATTCGGCTTCCCTGCATTCAGACTAGGAATGATCAATGTGCCATCCTTTGGCCAATCGAACACCTGGTAGTAGAGCGTGTTGCCACGCCGGGTGCTGGTGCCCCAATCCAATAAATAATGCGGGCCACGTTGGGTGCCATACACACATTCTCCATTGGCCTCCAACCACTGCCCTAATGGCTTGAGCTTCTTCACGCTGACAGGCGGCAATAGCCCCTCAGGCGTCGGCCCCATATTCATAAGAAAATTGCCGCCGCGTGAGACGGTATCAAACAGATTGCGCAGTGCCCAATTTAGAGACTGAGAAGTATCACGTCCTTTCCAGAACCATCCCCCATCAAATTTCTGGCAGCTCTCCCATGGACGTGACCAGTTCTCGCCGATATAGGGCACAAAGTTCTCAGATGAGCCGTAATCACCGTCACCGACGCGACGCTGTCCGACGCGGTCAACTAGCATGATCTCCGGTTGCAATGCACGGATATGATCACGGTATTCCATTGCCCGTTCCACCGTCCAACTGTTCACCCATTCGCCGTCTAACCACAAGGTAACGACGGAGCCATACTTCGTCAGTAGTTCCTCGGTTTGGTCGAGCATGTATTGGTGGTAACGCGCGTAGTTTGGACTGCCAATCTCACCCGTATAGTCGGGGTGTTTAAGATCCCAGACAGAATAATAAAATCCTAGCAGCATATCGTGCTTCGCACACGCATCAGCCAACTCCTTCAAGGGGTCGCGCTTAAACGGTGTCGCATCGATAATATCGTGATCGGTGTAAGCCGAATCAAAGATGCAAAACCCCGAGTGATGCTTGGAGGTAATCACAATATAACGAAAGCCTAATTCCTTTGCAGTTAAGACCCACTCTTCAGCATCGAACTTTACCGGATTAAACTTCGACAATACTTTGTCGGAGATAACCGCCTCGCCTCCAGCTTTCTGTGGGCCCCAATGCAAGAAGAGACCGAAACGCGCATCCTCCCATGGTCGAATGCGCTCCAATCGATCCACTTCAGATTCACCAGGAAAACCCGCGACGATGGGTTCACCGACCATATATTGAGCGAACCAGGGTTGATTCGTTTTAGCGCGAACGGACGCTTCCATCGGATCGAGTTCGACAGCGCTTAGCGCCTGCAGGGTGATCACAAAAGTAACTAGTAATAAATGTTTCATTTAAATGGGCTGATTAAAGACTTTGGGTTTAATCGGACCACTCAGCATCCCAGCGTTGGATGTAAACGAGCCCTCCTTGTTTCTTGGTGGGGTATTGTAGTTCGACTCCCCACTGAACGGGTGTGCCTTCTCCCTTATCTGTGAAGGAACCGGGTCGATATGCACCTGCACCGACAGGACCGTTGACTACATTGTGCGTCTTCACGAAATTCAATCCGTCTTCGGCGTAAAGAATAGATCTAGTGATACTTTTTGGTCCGGTCGTGCCGATCATCGCAGCCACTCCCTCGCCTTGCGCCCAAACAACTACCTCGTGATTACCTTGAATAATCGGGTTGCCCTCATACTTCACATAAGGCCCTTCAGGCTTATCCGCAATCGCAACACCCATCTTAGTTTGCGAAGGCCTCTTACCTTGTTGGCGACCTTTGTAGTAGAACCAGTATTTGCCATCGCGAACAACCAAGCAGGCATCATCAATCAAATGACTATCAAAGTCCGCTGGATTAGAACTGTTGATGAGCGCTGGATTCGTAGCGAGGCGCTCCCAAGGGCCGTCAGGAGAGTCTGACACGGCTATGCCGATTTTCGAATCTGGGGAAAATGGTTTTTTGTGAATTTCGTTCGAGGTGCCAGTGTAGAACAACCAGTAACGCCCCTCAGCTACAAGAATGTTGGGTGTGAACACGCTGGCGCCTTCCCATGTTCCTGGGACGCCTTGATCGAGCGCCATCCCTTGCTCGGTCCATTCGAGACCATCCGGCGAAGTCGCATACCAAAGTGTGGCGTCATAGCCTGGATTGATAGTGCCTTTTGAATACCAGACGTAATAAAGGTCACCGACCTTAATAATGTCGCTCGGATCACGACGCATGACGCCTTCTTCCCAGCCAATATTAGCTAACTCTGTGTAGGTCACTTTGACTGTGCCGATTGGCTTTGCCTCTGCTTGAGCAGGGATTGAGGTAAGTGCTAGCAGCGTCGCTACGCTGAGAGTTCTGATTATTGTTTTTTTCATAATATGTTTTCTTTTAGTTAACCGCGGGCCAGCCGGGCCGTTGATCGGCTCCCAGTTGCCCGACTTCACCGAGCTCCGCACGAATGCGTGTCGCTTCTTTGAGCAGCGTCGTAACGACTTCTGGATTGTTTGCAGCGACGTTGTGCATCTCTGCGATGTCCGTCTCCAGATTGACCAGAAACGGTTCATCCAGCGTGATAAACCGACGCGCTTTGCCGGCTTTGCCCCAATATGGCAGATCTTCTAAAGTTCGTGGCAGGTGCAACTTCCACTTGCCTTTGCGCACTGCTTGCAGGTTGAGACCGTTGTAGTAGTAGAGATACTCGTGCGGCGACTCGTCGGACTCCCCCATCAGGATATCGCGGATATTTGCGCCATCGATTTTACGATCCGTCGGTAAATCGACTCCGGCTAAATCAGCCAAGAGTGGAAAGATATCCATGCTGCTAAGCGTGGTGTCTGAGACCTGACCAGCGGGAATGGTCCCCGTCCATCGAAAGATACCAGCGACGCGGTGCCCGCCTTCCATGGTCGTATATTTGCTGCCCGACAATGGCCCGGCGGTGCCTGACCCCGCTTGCCCATTGTCAGCGAGAAAGATGACCAAAGTATTTTCTTCCAAATCATTGTCGCGCAGCGCTTGCAGCATTTGGCCGACGCTATCGTCCAGCTCTGACACGAACGCTGCATACTTCCCCTTTTTTGATTTCTTCAAGAAAGCCTTATTCGGCAGAATTGGTGAGTGCGCGATTTGATGCGCCATATAAATGAAGAACGGCTGGCCTTGTCCTGAGCCTGTCGAAGGGTCTTTCGGGTGCTCATTGATAAACTTTACGACTTCCTCATTGTAACTCGGGGTTATTTTCTGAAACGGCACTTTCATAGACAACACCTCGTGGTCGCGAATGAGCGCCCGCGCGGTGGCATGCACTTTACCGCCATAATTATGCGGCAATCCGTAATAGGTATCGAATCCGGCATCCATCGGATGGGCGCCTTCCATTTCAAAGCCTAGGTGCCACTTGCCGACTGCGAACGAACGATAGCCTGCAGGCTTGAGCAGCTCGGCGAGTGTAATCTCGTCGGGATGTAAGCCGTAAACACCGCCACTCTTGGTATGGTAATCCGAGCGGTAATAGGGATGCCCATTGCGCATTGGGTAGCGCCCTGTCAGCAACGCTGAACGCGAAGGGCTGCAGACGTTGGCTGCAGAAATCATATCGGTGGATCGAAAGCCCTCTGCTGCCATTTGATCGAGTGCGGGGGTCGGATAGTTCGCGCCGTAACAGCCGAGGTCGCCGTAACCGAGGTCGTCGGCTAAGATTAAGATGATGTTTGGTTTCGACAGGCTCACCGCAGGTGGTTTCGACCCTTCGGCTACGCTCTGGGCAGACAGGCTCACCACAGATGGCTGTGCTGCATGTAACGACGAGAGTGTCAGGATGCAGCATGCGATGCATGCTCGTAGACTGGGTATTTTAGCAGACAATATCATAACTATCAAATGTGCATCGAGCTAGCACTTTAGGGACAGAAAAAAGACCCAAAAGGGGCGTTGGGCTTCACTGAGGACGAAGTCAGCTATACTGCCAGAAAGCCCCCTTTCTGTATATCACCAATAAAAGGTATTACAGATGAATACCACGATCTGTCACCCATCCGATGTTGTCTAAACCACAGGGTTCGTCGAGAGCGCCGAGAGACTCACCCATTGGTGAATCCACTCAATAACACGCCAGATTGTGTCTAAAATTGAACAATATTGCCCAAGAGGAACCCAGAACCGGCTCTAACGACTCTTTTTCAGGTTAAAAACGCACATGTCGCGCATACTCGCGATATACAAACGGCACTGCCTGAGCTACACTAGTTCGTATCTGAATTATCATGTATTACTATATGTTAATTCAAAAAGATGACTCCCTAAAACGATTCGACCTCCCCTCCCCAAATACAATTACTCAGATCCAGATGAACGCAGCAGAGAAACGCCCTATACTCTTCTGCAAAAATGACACGCAATAACTACAGCTAGAAACTCCCCAGTTTCTAGCTATAAGCGGCCAGTTCTGCAACTGTTCGCTACTATCGCGAGGCATTCATCTAATATTTCAGTATCATCCCCTCTCAAACTGAATGAATTCACTCCCCCATTCTAAAAACTCAGGTTTCGCACTAATCATCGCATTGTCTTTAATGGCATTTGTTCTGCTATTATTGCTATCGATTTCTACGCTTGTCCAAGTCGAACAAAGATCTTCTGCCCTCGGCAAAGTGCAGCTAGAAGCAAAACAAAACGCATTGCTCGCGCTCAACGAGGCCATTGGTGCCTTACAAGCTGAAATGGGCCCCGACCAACGGATCTCTGCCAATGCAGATATTTTCAACAACGCTAGCAATGATAATGCGATGACAGTCGCGCACCCCTACTTAGTTGGAGCGTGGGATACCTCTGGTAATAATGAGGCAGAAACGATTGCGGATCGCTCAGCGCTAACATGGAACATCGGCGATGACATCGACTATCAAGGCCGTGTCAGCGCTGGCTTCAGACGGTGGCTTATTTCCGATGACGGAACCCTAGACACCAGTTCGATCGCCTTGGCGGCAAATACCTCTTTTGATGAAGGAGGCAGTGTAAATACTTTCAAAGCACTAGGCAAAGGCACCTTACAACCTGATACGACGGGCACCCTAGATCCGGGTTTAGAGGATTTGGAAATCTGGGTTCCATTGAAGGAAATCACCTCAGGCACAACTGACACGGCAAGGGCTCGTATCGGTTGGGTGGTTCTAGACGAAAGCGTCAAAGCTCGCATGAACCAATCACATCAATTGGCAAACAATGCCACCCCAACAGATATGGAAAAGGTCAGCGCATGGGACAACCCAAGCAATCTCGGCATTGAAGCCATGGGTGCAAATAACGAATTTGCAGGCGTCAACAGAGGCAGTTCGGACTGCGAAAAAGTGACTAGCTTAGAGAGTGCAAGGCTCTACATGAGTGGAGCAGACAATGGTTCATTGGCGGGCGACACGTTCGGCCCTTATTTTCACGACCTATCCTTATACTCTTCAGGTGTCATGGCAGACGTCGTCAACGGTGGCTTGAAACGCGACCTTTCGACATTGGCGGAAGAACAGCCCACCGACTACATGAATCGCTACCTCTATTCAGATTCTGCAAGCGGACACAGTGGCAACGCAAATGCCGACCCACGCTGGTCTGCCATATTGGACTATATTGGGCTCTACAAAGACAGCACCAGACTGACCACCGCCCCCTCCGGCGGCCTACCAGTCGCACAGATGAGCACCATAGAATGGGCTGGCGATCCGGAGACTCGCGCAAGCATTGACGAACCTTTACCCGCTCCTGATACCTATCGCCTAGCCCCAGCCGTCGCACAATTTGAGACGTATTTTTCGCTCTTTGCGCTCATACCGTTTACCACGGATTTCCCTGTTAACGAAATTTCTTATTCTAATGTAGAACCATACTACGACATCAGAACTGGCCCCAATGTGAATGACACTCGAATGCTCAACCTTTGCGTCACACCAGTCATCACGCTCTACAATCCATACAATGTTCCCATCGAATTTGGAGATATTTGGGTCGCCTTTAGAGACATCCCTGTGGGCTTTCGATTTTCCCGCTATGATGTTCTGACCGGAGAGCCAGTCGCAATGACCAATGAATTTGTGCCGCTCTCAACAATGTATTCCTTGAATAGAGCCTACGGAGGGAACGATAATAAGGAACAGCGCTTCGTCATGCAACTGAAGCCGACCGACGGCAATTCGACCACCACTCTAGCACCAGGCCAAAGTATTGTATTTTCGCCACTATACCCTGATACCAAACCCTTAGCGGAACTTAGTAATTGGGCCAACCTAGAACAAACTCAACTAGTAGCCCAACCTGGTTACTCCAAAGGTGTCGGCCTTTTTTGGGACGCACTCACCCCCCAATCTTTCCGGTCAACTTCTAATAATCCAGTCACACTACAAGGATACGATACAGAGGGCACGCTCGGGAATTACTCAGCGTCGGCGGCACACTTCGGTGCCAGCCAAATGTTCATCAATTCCTTCGATGAGCTCAGGATCGAAGTAAAGCTCACAGATGGATCGCAAAACCCACCGAATGTATTAGGGCAGGAAACGGCGGAAACACTGACACGTGACGGAACATTTTCCGTCGAACTCTATAGTGAAGACCCGGAAATCGGTTATTCAGGCCAAACAGATAATTCGGAATCGAAAAATCTAATTGGAAGATACACCTTTGATTACAATGACGGATTGGGAACCACTACCACTGTTGAGGATCGAGAAGAACTTCTGGCTTCGGGGCTCCCTATCGACTATAGCAGCGAATCCGAAAACCAAGTGATCGCGCAGACAAGGTTGCCATTCACCGATTTCTACCCTTCAGACGTATACAGAGAAACTCACAGGAAGAACCCCTCTGGATACTCCGCCGGCACTGTCGCTGACATCAACCCTCAGGTTTTTGGGGTCTTCAAAGTCGGCGGCAAGGTAACCAAGCAAACCTCCGGCGAGCCCTTTCAACCTGCAGTTGCGTCCGCGTTTACCAACACGAGTGTATTCTCAGGTCACGTAAACATCGGAGAAGAATCACCCACATTCACGAGCTACAACCTTTACCTAAATCGCCCGCTAGACGGAATCGGAGAAGTGGCACCTGCGATCGGTGCAAACGAGGAAGGATATTTTTTCAGCGGTTACAATACAACAGATGGCACGCAATACGGGACTCAACTTGAAGTGCCAGTCACCCCACTACAATCAATCGCCAGCCTCCAGCATGCAAACCTCGCGGCCAGCGGCTATCTACCACAAGTCAGTTATGTCGTGGGCAACTCATGGGCACATCCACTCATCAACAGCAGCGAGGCTCTCACGGCGGGAACGGCAACTTACGATTTCTTCGACCATTCCTATATCGCAAATACTCGCCTTTGGGACACCTACTATTTTTCAACCATCGCAGATCAACGCTCCGCATTGGATGCCTCCGGCAATGATTACAACGATACTGTCACAAACTTCCTCGCGGGCGATCCCCTGCCAAATTCGACGCTCAAATTCAACCTCCCCGAGGGAGTGGATATCGCAACTGTCAGCGCTGAATTGAGTGATGGATCAACAGTCCAGGCAGATGCTTACCGTAAAGCTGCCGCCTATCAGCGACAGGAAGGCAGTTTTAACATCAACTCAACGTCTGTCGAAGCATGGAAAGCGCTCTTAGCGACAACAAATATCGCGAATTCGGTCGTCCAGCATCCTGTTTACTATAACCCTCAGAGCAATGCGACAGGAATAGAATTCACTCCCACGACAGGCAGCTTGGCGGCAGTTTACTCCCGCTTCCGGATCCCAAACTACGATCAATCACTTGAAGATTCATTAGGAAGCACCACTTCCGGAGGCTCCTTGCCCACAGAGGAAGATTTCGCCATCTGGCAAGGCTACCGACAACTCGATGAAGTCATCCTCGATCAATTGGCCAATGATATTGTCGACCAAATACGCTATCGTGGACCATTCCTTTCGCTCGCTGATTTCATCAACCGCAGACTCGACTCAGAAAGTGACCCTAGAACACAGATGGGCACCATTGATGCCGCGATTGCCGCGAATCCTTCAATCAATGATGATTTAAACACTGCAGCAGGCGAAGACATTTCAGGCGAGATTGACACCCAAATCACGAGCAACGACCTCGGTATGATCGAGAACACAACAGCCAGATCTGGCAACACGGCACGTGGAGTGCCTAGCTTTCTCACCCAAGCAGATATCTTGCAACAAATCGGCTCACGGTTATCTGCCCGCTCAGACACATTTGTCATCCGCGCTTATGGCGAAGTGATCAATCCAACCTCTGGCGATGTATCCGCCAGCAGTCTCTGTGAAGCGGTGGTGCAGCGTATCCCTGAATACGTCGACAACTCCCAAGAGCCTTACTTTGATACAAACATAGCCACCCAAGCGCCAGACGGTCTGAGCGATACGAACGAGCGCTTCGGCCGTAGATTCAAGATCATCCAGCTCAATTGGCTGGACCCTAGTGACGTTTAAAGCCCTCTACCCCCTACCTCAGTTTACAATTCCACTGCATGATTAAGCAATATATCACCTGCACCTTGACGGCACTTTTCAGCCTTTTCATCCTGCCAGCCAAAGCACATAGCCAAGGCAGTTCCACAGAATCAGCAGTGACTGGTGCCAACCAATTAAGAGCCATCTCGGTCGGCCTTGAAAATGATTTAAAAGAGATGGTGATTTTAGATGCCAGCCTGCAATCAGTAGGTAAGTTATCGCTCCGCTCCTTTGGCTTCTCCCAACCGTTTTCCTGCCCAATTGTTGATGGCAATTTGGTCTTCGGTGTTCCCAACGGAATGGATGAAGATGGGAAACCGCTGTTCAAACCAGTGGCTTCGGTCAAATGGAAAAGTTCTTATAAGCAAGCGTGTTTACTCTTCATCCCCAAGAGCCTCGTCGGCAAATCCGAAAGCACCAAAGAATATGCCATTCAGGTGCTAGACATGAGCCCGAGGGGATTTGAATTTGGACATACTAAGTTAATGAACCTCACCCCTTTTGATACGATGGTTCGTATTGGTGAGCATCAATCAAAGCTTAAACCTTGGTCCAACTCTGATGTCTCTAAGATCAAAGAACTCACGGGTGTGAAGATGGCTCAAATCGGAGTGTATTATCTCTACGACGACACGATTCATAATGCCAAACAAACTCGGTTTCGGTATATGGAAGATACCCGTTATATCACAGTGATCTACCCAGACATACAAAACAAACGCATCGAAGTTAGAACCATTAAAGACTTTGGACGCCTCTACTAGACGGTTGTAAATAGTGCACTACTTCGACTAGAAACAAAGACAACAGAACGCTCTCTCGGCTCCTGGTTCACGCTTAAATATGATAAAACGATATAGCCACTACGCATTGACGATAGTTTTAAGCTTATGGATGAGATCGAATGTGATCGCCGTAGTAACTCCGACAACTATGGCCACAGAGATCCCGGCAATAGAGGTCTTAGAAACGCCGACGATGCGAGCCATCGCAGTCGGTCTGGAAAAAGGTTTAACAGACTTAGAAATCTTAGACGCTAAGCTGCAATCAGTCGGCCAGCTTTCGCTTCGTCAGTTCGGCTATTCTAAAGGATTTACTAGTCCCATCGTAGAGGGAGAATTACTCTTCGGCATCCCAGACGGAATTGATGAAGATGGGAACCCTAAGTTTAAGTTAGTCGCTTCATTCAAGCGGGCGGAATTCGACAAGGAAACATGCCTACTCTTCCTGCCCAAATCTTTGATGGCCGATGAGCAGCAAAGCACGACAGAATACATAATCCAATTAATGGATATGAGTCTGAGCTCGTTTCAATTCGGACATACCCGAATCATCAACCTCACCCCATGGGAGACAAACGTGAGCGTGGGAGAACAGAACACGACCGTGACAGCGTGGAATCGATCTACATTCGCAAAAATACAGGAAACCTCTGGTGTCAGTATGGCGCAGGTTGAAGTGTCTTACATTCAGGATGGCACGGCAAATATGGCCTACCAAACTCGGATTCGTTACCAAGAGGACATTCGCTATACCATTTTTATTTATTCCGATATCAAAAACGAAAGAATCAGGGTTCGTGTGGTCAAAGACTTAAGTCGTGAGAAGCTAGGAGTTAGACCTCTGTCTGACTCCTGAATATAGGGTTATGCGCGGACAAGTTTACTTGAATTTCTTCTTCGATTTTGACTTAGCATTATCAATAGAAGCCGTTGCCCTGTAACCTTTCAGGTCGGCCGCCATCTGCTGTGCTACCTCTGGGTTTTGGTTAAACACATTCTGGGTTTGATTCACGTCGGCTTCCAGATCGTAGAGCTGGGCGCGTGGTGCGTCCTTCTTGATCTTGCCGTTTTCAATGTCGCTGTTGGGCGTATTGACGAGTTTGGTCGCAGCGACATTGCCAGCGAACCCGCCATCACTTTTGGCCGGGATATACATCCATTTACCCTTACGCAGCGCCATGTTACTTGGCTTATTGGGCGTGACGATCATCTCCGTGCGCAGTGGCTTATCCGGATTACCAGTCAGGGCAGGCAGCATATTGATACTGTCCTGCTGCTCGGCTTCACTCAGTTCGCTACCGCCGACCGCAGCGAAGGTCGCCAGCAGATCGACATTACTTAGCATTTGATCCGATGTAGTGCCTGCTTCGATTTGACGAGGCCACCATGCGATAAATGGCACACGGTGCCCGCCTTCCCATACGCCAAACTTGGACCCGAGCAGGTCGCCATTGATCTTGTGGCCCAACTTGGCTGCGGCGATGCCTCCGGTGTTGAACATGCCGCCATTGTCACTGGTGAAGATGATGAGGGTGTTGTCAGCTACCCCCATTTTTTCGAGACTGCTTCTGAGCTCTCCGACGATCCAATCGAGCTCGTGGGCAAAGTCACCATAGAGGCCAGCCTGGCTGGTGCCTTGAAAGCGCTTGGCCGGAGTAAAGGGGTGATGCACTTGAGTCGCTGCAAAGTAGACGAAAAAGGGCTGGTCGGATTCCCTGCTTTCCATCCAATCGACGGCTTTTTCGGCCAACGTGGTGCCGACTTCATAGTCGTCAAACAATTCATAGGCTTTGGTTTGGCCTTTATAATAATTCGGAGTCCGGTGCCCTGCTTCTTTGGGGAGCTTTGAGAGCGGATGTGCGCCCTTACCACTTCGACCTACATTGATCAGTGGGTCACTGGGATCGCTGCCATAAAAATGGTCATTTTCCACATAGGCATAAGGTGGAGCGCTGTTCACGACAGGCATACCAAAGTAATAGTCGAAGCCCAAATCCTGCGGCCCGGGGCGCAGTGGCTCCTGCCAGTCGTTCTTTCCCGTTTTGAAGCCTAGATGCCATTTGCCAAAAGCGGCGGTGGCGTAGCCTTGGCGGTTCAGCACATCCGCAAGCGTCAGCGTTTCGGTATTGATGATCAACGCGGTGTCGAGCCCTGTAGGTTTCCAGACGCCTTTACCACCATTGGCACGAAAGGGATACTGCCCCGTCAATAGACCGTAGCGAGATGGCGTGCATACTGCCGACGAGGAGTGCGCATCGGTAAACGTCTTCCCTTCTGCGGCGAGCGCGTCGATATTCGGTGTTTGTATCTTAGTGGCTCCGTAGCAACTGAGGTCCCCGTAACCGAGATCATCGGCAAAAATGAGGATGATATTTGGATTCGACGAGCTCACCACAGGTGGCTGCGCCGCATGTAGTGACGAGAGCATCAAGATGCTGGCAGCGAGACATGCTCGGAGACCAGGGATTTTATCAGATAGTAGCATAGTTTACAGATGTGCGGTGAACTCACCACTTCGGGACAGAAACAACACAAAGAAGAGGCTAAAGAATCAACGAACAGGGGTAGTCGGAATTTTAGTCATTATACTGCCAGAAACCCACGGTTCTGTATATAACGTATAACAGGTATTAACGAACTGCTATTCGCCTCAAAGATGCTATTAACTAACTCCTTCCCTTCGCAGCCGTCTTCGCTCTAAGCGAGCTACGCCGTGCCAAGGGGGAGGAGCTTTAAATAGTGCATTCATATCGTCAAATAAAACAGGCAAAGATATGTAGAAGGATATGCTCTAGCGGAGCGGTTATGACAATTCTGAGTCATCGCCGAGCTTCGCAGATCTTGAAGGCCTTCTGGCTGATATACTGCCGCGCATCACGTATTGTGATTCTTAATGGTTTAGAAATCTTCGTAGGGGTCGTGCTCGCGCGAACCGCGTAGGCCGGGTGCGTTTCAAAACTCCATCACCTTCAGTCCTTTACGCGGTCTTCGCAAAGCAAAGCCCCTACCTCAGACAGAGAAATATAATGAAGACACTTTTCACAAATTATGATGCGCGCCAGTATATGATGAAGGCTCAATCCGCGTCACTGATTCAACAAAACGATGTCTGTAGAAACAACAAAGCCTAGCGACCTTTCGGTTCGCTAGGCTTTGAGTGTTTGAACTTCATAATGAGGAGTGACGTAATCAAACGCCTTCCCCGACTCGCTAGCTGCGACGGCGACGAACCATGATGGAAGTCAGCGCAAACGCACCTGCGATCAGCGCGTAGCTGCTTGGCTCTGGGACTGCTGTCAGAGTTAGTGCACCGGCAACAACATGAAGTGAGTTTTCTTGAACCTTGATTTCTATATTGCCAAATCCATCTGTGGTGAGGCCTGTAATGGTTCCATATCCAACGCTGGCAGTCAAATCCGTGGTGAAACTGCCCTGAGCACCCACCGACCAAGTCGCGTCGAAATTGTTGTTATTATTGTCAAAACCGCCCGTGAGGTCGTAAGTTAGGGAGTCGTCTAGGCCAGTAAAGGTGAACAGGAAATGGGCACCTGCAGCGATCACATGTCCCGACGCATTATTCGAAATGATGGTGTCGCTATAAACCGAAGAGTCAGTCATCAAACCAGCGCCCTCAGCTCCGGTAGTCACGTTGGCGTTACCTGTGGCCCACCCCGTGTTGTTCGTCACTACGAAACCCACGCCAGTTACGTCTGCGTTGGCGGTGTCTTTCAGAGCACCCGAATTGATTCCCAACGCGGAAAAAGCCAGAGTTCCAGCATCCGCGATGACATTGTTATGCGCATCAAATTGATTGAAAGTCGTTGCTCCGGCAGGAGCAGCCGTGCCGAAATCAATGCCAATAGTTTGATTGGCTACAATCGCAGCATCAGCCGCTGAAAGCAGTGCCATTGGAAGGAGAGATAGAGTAATGAGTTTTTTCATTTATTATAAGGGGTGGGTAATCTAAAACAGCGACTGACCTATAAAGGTGAGACGTGAATTATATTAGCAAAGAAACCTGCATATGCCTATCACTGAAAATAGGTAGATCCGTGAGGCAGGCATATTTACATTTTTTAAGTCAAGAATTTCAGCGCGTAGAATACGGCAGACTAGATGAACGCAGATTCTTAGCTAAAGGTTGAGGGGATTCGGCTGTTTTGGCTCTGTGGTCGTAACGGGTTCCCCGCTCCGCTATGTGATGATGCTGTGACATGGCGCTTCACTAGCAGGATGAGTATCAAGAGATAGTGCGACTATCATGTTAGGCACATCACTTCGACAGCTTGCTACTAACAAACTGTCGAAGCATTGTAAGGTGACCGAAAACAGCACTTATGCGCACTGCACTTGAATGTCGAGTTGCTGGCCTGCCTTAATTGTAACTGGGCTTTGGAAGGACAGACGCAGATCGCTGCCGTTGGTGTCGAGCTTTGCCGTAACACTTCGTCCCGCGAGTTTGACCTGTGCGGTCTTCGCTTGCTTGCCTTCAGCCACTTGAAGCATCACTTGGTTCAGGACAACGTCTCCTTCAGCAAGGTTTAACGCGGCCGTTAGTTGACTCGCGCTGCGCTGTTGTGAGAAGAGCCCGTAGCCTTCCGCTACTGTATAAAAGCTTGCGTGGTTCTCTGGAGTCAGCACGGGGCGGAACGCAATCTCACCTTTCGGCCCATCGTAGTGGAAGCCTTGGAGTGCGAGCAATGCCGACCAGACACTGAGCGAACGACCATAGAATTTACCACACTCGTCGTCGCCAAATGGATTGCCAGAATAGCCCCATGGGCCGTTTCTCACTGCAGACACTCCCTCGGTGCGCAAGCGACCGTTGTAACGGTCAAAGATGATCTTAATGACCATCAAACCTTCTTCCACCATACCATTTTGCATCATGGAGACCGCAGCGCCGTATTCGAAACCGGTCATGACCTCATCGCCGTATTTCATGCCAGGGATCGGCTGTGGGTCATTGGGCCAAGTGATCATTTTCATGCCACCATCGGTGATTTCACAATATTGGCGTGGCTTGAGCGAGTGACCGTTAAAGTCAGTCAGGAAGTTGTATTTCAGCAAGGACTCCATCGCCTTGCGTGAGCGCTCCTTCGGATAGCAACGATCGACATCGACCTGATCGGCCCACCATTCACCCAAAATCTGATCGATATGGCAGCCATCGAGATAGTCCTGACTGCGCTTCTTGCCCTGCTCTTGAATGTAATATTCGCCATTCCAGAGACGATCGTTTTGCAGCTTTTTCCCGGACTCGCGAATCTTACGCCATTCCGCTGCCTTGGTGGTGTCGCCCATTATATCGGCCATCCGTGCAGCTGCTTCGAGCGCGGCCAAATACATGCTACCGATCCATGACGAACAGCCCTGGAAGTCGCCGTCCAAAGTATTGTGCTGCGTGGTTTCCATGAAGCCATCACGACTCGGGTTCCAGTAGCCGATACTCCAGTCCATACCCTTCTTCACCTTTGGCCATTCCGACTTTAGCCAACTATCATCGGTGGAACAAAGATGCTCGCGGTAAGTATTGAGAATGGTGCCGTAGAATCCATCGGCCGCTCCGCTCTGGTTGGTATGACGATACGGTGTTAGGCCCTTGGAGGTTTGACGGTCATAATCTTGCTCACGTAGGAGACGCCCCATCTCAGGCAATAAACGTGCGTGTGCTTGAGCATAGTGATAGACGTGGGTGCAGTTACCACCGCAGCAACCACCGGTTTCATTACAACCTTCCCACATGCCCATGTAGCCACTGGATGCCCACCAGAAGGTTTGGCTACGCAAGACCGCAAGCTGCGAGCTCATACGATCCAGCAACCAGACTGGCAGTGTCGATTCATACAATGTTTTATGAAACAGGCGTGTGCGCGCGGTTAGATCGGCGATATTGTCCTTTAGATACGCCGCAAGGCTCATCGCATTTGGCCACCAGTTCGTATAATTCTGCCCCTGACCGCCCCAAGCCTTACCGAGCGACTTACCTTCGCCCTCCAAGGCGACGTTTTTTCCGGAGCCGTGCTTGCCCGGCTTAAAATACCAAGCCAAAACAAAGGTCACCGATTTCGACTCGCCCGGAGCCAATTCAAGAGGCGCTAAGAGTGCTCCGTTCACCGACTTCCCAGTTAGCGAAGCATCTGTCTTGGTGGGACCTTGTAGCTTGCGAGCAATATCGACGGCGCGATGTAAGACATTCGTGGTGCCCCAGTCGGTCGCCGCAGTCGCTCCTGCGGCATCCGTCATCAAGACCATGTCCGCACTGTCGTTGCCCTCGCGCGTCATGTGAATGATCGACGTATCGCCACTCTTCAAAAACTCATTCTGATTTTTACCAAAGCTGTTCCCCCCCCTGCCCTCGTTATAGCCGAGCGCATTTTTCTGCGCGGATAGAACGTCGACCACGACTTTAGAGCTCGATGTGTTTTTCGCTGTGACGGTGTAAATCGCACATGGAATCGCACAGGCATTCAGGTCCATTGGAATGAATGGATTAAAGACTTCTAGCTCGACCTCAACTGGTAGTGCAGGTTCTTCAAAGATATACTTTGCAAAAGGGTATTCACCTTCGAACTTCAACGAGGACATTGCTTCAAATGGACCGACTGATTCAGTCTGCAAGGCTCGAACGACAGACTTGCCGCCCTCTGCTTGTGCGCGAATGCCTAGAAAACTATCGTCCACGCGACGCTCTTCGTAATTACAAGCGATCTGCCAAATCGCTGGTTCGGCTTTACCATTGAACTGGATCGCACCCGCACCGATACCACCTACCATAAAGTTAATCGCCTCAAGACGCTCGCCCTCATAGACAGTCGTTTCACCGTGCCCCGTAAGGGCAGGGTCATTCAGCATCGCTTCAGCTTTAGAATCGCGAACCGCATTACGCTCCGCTAGGACAGCCGCTGCTAAGGCACCCGCTTGCTTGAGAGTTTTCTGCCACTCTGGCCCTGCCGCTTTGATATGCGCTTGAATCTCCGACTGCGTCAGGCCGCGTGCATAACAGGCCACTTCATCGAGCGAAATATTGGTTGAGCTCCAGCCATTGTTTACAGGTGTAGCGCCGAGCGTCATCGTGGTTTTCTTAGGTCCCCTACGCGTATATTCATACGCACCACCGACGAGGCTACATTCATAGCCATCGATGTAAGCACGCACGTCTAGGTCGAAACTTGTGAGTGCGAAGTGATACCAACGTCCGACTTCAATCGGCTGATCGGTCGGTAGGTTGATCTCAGTAACCACCGCCCCATTATTATTCTGATAGAGCAGTGCTGATAGATCGTTCTTCACTCCGATCACAAAGAGTGCCGATTTGCCATTGCTTTGTGCGATGATCACTGGGTTGCCATCGCCTGTTGGCTTCGAATCGATCTTAAAGAAAAGCTCTAGTGTGGTGGACCGGCCTTTCAGCTTGTCGGCATTCGGCACGAGAATGGGTGCATTCGGTTCTAGGCTAATGGCTTTGCCCTCGATCGCTCCACTAACAAAAGAAGTCGTCCCACTGGCTTTCGCTTGAGACTTACCCAGCACATCCACGAGGTCGCCATCAAAACGCCAATGACCACGTAATGCTGACTCTGCTTTCAATGCAGCGGCATACGACTCACGACTGCTAGCGGCCATGAGCGGACCAGCTGCGAGTCCTGCGGCGAAGGTTCCAGCGGCTACCAAAAAGCGGCGACGGGAAATACCTGGGGCGAGCGATAAAGGAGAGGAGGCAGATGACAATTTAGAGTGGGATTTCATAATAGCGCTGAATTTAAATAGACCGAAATAAATGGAACCACTCGTTCATGGCTCACAACACGTTTAATAGGATTATATCCACATCATACTACAAGATCCACTAGTATGTGTATATCACTGGTATTGGGTATTTCGCAAATCGTCAGAACGCCATATCGTGAAAATTTGAGTCGCTGAAGTTGATTTATAGTGCCATAATAACTGACAAATTTCTAAAGCATGATAACATGTGCCATGTTGATTGCATAAGCAAAGCTGAGGCATCGCTGTATATTACATTTTCTAACACCCAGACGGGACTATTTATGTCGGAGAGATCGAATCCTAAAAAAAGCAGCGCAAAGTTACTACTATTGTCGATGTTGTTAATAATCGTCGCAGGGTCATTAGGCGCAGTGATTTATTTCGTTTCGAAGAATTACCGACAATTGGAGCATATCAATGGCGCGATCGCTGCCTTTAACAGCGAGGATTGGGAACTGGCAGAAAAGAGACTGACGCAAGCGATCTCGGAAGATCCTAATAATGAAGAGATCGTGGCCAAATTAGCAACTGTCAACCAGCAGTTAGGGAATTGGACTGAAGCCGGCATTCTATGGTCGCGCGCGGCTGAATTAAACGCCTTTAACGCCGATTATGTGGACAATTCACTGAATGCATTCCTGCGAGCTGGAAGAATTGAATACCTTCGTATCAAACTGACCTCAATCCAACCATTTCAGGCAGACCGACCTCGTTTACTAATGGCATTTGTCAATGCACAGACAGGACAAATGAACGAGGCTAGAGTGCTCGTTGAAGAGGTGGTTGATCCAAACGCGCTGACCACCCCTCTGGGTGAGCTCGTGGTTTTACTCGTCGACGAGGCTCCAGAGATGACGCCTCTAAAAATTAATAAATTGGAAGAATTGGCGGAGTCGACGGATGCGTCTGTGGCAAACTATGCACTTTACATACTGGCCGATCGTGCGATCCAACAGGGAGAGATGGTGCGCGCGGAGAGTTACTTAAAACGCCGAATTCCTCTCAATGAAAAATCAGGCATGATGAGCCTAGCAAACCTTTACTATATCCAGGGGAAATCAGCCGAGGCTGCAGAACTGTATCGCACATTGATAGATAACTTAACCCCCATGGAATCCATTCGTTTTGCGGAAGTATTAATAGCACTCAAATCGACTGACGAGCTACAAAATCTAGCGAAACGTTATCGAGTCGGCAGCCGTGCAGACATTATAGCTGGATACTACATGGATGCATTGCTCGCATATGAGGCAGGCAATGCAAGCAGTGTATCCGAAAAGGTGGAGGCCATGGGAAATGAAATGCCAAATACACTCGTGGCTCAATTGTTGACTTTTTACGATGCAATCCACCGTAAAGACACGAAGGAAATCGTGAATTTACTGACGGCTTTCCCTTATGATGCCAATGAACGACTCGTCACATATAGCAGCTTACTAAAACCTTTGGTGGTCGAGTTAATGGCAGAGGATAACTTTATTGAGGCGGCTCGAATTTCGGAATTGCTCCAGTTGCGTAACTTTAACGATGCCGTCTTTACATTAGCCGTGATCGGCAATGCGGCACAAAAGCAACTGCTATCGAAAATTGATTTAGAACAAGCGCTGCAATCGTATCCAGAAGAACCTAAACTCTGGTCAATCGCGGCGGACTTTCACCTGAGGAATAACGATTTCGCCGCGGCTCAGACTGCGGCTGAGACACTCTTAGAACTGTTACCCGGAAATGTATCTGCACAGTTACAACGAATTGGCGCATTGGAATCAATGAAACGAACCGCTGAGGCGGCCATCGCGTTTGAGTCACTCTACGCGGAGAATCCGTCGAACCTAAGAGTCCTGATGCAGTATCTCGCATTCTGCTCGCGCAATCAACTCAGCGAAAACTTGAACGCCTTAGTGTTATTGCTTCAACAGAATTCAGCAACGACGCCAGCCGCTGCCCTCTTACTCGCACAGGCTGAACTTGCGAATCTAAACGCAGAAGCCGAGACGGTGCATACGCTACTCATGCAAGTCGTGAATGATCCGCGATTGATCGCTACCCCAGAGAACGCAGCGATGCTTTATCGTGTCGCAAATCTACTTGCGACCTACAATTATGAAGTGCCCGCAATTACGGTATACCGCAAGCTTCTGACGCTCTCACCAAATGCAGTGCCGATACTCGCCAATCTCTCTGAGCTTTACGCCGCACAAGCGCTAGAGGCTCCGAACGACACGGCACGTCAAGCAGCCTTGGACTTCGCGCAGCAGGCCTACGAGGCTGATCCGAAATCACCGATTGCCCGTGAATGTTACGCTCTCAGACTTTATGATAATGGGTCTTACGATGCAGCACAAAAACTCCTCTTCAACTTCATCCAAACAGGCAGCGCCTCTGCTCGAATTCGCACCGCGTGGAAAGGTAGCATGGAGCATTTAATACAGAATTTGGCGGCAAGAGAGGAGATCTACAATCGGTCGAATCTTTGCAATTTAGTGTTAAACGAGTTTCCGAATAACGAAATTGCATTACAAAACTTAAAGAGCATCCAAGAGAATCGGGCACGACGAGCCGTAGAATCTCAAAGCCAAAGGGAGGAATCCAAATAATTGGGAAGTATGCTCAGCGTTTTAAAGAGTCTAAATGAGTATCGGTGTCGCTTACGGCAATGGCTACGGGAATCTCCCCTCACCAGTCTACTACTGCTTCTCGTTTTACTCTATGCTGGAGTGCAAATGGTGTGGTTCACCACAGCACGAGAGAATGCAATTCCCTTGTGGCTGCTAGCGACTGTGCTCGCATGGCGTGCCATGGAACAACTGCAACCAGGTGTTGTGATTGATTTGCGATCCCAAGTGGTCGCATGGGTATTGATTGCGCTGGTGCCATTTGCATTACAACTGCCGGGTGGCAGCGAACTGCATCTGGGGTCCCGTTGTGCCATGATGCTTTTGGCAATGTCCGCGGTTACTTATCGCAATGGGCTAGTCGGCACACTGCGCTTAATGCCGATCTTGTTTCTGACCCTGGTCATTATTCCCGTGCAAGAGCAGCTCTTTCTAGCAGTGAGTTACCCACTCAGATTGATTTCAACGATGCTTACGGTGGAAACACTTCAACTCTTCGGATGCGACATCGCCTACCAACTGACCACGATTCGAGTGGGAGGATTCCACCTAGCGATTACGGATGCATGTAGTGGCATTTCCCAGTTGGCAGTGCTATTCCTGCTCGGTTACATCGTGGTGATCATGAAGCAGCATCGCAGTTTCGGTCTCGCGGCATTACACTACCTCGCATTATTGCCAGTCGTCATTTTTGCAAATGCGGTTCGCCTCATCATCACCATCTTATTATTCTACGCGATTGGTGAAAAGGCCTTCGAAAATACGTATCATGCTGCACTGGGATATTGCTTCGTCTTATTGGCGACGGCGTTATTCTATGTGATCGGAGCGCTATTCCCCCAGACACCAGATTCGAGTCAATCTCCTGATACAAACGAATCGGGGCCACAAACATATTAGGTAATGCCGCGCTACTTAAGATTCATTTTACTACTGATCGGCTTCATCCCCTACGCGGCCAAAGTGCCCTATATGCTTCGGGCATGGAGCGATTCGCCTCAAGATCGCTTTGACTGGATATTCGTCTCGATGTTTGCGCTATTGTTTCCGCTCGCATGGCTGAAGACGCGAAAGCGGATGCAAGTCGCTGCCGTCGACTATGCCGTCTTGATTGTATTGCTTCCCGCGCTGTTGGGCTATGGCGCTGCGGTGTATGCCACTATCAACGCACTCCAGATCCTCTGTGGAATTGCGATCGCATATTCAGTCTTCTGGCTTATCTACGGTGGCCAAAATGCCTATCGAATGTTACCGGTATTTGCTCTGCTCACACTTGGAATTACCAGCACCACGTATTGGATCAATTACTACGTGGGCGATCCTGGAATGACATCTGGCTATCTCATTAAGTTTACGACCGCAGGCATTCTACTCTTGTGGTTGGCAGTTAACTTGCGGTGGGAAACAAAAGTGCAGACCCGCAGTTTATTATATTCTGGTGCAGTTTGCTTAGCGATTCTCTATATTTGGCAAAGCGAAGAAACCTCATCGCAAAAAGGTGCGCCAGTCATACTTCAACTATCCGAAGGTAAAACTGGTCCTTACCTTGGGCAGACTCAAGAAGTCACGGCAGACGATATTCGATTCTTTGGAGAAGACAGTGTCATTGAAAAGTTTTATTACATCGGAGACGCTAGCGGCATCTACATCTTGGCACTGACGTGCGGCAGGAAGATCAACTCCATCCACCCTGCGAGCCACTGCTTGCGATCCTCGGGGTGGACGATCCTCTCCGAAGAGATCCTTAAAACGAGTATCGACGAGGACGCGCTTTATCTCACTGAGATCGTCGCTGAGTCTCAGAATCAGACGTATCTTTTCTGGGTATTGTATTCCAACTCAGAATTTTCAACTGGTAGTTTCGTGCATTTCCGAAAGGAATGGAATCGGGATGAGACATGGCACACTTATCAGCTGATGATCCCCCTTGAGAGCGAAGAGAGTCAGAGCTTAATTAAAGCACGCAAGGAAATACTGGCATTACTGCAAGACACAAAAAAACACTCCTCCAAAACGGAGGAGTGCCATCAAATACCTTTAATTGATTGATCTGCGGCGTTTCGGCCGTCGGTTTAGATGACCGAAATTTTAGCAAGCAACCGGCACAGTCTTTTTGCGTTTGATCCAATACAATCCAGCACTGCCTAAAAGTATGGATACCGCAGCACCCGGGAGCGGTTGGCCGGTTGGCGATTGAGCGCTACCGTCCACACGAAACGACAGTTGAGCATACTGGCTATTCCAATTTCCGTAGTTACCGTCAAAGAATAGAGAATCGGGCGTCGACGTCGTAGTATCCCACCCTTCATGCCCAATATGCGACTGCACTGTTGTTGAAGTGCTTCCTTGATCACCGGAGACATAGAAAAATAAGCTATCTCCCGCCATAAAGTCTCCAATGTCCACCGAACTGCCGCTAATCGCGACATCCCTGTATGTCTGTTGCCCTGTGCTATCAGTGATTTGCACACTCAGTGTTGACCAGTCGGTGATGGTATAGCCTTGAGGCGAATAATAGGGATTCGTTAAAAAGTTAAGCGTCAGGCTACTATCTTGGACCACAGTTAAGGTGCTATCGCTTAGATTTTCCCCATACTTGTAGTCAACGTAGTCACCATACTGGTATGCGGCCATGAGCGAGGAGGCCCCCATTGCGAGGCCGAAAACAGAGAGTGTAAGTGCTTTTTTCATGAGATTATTTTCTAAAAAGTAATTTGGATAGAATGAGCGTAAAATGTGTTTATTCACAGATAATATAAGCAACAAAGATACCAAATGCGATTTGTGACTAATCTACGCAAAGAAACCTAAATCGATCAAATACGCAAGTCGCTTAATGTAATGCTTTTACGCGCTGAATTCTGAGGTTGATTATTATTAATTAATTTAAATGTAGCGTCGCTGTCTTTGCGGATGTGGCGGCACACGCATTATCCTGCATTGTTTACAGTAATTATTACCGAATCATGTATTTTATACAAATGCTCAGTCACCAGTATTATCAATGAGGAAGAACCGATGTCGAGAGCCACGTTGGTTGAGCGACTACATTCGACAGGCTCATGTCAGGTAAGTCGCTCGACTACGATTGTATGAGAAAAGGAGGCTTCTAATTTGACCTATACCAAATTCATTTTATAAAATGCTACATGAGCATTTCACGTCGACATTTTTTGAAGGCCTCTGTCGGTTCGGCAGCGCTGGCATCCTCCCCCGCAGCAATGGCGCAAGTTGTTGCAGGCAGTAAGGTGCAAAAGCGAAAATTCGGACGCCATGACGATTTGGTGAGTGTGGTCGGCATTGGTGGACATACCCTCTATTTATCTGGCTCGCAAGACGACGCCAACGAGATCTGCGCTAAGGCAATCGACCACGGCATCAACTTTTTTGACAACGCTTGGTGCTACCACGACAACGAGGCAGAGGTCTACATGGGCAACGCGCTCAAGGGCAAGCGGGACAAGGCCTTTCTAATGACGAAGCTCTGCCCTTACCACATCGGGAAACGCGATTTGGTGCCAACCCTGGCAGGTTCGATGAAGGGTATTGAAGATTCATTGCGCCGCCTGAAAACCGACCATTTGGATCTGTTAATGATGCATCAGGTCTCCCATGACGACGTCAAGGATGCCTATCGCAATGAAGGCGCGATTGAAGCCCTGGAACTCGCGAAGCAACAAGGCAAAATCCGTTACGCAGGATTCACGGGGCATTCCGACCCAAAGATACACATTGAAATGATCGAGCAAGGCTACGAATGGGATGCTATGCTGATTCCGATCTCCGCTCAAAATGCGATGAATTCTAGAGCATTTGAGAAGGTCATTCCACTTTGTGGAGAAAAGGGCATCGCAGTCTTCGGTATGAAGGGCTTTGGCGGCAGTCGTCGAACGAACCTACATAAAAAGACTACCGTCGAAGAAGTCCTACGCTACTCTTTGAGTTACGAGCCTGTTTGCACGCAATTGATCGGTATTGATCGCTTGGAGTTTCTCGATAAAGCCATCGTGGCGGGCTCCACGATTCAGCCGATGTCAGCAAAAGAGCGTGGCGCCTATGCTTCCGTGAATGAGCCGACTGAACAGAATTATGCAGAGCTCATGTATGGCGAAACAGTCTATCATGCTGGATGCCATCAGGACTGCAGCCACAGCCGAGCTTGATGTGACCGAAATGGCTTCAGTCTAACTTCTAACTACTGCCTCCTAACTCCTCTTTTTAGGATGAGCAATCCTTCTAGTGTAGCGGAGCCCGCGAAGCGGTTTTGATCTTCGCAGTGACTGAGGTTGATGTGGCCGAAATGGCTTCGCCAATCCGCTACGAATGAACCTATATTCAGGAGTTAGAAGTAAGGAGTAAGACGGAGGTCTGCCGTAGATGGCGTAGCAAGTTAGTCTTTGTTAATGAGTCGCTTAGGATCAAGAATACCGTCGCCAATTTGGCGAACTACAACATCTACATAAGGCACTGACCATCAGCTTCTAACTTCTAACTACTGCCTCCTAACTCCTCTTTTTAGGATGAACAATCCTTCTAGTGTAGCGGAGCCCGCGAAGCGGTATCCATCTTTGCAGTGACTGGGGTTGATGTGGCCGAAATGGCTTCGCCAATCCGCTACGAATGAAGTGGGCGTGTTGTGCTTTGATTCCGTTTTCTAGCCTTGGTGTAGCGGATCCGCGAAGCGGTTTCGATCTTTGCAGTGACTGAGGTTCATGTGGCCGAAATGGCTTCGCCAATCCGCTACGACAAAACACACCTCTAGATCAATCGACGGCACTCGCGTGCCATCGCTACAATTAAACTATAAAGCTCAATTTTTCAATTGGGCATTATTTCACCGGGGGTGGCATTTTCGCATCGATACTGACCAGATAGGCGTTGAGCTTTGCACGCAGACGCTCGGCTAACTCTGGGTTGCTCGACAGCACATTATTTTTCTCCATCGGGTCGTCCTTCAGGTTAAACAATGCATCAGGAATCGTGCTGTAGCCTTGATAGAGTTTCCAGTCGCCCATTAAAATCGTGCTACCCATGTAGTATTTCACGTCTGGACGATTGTGCGGGAAGTGCCAGTAGAGCGCATCACGATCTAGCTTGTCAGCCCCTTGGAAGAGTGGCTTCAAATCAACGCCCTCGAGTTGCGGAATTTCAGCAGTTGAGCCACCTGCCGCGTGCACGAAGGTTGGGAAAAAGTCCATCGAGTTAATCGGTGTGTCGGTGCTGGTGCCCGGCTCGATCACACCTGGCCAGCTAACTGCCATCGGCACACGCACGCCACCTTCACGCAAGGATCCCTTTTTATCCGCCAACCAATTGATTGGTTTCCAGCCGCCGTTGTCGGAATAGAAAATCACCATCGTATTGTCCCGAGTGCCAGTTTCCTCCAACACGTCGAGCACTTTACCCACGGCAGCATCCATGCTTTCGAGCATTGCTAGATACTTGTCCCCGCCATTTTTCTGCACGAGTTCCTTCGGCGCCTGAATCGGTGTGTGGACATTGTATGGCCAGAGTGAGAGGTGAAATGGTTGATCCTTATTCGCTCGGATGAACTTCACCGCCTCATCACCGAGGCGGTCCGTCAAATAGGTGCCCTTCACGCCATTCTCAATGGTTCCATTCCTGTATGGATCAAACCACGACTTCGGCTGGCCGTAAGCACAACCACCGATGTTGCTATCAAAACCGTAATGCTCTGGGTGGTAGCGGCTATCCACGATACCATCCTTGGTGCGAATGGATCCTTCTCCGGCCAAATGCCATTTTCCGATAAATGCGGTCGCATAGCCCTGCTTCTTTAACTCACGCGCATAGCTGGGCAAGTCCAACGGCAAGTGCTTTAGCGACGGCGCATCACGTGGTCCACCCTTCGGCCCCTTGCGCTCGTTGCCTGCCTTGCCTGGGATGTGCGTGGTCAGGCCGATTTGGCCGGGCGACATACCTGTGATACATGCCGCGCGTGTCGGCGAGCAAACGGTGGCTGCAGCGTAGGCCTGGTTGAAGACCATCCCCGTATCTGCGAGTCGCTCTAGATTCGGCGTATTGATCTTCGGCTGACTGCCATCAAAATCGACCCAACCTGGTCCGAGGTCGTCCACCATGATGAAGACGATGTTTGGCTTCTCCTGAGCCTGTTGAAGCGGTTGCTGTGCAGCATGCTGGGAGGTCGCGACGAGTGGGTTGCATGCGAGTCCGAGGCATACGAGTCCTTGTAAAATTTTCTTTGTTTTCAAAATAAAATGGGTTGTCCAGTAAAGTGACTGGCGACTGTGAGTGTCTTGGCTAGACCATTAAGCATACTAGAAGAAATGGCTCTCAGCCGTCTATCACTGATATAGGGTATATTCAGCAATAGAGCCGAGAATCAACGTCAAGGTATGATAGCTCTAAGGCCTAGTTCATTAGTTCCTCTTCGAGCTTTTCCAGAGCTTGATGTGATCCACATCGTTTTGGGAATCCTTACCTGCGACACTGGAGCCGCCGGTGACGTAGTCAGTCAATTGAGCGAGCATCTGTTCAGCCAGTTCAGGATGTGATTTGTAGATATTGTTTTGTTCACCTGGGTCAACCGAGAGGTCGTAGAGCTGAGCCTCCGGTGCCCCTTGTTTCTTCGCAGCGGCTTCGTTCGGAGCGGTCCACCCTCCAGAGCCATAACCAAGAATGAGCTTATACTTCGCCTCACGATATGCGAAATGCCCAGAAATACTGTGATTAATAATTCCTTTTCGAGTAAAGTCCGTAGGCTTACCAGTAAAGAGCGGCAGAATGCTCTCACTATCTTCACCCGCATTCTTAGGAATCTCCGCACCAAGGAGTTCAGCGCAAGTCCCCATTAAATCGATTTGGCAGGTAAGCTCATTCGAGACGCTGCCAGGCTGAATGACCTTAGGCCATTTGACAAAGAATGGCACACGGTGGCCTCCCTCCCAAATATCTGCCTTCGCACCACGGTATTGGGCGCTCGCGAAATGCCCCTGACTCTCCAAGTTCTTGAAATCAGCGCGCGGAGAGCAACCATTGTCACTAGTCATGATGAGAATGGTATTTTCAGAGAGTCCCTTGGCGTCGAGTGCCTTGACGACTTGACCGACGACGTCGTCGGTCTGCATGACAAAATCGCCGTATTTCCCGAGTCCACTTTTGCCCTGCCATTTTGAAGTCGGAACGATCGGTGTATGCGGAGAAGGTAGCGGCATGTAGATGAAGAAAGGCTTTGTGCTGTCATACTCAGTAATGAATGTGACGGCTTCTGCGGTTAGCTTATCTAACACATCGACCGCTTCAAAATCACCACTTGCAGGCCCATCTCGATGGAAGGCTTTGGCATGTGTGCCTTCGGCAATCCAGTTTCGGTCACGAATCCACACATAGGGAGGGAAATCAAGCGACGCTGAAATGCCATACCAAGAGTCAAAGCCGAGGTCCACCGGGCCACCTTCAATCGTGCCCTTCCAATCGATGTTGGATAATTCTTCAGGAGGAAAAGCACCCTTCCCCTTCTTCTGCTTCAGGCCGCCTTTGGCATTGGCTTTTTTGCCGTCGATCGTGGCGATACCGAGCCCCAAATGCCACTTGCCAATCATGGCAGTGGTATAGCCGTTTTCCTTCAGCAAGCTAGGCACTGTCATACGGTCGATTGCGATCATTGGCGGGCCATAGCCGTTGAGCACACTCGCTTGACGCGTGGTGCGCCAATTATAGCGCCCAGTCAGGATGCTGTAGCGCGTCGGCGTGCAGACAGACGAACTGGTATGTGCATCTGTGAAAGTCATGCCCTGCGCCGCCACTTGATCCATGTGGGGCGTAGGGATCTTCCCACGCTCCGGATTCAAACACTGCACATCGCCATAGCCCAGATCGTCAGCAAGAATGTAGACAATGTTCGGCCGTTCGACCGCGTGAGCGATTAGCCCTAAGCAAGCTGCAAGTGTGGGGATCAGGTAACGCTTCATGGATGAGAATTATTGAATTGGTTTCAGGATCATGGCATGGCCGCCGCCGACTGCCATATTGGCAGCGATCACATCGCCCCGTTTCACAGTTTGCTTTGTGATTTCGTAGACCTCTGGATTCGTCACGCCATGCGAATCGGGCGCATCTTTGTAGAGCGTCGCCTCGTAGCGCTTGCCCGCTTCGAGGAAGTCAAGCGACACGTCCAGCGTCCGCGCAGTTTGATCATTCACTGAGCCAACAAACCATGTATCACCACTACGACGGGCGACGGTAATGTATTCTGGAATCTTCGAATTCAAGACCAGAGACTCATCCCATGTCGAAGGCATCACCTTCAGATATTCGAACAAGTCAGGCTTCTTCAGATACTCCTCCGGTGCGTCAGGCAGTGTGATGAGTCCAGTGTAGACCACCAGGCAGCGCGCCACCTCACTCGTCACAGTTGAAATATAGGTATTCTTTTTTCTCGGTCCCTTTTGGCGCTCGCCGGCATTGATGCTGTTGATGCCGAAGTTACCATTGGCCATGTCGAGTGGTCCTACCAACGCATTGACCATCGTCATCTTGAGGAACGTTTCGGGCGTGAAGGCACGACGACTGTCCTGCTGCGCGTGGCAGTATTCACGTGTAATTAAGTTAGGCATCGTCCGTTCGACGCCAGCCATAGGCACTGGGCCGTCGTGGAAATTAATCACCATCTTGTGATCCGCTGCCGCTTCGATCGCACTTCGGGTGAAATCCGCCCTGCCGCCCATAAATCCATATTTCATGCCTGAGGCACCCAATGCCGAATAGTGGCTGAAGAGCATCTCATCTCCGAAATTCCCTTTTTTACGGTCGTAGTAGAGCTTGACCATGACGCCCTTCTCTTTCGCATAGGTCATCACTTTTTCAATATCAACCTCCGGTGAGACCACGATTTTGCCGTCTTTTGCACTCTTGAACCAGTGGTCATCGAGTGTGAAATATTCAATTCCCTGCTCAGAGCAGAAATCGATAAAACGCATGCAGCTGGCGGTATTAATTCCATAGGTGAAATCACCGGCTTGATACCCGTGCACACGCCAGTCCCAAAGACCCTTGCCTGGCTTGATCCAACTGGTGTCCGCCAATTTACAAGGAGCTGCTAGATTCAAGGCCACGGTATTCACTGTGAGGTCACCGATGGTCTCACCCACTAAGATCACACTCCAAGGAGTCAGTTGCCCCGCTCCAGTCGCTTTAGCCTTATTCGTAGAAACTAGCAATTGTTGCTGCTGATTATACTGCATCCTCGCTGCCGTAAATCCAACCGCTGAATAGATGTCGGATTCGAGCACTGCAACTGCTAGGCCATCCTTGCGATCTAGAACCAGCGGCACTCTGACCGCCTGGAGCGCATCGCTCTGTAACGGCCCCATGACGCCCGATTCTCCTTTCGGATAATAATATTCGCCCCCGTCTCCAATCAGACGATAGGTCGTATCAAAAGCCAGCGGCATCCCCTGTGATGCTTCGGGCAGGACGAAGCGAAAGCCGACACCCGTATCGAAGGCGCGGCACAGCAAAGTGACAGGCATATCGCCGGCCATTAGTTCAAGCGTCAGTTGATTGTGGTGGTCACGAATCGTGCTGAACTGCCCCCAGGTCGGCTCCCAAGTGGTGTCGCTCTCGCTCGATGATTGACTGACGAGCGTCATCTTAGCGTTCTTTATAATCGCTAAGGTCGATTCACCAACCACTGGCGCATCCGCTTTCGAGACGGAGTAAAACAGTGCCCCATCCCGAACATCTAAGGAAGCTGACAATTGACCGTCTGGGGAGTCTACCACGATAGGCGCGGCGCTCAAATTCGAAAGAGCCAATAGAAGGCTGCTCAACAAAATACCTGTTTGTTTTTTCATATGTATTTAACTAATAATAAAAGTGTGGATTGGGATCGTTCGACAATGATTCGATACTACTAAATTTCTGTGTGTGTGTCTATCGCGTGAATAAGGTATGTGAAAAGAATATGACGATTTATCAGCAGGAACCTTACGCTTCTTTGGTTTGAACACAAAGGCTGAATGCCATTACGAAAACTACGGTAACAATTCAACCGAGTAAAACTCCTTATCTTTTTCTGGATCAATGGTTAAAGGCTGAATCGTCTCGGTAAGCGTATCATCCGACTCAACTCCTGAAATCAAGCGAGTCCAATCCTCAAAAGGTGTCGATAGGTCATCGCTGGAGAGAATATCAAAGGACAGCCCCGGAGCCGATGGCCAAGCCAGATCCAGATTCCCAGTTCCCGTCGAAACGACCCGAGCTGCAAAGAATGAATTGGCGTCCAGAGGATCTAAGTTCAACCGCCTCTCGGTGTAGTCATCGGTCCGATCACCATCCGTGTCCCAATCGTCCGGATCGGTTTCACCCGCATCAATCAGACCATTCAAATTGGCATCTTCGCTATTATCACCAAGACCGTCCATATCAAGGTCGACAGCTGGCAGATTCGGCATCGAAAAAGGGTCATCAGAGCTATCCGAATCAAAGGTCGGCCACAGTTGCCCTTGGTCACCCCAAGTGCGCTCAAACTCCTGTGCCATCGAGCGTGCCATGGCCATCACTCGATCCGAGTGGTCGCCCGCCACATCGTTCGACTCCGTCGGATCCGTATCCAAATTGTAGAGCGTATAGCTATCCGTGGCAAAGAAGTAGATCAGCTTCCATTCCTCGTCGCGATAGATACTGAAATAATCGTTCCGGTGATCGATCGGTAGATACATCAGCATCTCTTGCGGGCGATGCGTGCCAGCGTGGCCTAGCAAGTATGGCGTCAAATCGTAGCCATCAAATACATGTGGAGCTTCCACTTCAGTGATATTGAGCACTGTGGGCAAGATATCCCAAACGACGACGAGGTCGTCCTCAACAGTCCCTTGAGGAATCGGGAACGCAGCTTGCACCGGATTCGTCGGATCGACCTTGGCCCACGCCACGATCATCGGCACGCGGATGCCGCCTTCCCACGAAGAGCCCTTCTTGCCGCGCAGAGGAAAATCACTAAACGGACTACCAGCGAAGTCATTATAGGTCGCCTGAGGCGCATCACTGCCATTGTCGCCCATGAAGATCACCAATGTTTCCTCAGCAACGCCGAGCGCATCTAATTGTTCCAGGATCGAACCAAGCGATTGATCCATACCTTCGAGCATGGATCCGAATTTACGCTGATTTGAATTACTGACTGAGACCTCAGACTCATCAGGCAGCACGATTTTCGTGTAATCAGCCGTCGCATTTGGATCATTTGTAAACGGCGAATGCACGCCATAGTGCGACATGTAGGCAAAGAATGGCAGCCCCGCTTCCAGTGAGTTGCCGATTTCACTATTCATCGCCGTCGTCAGTGCAGCGGTGAGAAAATCACCCGCAGCGGCATAACTGCTCATATTCGGCAGGCCTCCGTAGTTGGTGTAGTTTGAGCTGCCTGCTTGAGTGCCACCTAGGTTCACATCAAAACCAATGGCGGTAGGATATTTTGCAAAACCATTGGTTGAGCTAAAGTGCGCCTTGCCGGCATGGATCGTTCGATAGCCTGCCTCTCGAAGAATCCAGGGCATCATACTTTCCTTATCGCTTTCCAATAGTCCGGTGCGCTTCCAGTTATTTGGCGGATCGAGCAAGCTCGTCACGGGGCTGATCGTGGCCGGCTCAGTGCCACTCGGCGGCACCTGCGAGATCACACCATGACGCGTCGTATTAAACCCAGACATCAACGACACGCGCGTAGAACTACAAACTGGTGTCGCGTAGGCTTGCGTAAACTTCATCCCCTGAGAAGCCAAGGTCTCCATGTTGGGAGTGTGATTGTAGTAATTGAAATTATAATACTGCGCTACGCCTTCGTCGTAAACGAACGGCACCGAAGTATCGGTGATGCCCATGTCATCGACCAAGAAAATCAGGATATTAGGCACCGCAGGCATGAACTTAATAGTGGTCGACGCGTCGTCATTCAGCGCCCCATCACTAGCCGTCAAGGTATAAGTGGTCTCAACTGTCGGAGTGAGTTCTAGGGAAGTCGTCCCCGTCACATCAATCCCCCCAGGATCCAACGTGAGTGTCGTGGCATACGCGGTCTCCCAGCTAAGCACAACACTCTCCCCCAATAGCAAGAAGGGGCTATCAGCGGTGAAACTGATAACCTCGGGCACGGGTTCCCCCACCGCAACCTCGATACTTGCATCCACGATGCCTGCCCCATCACTCGCGATGAGCGTATATTCGGTTGTTGCCAGCGGCGAGACGACCCGCGAGGTCGTTCCCGTCACGTCGAGGCTGCCTGGGTTTAAAGTGAGACTCGTGGCCGAAACCGTCTGCCATGAAAGCGTCGTGGACTCACCCACAACGATGGACTCATCATCCGTGGTGAACGATACGATGTCCAAGGTTGAGATCGTCGGCTCCGGAATAATTTGAAAGCCACTGAGAGCCGCACGTCCGCCACCTCCGGGCGAAGTCAATTCCAGACTAAAACTTGCAGCACTTAAGTTTTCAAAGACCACATAATTCGAATAACCGTCGCCACCGTCCGCATCATAACTCCCGCTGAAAGTCGCATTATCTTCAGTCGATAAAGCGATCGAGCTCTCCCCCATCGGCGTCAGCGTAAAAGTGCTGGTGCGCGTGCTATTCGATGAGGTTTTATCTGAATCTGAATAAACAATCACGGTATACCCACCACTGGTGTAGTCAGTCCCGAGACCAGTGACATTTAAAATCGCGTCATCGTCTGGCTCGCCATCACCACTCGGCCCGTTCAGCGCTAAATATGAGTTAAACAGATCATCGTCATTTCCCGCTAAACCTAGCTCTACCTCAGATGCCGCAGCCCCCGCAGCATAGCCCGTAAACCACGTGCTGTCCGCGGAGGTCGATAGCGTGGCCACCGAGACATTTCCGGAAGCGTCTGATAAGTTCGTGGCCGCGAAAATCTGAGCGGAGTCATTCAAGCCCCCATCACCGATATCAATGTTATTCCATTGATCCGTCGCATAGGAGGCCAGCCCAGCCATCTCCCCCGAGGTCAAGACGTGCTCGGCCTGATTATTCGCATCATCGCCAACGTGAAAATTCACGCTGATCGTATCAGACGCTTGCACTGAGAGAAGCGCGAGAAACGTAATGGAAAATATAAAGTGTCTATTAAGAGGAAGCACGTGGAAAAATATTGGAAAAACAAAAGTCCGACACACTGAGTGCGCCGGACTTTGATGAAAAGATATCTGCTTAGTTCGCGGCCCGCAGGCTAACATTTAAAAATTGGCGGAATCCTTCAGGCTCACAAACTATATAATTTGTAGTTTGCGCTACAACTGCTTGTAGCTCCTCGTGTCTAGAGATCGCTCTAGTCTGCCTCTGGAATGAGCTCAACCGAGAAGAAGGCTTTGTCCGCATCGATCGCAATATCCTTAATCGTCTCTGTCAGATCCCCCGCACCGGCGTCAACCACATCGCCCCACGGTTCCCACTGCGAGAGCGGGCTCGATAAATCATCGCTCCTAAGGATGTTAAAAGTCAACCCCGACTGCGATGGCCATGCCAACCTCAAACTGGTCGAACTGAGCGCTGCAGCCTCCACCGTAAAGTGTGAATTCGCGTCCAAAGGATCTAAGCCTAGACGAATTTCAGAGTAGTCATCCGTGCGATCACCATCCGTGTCCGCATTATCCGCACTCGTTTCGCCCGTGCTCACCAAGCCGTTACCATCCGCATCTTCGAGCGCATCGACTAGACCATCTGCATCGCTGTCGACCTCGCCATAACCATTCACGGTGAAATCGATCAGGAAGGGATCATCATTCAAAGGTCGGTAGTCATCCCCAGCATCATTACTTGCTAACGACTCTCCAGTGTTCGGGTTGATTGCCAAAGTTGGCCAGAGCGCACCGTATTCCCCCCATCCATTATCCAAGGCAGCCGCCATTTCACGCGCCAGTTCCAGAACTAGTTCCGGACGCGTGTCGGCGAGGTTGTAGAATTCACTCCGATCCGCGGCGAGGTCGTAGAGTTCGAATTCGGCCCCTCCATTCTTGTAATAGAAGTAGATCAACTTGTAGTCATCTCGACGATAGGCGGTGAAAAAGCTGGAGTTCTGGGAGTTCGGTTGGTGGCGAAGCAATGTTTGCTTGCGGTGCGTTCCAGGTGTCGAAGTCAGATAAGGGCTCAGGTCGACTCCATCCATGTAAGGATGATCCACGCCAGCTACGGAGAGAATCGTTGTGGTAATATCGGGCGCCGAAACAATGTCGTGCTCCACGGTATTGGGAGTAATCGGCAGTTGTTGCTGGAATACGTTATCCGGGTCCGCCTTCGCCCAAGCCACGAAGAGTGGCACGTGGTAGCCGCCTTCGTAGCAGTTCGCTTTCTTCCCGCGGATCGGGTAGTCGCTGAAAGTCGCGCTCGCGATTTGCCCGCCACTGTTCAAGGCCGGGGAGTCGCTGCCGTTGTCTCCAAGGAGGATGATCAGTGTATTCTCTGCCACGCTAGGATCCATTGCTTCTAGGTGCGTTCTGAGTCGTCCCAGTGAGGTATCCACACCTTCCACCATCGTAGCGAACTTCTCATGTTTGGTGTTGGCAGCATCACTATAGTCCCCCGTGGCGTTCGGATTGGTGGTAAATGTCGCATGCACTGCGTAATAAGACATGTAAGCGAAAAACGGCACGCCATCGTCCACGGCATCATCAATAGCATCCGTCATGGCTTCTGTCAGCGCGTCGGTTAACCATACCCCGTTTCCGTGGTAGTCCTCAATATAGGGCACGGGGTTATCGTTACTCGAGAAATCAGGATTGCCGACGTAATTGCCAGGGGAACCTGCGCCACTCCCGCCCAGGTTAATATCAAATCCGATCTCACGTGGATCTTCAGTCGCATCGCCACGGGCTCCAAAGTGCCCCTTCCCTGCGTGAATCGATCGATAGCCTTGTGCGGACAGCAGTTTGGGTAAAGTGATGTCCGTCACTTCCATACCACGGTGACGCCAGCCGTTCGCGCTGCGGTGGGTGCTCACATTCGAACCGCTCGGCCTTTCGTAATTCCCGTATAGGCTGATGTGCACCGTCACCGCATGACGTGGCCCGTTGAAGCCAGTCATCAAAGAGGTGCGTGTCGGGCTACAGACAGGCAGCGCATAGGCCTGAGTGAACTTCATGCCGTCGTCCGCAAGTTGCTCCATATTGGGAGTCTGATAGAAATCGTTGAACGCGCGGCGCACGGGTTCGGCACCATCGGTATAGCTGTCGTAAGAGAAAGGCTCGGAGGTATCCATCACTCCCCAATCGTCGACCAAGCACAGCAGAATATTGGGGCGGGCGGGGCCGGCGACCACTTCCAGATCAGAGCTCACATGACCATCTTCATTTGTGGCAGTCAGCGTATAGGTGGTCGTGGTTGCGGGTGTAATCGCCCATGAGGTCACTCCAGTGACATCATGGCCACCAGGGTCCAGCGTCAAAGTGGTGGCGCCGGTGCTAGACCAGCTCAAGGTCGCGACTTCACCAGTCGCGACATAACCATCATCGATCGCAAAACTATTCACTTCAGGTAGAATCGGAACTTCGATGCCACCGGGAATGATTTGAAACCCACTGATCGCGCCACGGCCTCCATCGGGAGAGCTGATAGCGATCTCAAAGCTCGCCGCTGTCAAATTTGGAACGACGACATAGTTAGAGTGCTCCGTGCCATCATTAACACCGTCGCTCTCGATATAAGTGCCGTCGAAGACGTTGTAGCTGCTGTCACTGATGTCATCATCTTCCACGAATACAGTGATGGCCGAGCCACCCTCTGGCGTGATGACAAACTGACTGGTCCGAGCAGAGCTGCTGGAGCCCCTACGGTCAGAATCAGAGTAGAGTATTAAGGTGTAGCCGTCATCCGTATAGGCCGAGCCCAGCCCGCTGATGTTCAGCACGGCGGTATCATCGCTTCCCAGTCCGAGATACGAATTGAATAGGTTATCGTCATCAACTGAGAGGCCCAGTTCATTGGCAGTCGCGGCAGCGCTTGCTGCGTAACCGCCAAATCGAGAACTACTCTCGGATGGTGCGATCGTAGCGACGTTGCTGTTACCAGAAGCATCTGCCAACGCCGTCGAAGGGAAGATCGCGCCCGTGCTCATGCCGCCATCTCCGATATTGATATTGTTCCACTGATCTGTGGCAAAGGCAGACAGCCCAGCGATCTCTCCGGACGCCAACTCATGCTCGGCCTGATTATCCGCATCATTGCCCACATGAAAATTCACGCTGATCGAATTGATGGCCACTGCTGCTGGAATAATCTCGAAGCCATTCACCGCAGAACGCCCCCCACTGTCATTCCCGGTTAAAGTAAATCCCGTGCCAGTTAAGCCCTCAAGCACGACGGTGTTAACGCCATCCTCAAAAGTGCCACTGAACGTGCCTGCGTCTTGTATCGTCGAGCTATGATCCACAGTGCCGTCGTTAATGCTGTAGTCCATCTGCCGGATGCGATTCGAGTCACCATAAAGAATGACCGTATAGCCAGCAGCATACTCCGCTGGCAAATCGGCAACGATGATCGATTCAGTCCCAACCAGTCCGACCCATCCATCCATCATCACCCAATCCTGCGTGTTTGACTCCCACCCGTCACCGTTCGATGCCCAGACAAAACCGGCAGTGCTGGTAAACGTCGCGCTCGTCGCAGCTCCATTCACATCGACTAAGCTAGCGGTTGTGGTCGCTGGCGTGCCGACGAAATTATTCCACACCTCGATCGAAGTCACGACAACGCTTCCGCTGGGCTGCGAGCTCATGCCAGCGATCGAATCAGGATCGGCCTCCGTCTCGGGAGCGCCATGGAGGGCCACTTTGATTTGCCCGAAGACAGGATTAGCCAGCAGGCCGAGAACAACTAAGAAGGGGAAGTATTTTTTCATTTGGGGTAAAAATGTGGGTGTAACAATGCAGAAACAAAAAGCCCGACACGCTATCATTCGCGAGTCGGGCTTTGTAAAACGTATGCCCAATCAGGCGATTACTGCCGAATTAAGAATGGCGACGGCGCACCATCACAGCGGTAAGCGCAAATAGACCGCCAAGCAGCGCGAAGGTGCTAGGCTCTGGCACGATAGTGAGCACAACATCGCCCGATCCCAATGCATTCTGAGTCAAAGTCCAATCGACCCCTTCAGTGCCGAACCCGGTAACGGTGATATCAGCAACATCAAATGCGCCTGTCATGGTCGCTGCTTCAAATATAGTGATGTCGCCTGAGCCGCCAGTGTAGGCCGCCCCAAAAATATTCAGACTAGCCCCCGTAGAAATGTTCAAGCTACCCGTCGTATCGATCGCATCGATCCCCGTCGCGCCGAGCGTGAAGTTAAAAACCGAACTTGCGCGTGCCAAAATGTTCGATGTGGCACTCACTGTAGCAGAATTCCCTACGATCGAAAAAGTCGCCACGTCGCTACCTCCGCCGAGGGTTCCAGTGCCACCATCTCCACCAACATCAAAAGTATCAGCACTACCAATAGTCAGTGAACCTCCCGAGATGGTGTAAGCTGAATCACCACCGGCGGTGGCATTACCGCTCATATCCATGCCGCCGAGACTCACAGTGCCAGCAGTTTGGAAAACCGCAGACCCGTTCGCATCGTTACCTCGACCCAAATTGAGGTTAGATCCCACTGTTAAGTCGGTGCTAATTGTGAACTGGTGGCCACCTCGAACATTAGCCGCACTTGCAAAGCCCGCGGCGTCAGCAAGAACGGTCACGCCGGTGCCAGCACCATCCATGATGAAACCGTTGCCAGAGTCCGGCACTACATTAGCGTTCCAATTAATAGCAGTATGCCAGTCTGTGGTGCTAGCTCCGTAATCCCAAGTTCTATTCACGGCTTGGGAGACCGCAGAGGAAGCGAGTAACGAAATCGCCACAGCAGCGAATCGAGTGTAATTGGTTGATTTCATATATTATCTATAGGAGTTGGGGATTTCTGTTAACTGAGTTTAACTATTTCAAACACCAGAATCAGCCAATCGCTTAGATTGAATAGTCTCTGGTATTTAAAGTTAAGTAGATCAGCAGGAGTGCCTCACTCTTACAAACTATGTAAGTTGTAGTTTGCACTACAGCATCTTGTAGTTTCCTTTTCAGGTATAAGTTACGCCTCAAGGCTTTCCTAAGGAAGCAACTCCACCGAGAAAAACGCTTTATCTCCATTGATTGGCACATCCTGCACCGTTTCGGACACACCCGCGGTGGCCTCAACATCGGGGATCAAAACATCCCAACCTTCAACTGGCGTCGATAGGTCATCGCTGGAGCGCACGTTAAAGAATGCCCCAGCAGTCGATGGCCAAGTTAAGGTCAGGCTTTCCGAGTCCACCGCTCTGGCCTGCAATGCAAAGGCCGAATTCGCGTCTAAAGGATCTAAGCCCAAGCGCACCTCGCTGTAGTCATCGGTGCGATCACCATCCGTGTCCGAATTGTCTGAATCCGTCTCGGTCGCGCCGAGCAAGCCATCTCCATCGGCATCTTCCAGCGCATCGGCCAGTCCGTCACTATCGCTGTCAACGACGTCGCGGCTATCGATGGAAAAATCGATGAAAAACGGATCGTCTTCAAGCGGACGGGCGGGCTTCGCCAACTCGGTCGGGTTATGGGTGGGCCACAGCGTGCCATACGCTCCCCATGATGTGTCGAGTTCGCGGGCCATGGCGCGCGCCATGGTCAACAGCTTTCCCTGTTGGGCAGAGGCGAGGTTTTCGGATTCATCCGGATCGGTCGCCAGATTGTAGAGTTCGAACAGGTTGGTGTGGTAACGGTAAATAATTTTCCAATCGCCCTCACGGAAGCAGGTAAAGTAATCACTGCGGTGCTCATGTGGCATGTGGCGCAGAATCTTCTGTGGGCGGTGCGTCCCGGATTCGGCACGCAGGTAGGGAGTTAGGTCGTAACCGTCCATCGTGGGGGATGATCGATCGACCATCGCCAGAATCGTCGGTGCGATGTCCTCGACCGTGACCATGTCGTGCTCTACGCTGGCTGCAGGAATCGGCAGGGTTTGCTGGAAGGAGTTGCTGCCGTTGGGCGACGCCCATGCGACGATCAGAGGCACACGGATGCCGCCTTCATAGGTGGAGCCCTTCTTGCCGCGCATCGGGAAGTCGTCAAACGCAGTGCCCTTGGCCCAATCCTCATCCGACAACGCGGGCGAATCGCTGCCGTTATCGCCCAAGAAGATGATCAGGGTGTCGTCCTCGACTCCCAGTTCGGTGAGTTTGGCCAGAACCGCTCCGAGCGAATTATCAACACTTTCCACCATGGTCGCGAATTTTTGGTGTTCGTCGTTGTATGACTCGGTGTAATCATCGGCGTCCACGTCCGAGGCGTAGTAGAACGAGGTATGCACATCCCGGTAAGAGATGTAGCCGAAGAAAGGATTTCCCGCTGCCACCGCATCTTCGAGCATGGTGGTCGCCTTGGGGGTTAGGGCTGTCGCCTTGTATAATCCGTCGTCGACCACATCGAACCCGATGGAGCTCGGATCTTGTGTGTGGCTCATGTGGTCCTTGCCCACGAAGAAGGTGTGGTAGCCGATGTCCTTCAAGAGCTGTGGCAACGCGATGTCCGTGCCGTCCATTCCCATCCAGCGCCAGTTGTTCGGGCCGCGGTGTGTTTTGACGGCAAAGGAGGCGTTGTCGACGGTTTCATAGACATTGAGATGCACGGTCACACCGTGCCGCGGGCTGTTCTGGCCGGTCATCAGACTGACCCGCGTCGGGCTACACATCGGCATGGCGTAGGCCTGGGAGAATTTCATCCCATTGGCCGCCAGCGTTTCCATATTGAGGGTGTGGTAAAAATTGTTGAACGCGGTGTCCAGTTCTGCCCCGGAATCGTCATACGAATCATAGGCAAACGGAACGGAAGTATCCATTGATCCAAAATCATCCACTAGGATGAGCAAGATATTCGGGCGCTCGGGACCGACTGTCACCTCGACTTGAGCCGTGGTGCTTTGATCGTCGCCAGTTGCGGTCAGAGTGTAGCTCGTGCTAGTGTTAGGAGTGACCAGCCGAGACGTCGTGCCTGTGACATCGATATTCCCCGGATCGAGGGTGAGCGTGGTCACATTGCTAGTAGACCAAGAAAGCGTGACCCCCTCGCCCAGCGCCACATAGTGATCATCGGCCGTGAACGAGTCAATTGCGGGAACCACTCCAGGGATGATTTCAAACCCACTCAGCGCCGAGCGTGAGTCCGAACTACTCGCATTGCCAGTGAGTGTGAACGAAGTGCCAGTCAACCCCGTGATGACGACCGTCTTGTCACTGGAGAAACTACCGCTGAAATACCCCGCATCGAGGATCGTCTCGCTCGTCACACCAGAGCCATCATCTACGAGATACTCCATCGTGCGGGTGCCGCCATCGTTCGAATCGCCATAGATCACTACGGAATACCCTGCCGCGTAGCTTGCAGGCAGATCACTCACAGTCAAAGATTCAGTGGTCTTGAATCCGATCCAAGCCTCCATCATGACCCAATCCTGAGATTGCGACTCCCAGCCAATCTCATTTCCCTTCAAAAAACCAGCCGCATAGGACAGTGTCGCAGTGGTCGCAGCTCCGGACATATCGGCGAGCGCCATGCCTGAAACCGTCTGACCGACTGCGTTGTTCCAGGTCTCCGACGAAGTCGTCACTGCCACTCCATCCGATCGCGAGGCCATGCCAGCCGCTGTCGTGGCGCTGTCATGGATAGCCACCTTGATCTGCGCCTGCGAGGCTACCACCGAGCACAGCAGGCAGAGGACGATTTGAATGGGGTTCATTTTGTTTTTATTGCGGGGGATTTACTTTTATAGAGGTGTCGAAGCGGTGCGACTCTAAAGGGAACGGCCAACCGCGCGGGCTGTATCGGCCCTATTGTTTTGGGGCATCGTCGAAGAGAGGGGAAGGTAGTGCAATGAATCGGAGAAATCGTAGCGAACTCGCGCTAGCGAGGTCGATCGCTACTTGGCCTCTCGTCGAAAACAGACGCGACTCGCGTCGCATCGCTACAGTTAATTTGATACCAGAGGAATCGTTAAAAACTAGGAGACGCTCTTAGGGTGCATCAATGAGAAACTAAAAAGCCCGACGCACTGCAAGCAGCGAGTCGGGCTTTGTAAATGTATGCCTGTTCAGGCTCGGTTGACTACGCGCGGCGGCGACGAACCATCACAGCGGAAAGCGCAAACAAACCGCCAAGTAGCGCGTAAGTGCTAGCTTCTGGGACTGCGGTGAAGGTCAATACTGAGTCATCGAAGAAAGCCGCGCCAGGCGCTCCAGTTTTTTCATACACGCCGAAGTTAAAATCTTCACCGATTACAGCACTTCCGATTGCGACCTCCCAAGTGAAGCTCCAGGTCACCCAATTGTCAGCGGCAAGAGCATTTGAAAGTCCATTCGCAGGAGAAGTTGGATTTGAAACTGAATAAGTCACACCTGCAATGCCATTGAACTCAGAATACATATTGTTCTTGGTGGTCTCTGCGCTACCACCGACAGTTTTGAAAAATCCCGCAACAGCACCTTGGTCTGTATTTGTGCCCGATGAAATGTCGTTCAAACCACTGAAGTCGTATGAATTGCCATTACCAATCCGAAGATCAAGCGTATAAGTGCCTGCTTGAATGGTCGACGGCAGGCTACCTGCAATTGACGAATAGCTATTATATAGTAAACCAGAAGCATCACCTGAGTTGCTGACTCCCCAAAGTTTATTCGCTTCCGCATCCAGATTATCCTTGGAGAAGTTACCTGCACCCCCGCCTTGCTGGATCCAACCAGCAGGAGCACCGTCAGTATCAGTATCGCCGTCGATAACAATATTTGTGGATTGCGCAGTGGCAAAACTAGTAGATGCTAAGACTAGTGCACCAAGGAGTGCACTACGGCAGATTGTTTGTTTTAGGAGGATTGATTTCATCAGTATGAACTATACGATTTTTGGGTTTTCATTGAGTTAGAAAAACCAAAATATAGGATAAAGGGTCCTTCCCCCGCAAACTATGTAAGTTGTAGTTCTCACTATGACCTATTGTAGTCAAAGTCGCAAGAGTTCACTACTTCTCTTGTCCTGATTGGCACTGAACCTAAAAAAGTCCGGCGCTCGCGAAGGAACGCCGGACTGAGTGTAAATGATAAAACTGTGACCGATCAAAGATCGATGAGTCGGTGCGTTATCGGCGGCGACGGAGCATGACTGAACCAAGGCCAAGGAGACCTGCGAGTAATGCATAGGTGCTAGGCTCTGGAACAACAACAAAATCAAAACCTTGAATCACAACAGCTTCGTTAGCCCCAAGGTCAGTCAGTGCCAGATCGAAATAAGTAGTGAAATCTACATTACCAATAGCCGAGGTGTGACTGAAAGTGTTTCCAGTGTTAGTATCATTACTGTCATTTCCAAGTAGAAGAATTGAACCTAAACTTCCAGCGTCTGATTGATTGATAACAGCTACTGTAGAGGTATCTGAAGTGAGTGTGACACTGTCATCAGCTTGATTTCCAAATGTTCCCCCGAATCCACCAGTCTGGTTTAATGAGGTAGATCTGGTGTTTTGGGACAGTAAAGCAGATAGCTCGATCGACTGGCCTGCTGTTAGTCCGCTCACATTGCTGATTGTAAATCGAAGCACCTCTGAGACACCTGCTTCAGTATTGAGGAAGGATCCAGTGTTTTCAACCAAAGAACCTAAACCTCCGTTTAACCGAACGATGTCTCCGCCATTTGCGCCTCCCCCTACAGGGATAACCGCTGAAGCGGTGATATCAAATGAAACGCCTGTCGTGCCTAGATCTTGAGATGAGAAAGTAAAGCCGCTATTATTAACAGCGCTTTCATCACCCGCAGAGGTGAAATCAACAAGAAGCGTTTGAGCCGAAGCAATTAATGCCGTCATTGACGAAAGTAGAATAAGTGTGGGGATTTTCATATATTATATATGGGTGTTTTTGGGGGTTCTGTTAACTGAGTCCAACTCTATTCAAATACTAGAATCAGCCAATCGCCTAGAATGAATAGTCTCTGGTATTTAAAGTTAAGAACTTTTGCAGAAGTCACCCGCCCACGCAAACTATGTAAGTTGTAGTTTTCACTACAACATCTTGTAGCCAACCGCCGGCGTCACCCGCGATACTGCCGCGCATCAAGAATTGTGATTTCTAGCTCAACGCATTGGGGAGGGACGAGCTCCGCCTCGTCTTGCGGTGTGCTGGTGCTGTGGTTCTGTGCTGAGGCTCGGCGGACGGCGCGGAGGCCGTCCCTCCCCGAGTAACCCACACATGCAACAGGTTCGTATGAAGTGTGTCACTTTTCACGAATCATGATGCGTGTAGGTATCACTTAACTCAAGATCCCCGAGCGGAACGCTTTGGCCACGGCGGCCGTGGTGGAGCGGACGCCCAGTTTGCCGTATAAGCCACGTAGATGGTAGTCCACCGTCACGGTCGCGACTGATAATTTCACTCCAATCTCACTACGGCTGCAGCCGTCGGCCAGTAGCTTTAAAATTTCGAACTCACGCCCGCTCAGATTTGCAGACGAATCGGTGTTTTGGGTAGTCTTTCGGATCGAATCGAGCACATAGGGCACCAGCGAACTACTCAACGGTGCCCCCCCCTCGCAGAGTTCGCTTATGTCTTTGATGATCGTCTCAGGGGGCTCGCTCTTCAGCAAATACCCCGAAGCGCCGGCACGTAAGGCATCGAAGACTGTCTTACGCTGACCTGAGATCGTGAGCACCATGGTGAGCACCAAGGGGTAATCTTTCTTGAGTTCGGCGATCGCTTCCAAGCCATGCGTGCCTGGTAAATTCAAGTCGATCAGTAGCGCATCGGGGGGAGGCAGACGCTTCAGCAACTCCCGCGTCTCTTCAAAACTGCCGAGCGCATTGGAGCAATAAACTGAATCATCCAGATTCAATTCCTCGGCCAATTGTTCCCGATAATCCGCATTATCTTCAACAATCCAAACATCTATTTTTTTTAAGTCAGTCATCGTCTTTCGGCTATAATTTCAGGGTAATAGAGACATGGGTGCCTTGTCCGTGCTGAGACTGCAATTCATAATTACCACCAAGTCTTTTTGCCCGACGCTGCAAGCTCAGCAAGCCTATCTGTGGGCGTCCGCCCTGCTCCTGGACAGCAGACAGGTCGAATCCCTCTCCATTGTCATAGATCGTCATCGTAAAATGGGGCTTCTGCCACTGAAACGCAACGTGAATTTCAGTGGCATTAGAGTGCTTCACCGCATTATTCACCGCTTCGCTAAAGATCAATAAGAGATCCCGCTTAAACATCACTTTCAACTTTCGATCCATGTCTTTCTCGGCCACTGGCAAATCAATGAACAACTTTTCCTTGGGCACGCGCAGTTCAGCGGTCTGCACCAGTTTCGCAATCAACTCACTGAGCGTGTCCGTATCGCTATTAGTAAACCATAGGACATCCTGAAACGATGCCTGCACCCGCTGTATGATCGAATCTAAACGGTCACAGCTCGCGTTCATCACCCCACTCGATGAGTAGCGCCTCAAGCGCCTGAGGCCTAAAGAAATTGCGCTCAAGGAACTGCCAATATCATCGTGCAGGTCTAAAGTAATCTGCTCCCGTAGTTGGCGACTACTCTCACGGCGATTGAGAAATAGATACAAGGACAGACTGATCGCACACACCAAGGTGACTGCGATCAACAGCACTCCGAAGATCCAATAAAAACGATGCAAGCGCTCTCGCAATAAACCGATCAACTCCTCCACCTGAGTGAGTCGAAGTGACAATGCATCTCGTTCCTGAACCTGGCGAATCCACTCTAAGTGCCCCATCGCGACACGACCGTCGGCCTTCCCGTCAATGAGACGGTGCTGATCTTCCTGAGAAAGCTCGTAGCCATTTACAAGACGGATTGCTTCAAGCTTATGCCGCTCCTTGTTTGCCAAAAGGACCACTTCTCCCATTGCAAAATAACTCTTACCTGCTGAAGTCGGAAAATCACTAAACTTGACCCGTAGTCGATTCACATCCACTCCCCACAGCGGCAACCGGAGCACATTGTGCCCCGGCTGCATCGAGACATCTGACTCAACACTGCTAGGCCTCTTAATTTTTGCCGTCCTACGGCTCCCCGGTGCTCCATAGAAAAGTTCGATATTACCGGGAAAGCCAAAGGCAGGTATCCAGTTACCAGTTCGATTCGATGCCGGATAAAACAGTATTCCCGACAAATCATACACCTCACCCAAATCAAACTCGACTGTGACGTAGGAGGCCTCGTCCGAGTCAAATTCGAGAAAAACGTCTGTCGATTCGACGGTCGATGTCTGCTGCGCTTCAAGCGGCAAGCCTAAGCTCGTCTGGTGATCAATTAAGAAATCCTCATGCCAGTATGGCGATGATTCGAAACTTGAGCTGACTTTCACGCCTGTGCGGGCATAGATAATTTCATTATTGATCGTAATTCCGTAGACTTCATCCAAGGCAAATAGCTCGCGATTGCTTTCCAGTGCGCCACGAAAGACTTCAATGCGAAAGCCGCGCGGATAGTCGGGATCCACATCAATGATCAGCGGTATACGCCCAGGATTCGGACAATCCTCGTCGATCCACTCCTGAATTACCTCAGGCGTCCGCCCCGGCGATAGCTTCGAGATTCGAAAACGACGAGGAAACCCATAGCTGTTGCGTTGATCAAAGCGGCGATCCATCGCTGGCACCAGAATCACCTGCTTCATTTTCGCACCAACAATAAATCGCACATCAACCGTCCAACGCGGTTCCTCGGGCAACTCTTCCAACGCGGGTAAATAGCCGCCGTGATAGCCATACCGATCATTTTGAAGGGTCTCCTTCAGCTCTGGTAATAGAGCCATCTCTTCGCGAATCCTCTGCGCTTCTGCCTCCAACAAATCTATTTCATTCGGGATTTGGTAGAGACTGATACTTTGATCAATATTTGGCAGGATCGGCTGCCGGTCTAAAAACACGACCCATATCAGCACCGCCAACAAAGCGATAGCGCCTAAAACGCCTACAGAAATACGCCATCTAATACGGATTCTACGACTCACAGTGTATCGCTAACAGAAATGCAGAGCGAATAAACCTTAAAAGAGTAGTTAGAAGCTAGAAGGCAGCAGTTAGGAGCTGAACATCCGTGCTTGGAAATATCCTACAGCGTCAACTGCCGATTATTAGGATAAAGTCACTACACAGATCGAAACCGCTTCGCGGATCCGCGACACCAATGCTAGAAAACAGAATCAAAGCACAACACGCCCTCTTCATCCGTAGCGGACTGGCGAAGCCATTTCGGCCACATTAACCTCAGTCACTTCACAGATCGAAACCGCTTCGCGGATCCGCGACACCAATGCTAGAAAACGGAATCATAGCACAACACGCCCTCTTCATCCGTAGCGGACTGGCGAAGCCATTTCGGCACATCAACCTCAGTCACTGCACAGATCGAAACCGCTTCGCGGATCCGCGACACCAATGCTAGAAAACGGAATCAAAGCACAATACGCCTCTTCATCCGTAGCGGACTGGCGAAGCCATTTCGGCACATTAACCTCAGTCACTGCACAGATCGAAACCGCTTCGCGGATCCGCTACACTAGACGAATCATTCCCAGGCTCCTCTGGCCTAAAGATTCCGAATCCCAGCGGACTGCTTCATGGCTTCCAACTGCTGCTCCATCGCCGCTGCCTTTTCAGGATAGTCCGCAATGATGTTGGTCGTTTCGCTGGGATCCTCTTTCAAATTATACAAGGACTTAGGAATCGGAGCACGTTTTCCAAAGCCCGGCTTTGAATATTCAATAAATTTCCAATCGCCCTGTCGGAGCGCCAAGTTTGCGGACTCCTCAATCATAGATTCCTGCCCCTTGGGATCTGTGCCCATGAAGGCGGCCAGCGTATCGCGGCTGTCGCGCGCTTCATCTGCAGGCAGATCTAGTCCGAGCAGCGCTGCAAATGAGGCGATAAAGTCGATCTGATTGACCAATGCGGCCGAGGTGCCGGGCTCTATCTTGGCGGGCCAGCGCACAATGAATGGCACGCGCGTGCCACCCTCGTAAATCTGATATTTGCCCCCTCGGTAGATTCCAGATCCGTCATGGCCGCGATCGACCTCGCCGTTAGAGCGCTTCACTTTAGTGCCATCAGCATAGCCGTCGTCATACACGGGGCCATTGTCGCTGGAGAAAATTACAATGGTATTTTCCGTTAACCCATGTGCTTCCAAGGCCTGTAAGATTTGACCAGTTGACCAGTCGAACTGCACCATCGCGTCACCGCGATAGCCCAGTTTTGTAGCGCCTTGAAAACGTGGATGCGGTGCACGGGGCACATGGATATCCTGAGAGGCAAAGTAGAGAAAGAATGGCTGATCCTTATGCTCAGCGATATACTGCTTCGCCTGTTCTACAAAGACATCGGCCATGGTTTCATCGTCCCACAGAGCGGATTTCCCTCCAGCCATATAGCCAATGCGCCCGATGCCATTGATGACGCTGTTGTTATGGCCGTGCGTGCTTTTGTAATACGTCATCGCCTTCGGGTTCTTTCTCGCATCGGGATATTCCGTGCTGCCTGGGCGCACGATTGGTTTTTTCGCACTGACATAAATCGGGTCAGAAGGATCCAGATTGGCAACTCGGTGACCATCCAGATAAACGCACGGCACACGGTCGTTGGTTGAAGGCAGTAGAAAAGAAGAATCAAACCCGATCTCAAGCGGCCCTGGTTTTACCTCGCCATTCCAATCGACTGGTTGGTCTTTAGCACCGATACCTAAATGCCATTTTCCAATGACGCCTGTCGTATACCCGGCCTGTTGAAAGAGCTTAGGCAGCGTCAGAATGTTCGTTGATATACTCAACGGCGCATTCGGAGGAAGGATACGCACGCCGTCACGAAAGCCGTGGACGCCCGTTAGCATCGAATAGCGCGATGGCGTGCAGGTGGACGCTGCGCAATGTCCGTCTGTAAATACCAAGCCACCATTGGCAAGTTGATCAATGTTCGGCGTTGGAATCATTTCGGAGCCATAGACACCCACATCACCGAGCCCCACATCATCACCGTAAATAATGACCACATTCGGTCGGTCAGCGGCGTAGGCCACAGACACCACCATGGATATACATATAACTAAGAGATTCTTCATTATCATATTCCCTATTCTGAAACAAATTTAGGGTTCAGCTCCGTCGGCACTGGCGCATTCATATTGGCTCGCCACTGTTTTAACAAACGATGGAGCTCGGCCGCTTTTTCAGGCTGACTCGCTGCCACGTTCGTGCGTTCGCCGATATCGGCATCCAGATTGTAAAGCTCCAGACGGCCATCTTCGAAATATTCATGTAGCTTCCACTTTCCCACGCGAACCACCGAGCCTGGTCGTGTGCGGAAGTGCGTATCATGCGCGTCATCTATCTCTTTGGCATAAGATTGTAGGTAGATCGGAAAGTGCCAAAAGAGTGCACGCTCAGTAAACCCATCTTTCTGCTCAACTAAGGGCATCAAACTTTGGCCATCGAGTTCTTTGCCCTCTGGCGCTGGCAACCCAGCGACCTGCAGAAAGGTCGGGTAAAAATCGATCCCGCTGACAGGCGTCGCGCAAATAGATCCCGCCTCAATCTGACCTTTCCAAGCGACCACTAAAGGCACACGCAGGCCACCTTCGAAATACGAGCCCTTTCCAGAACGATAGGGATCTTGCTTTGAGAACTTACGAATCCCGCCATTGTCCGAGCTAAAGACGATCAGCGTGCGCTCCTTCAATCCGAGCGCATCCACTTCGTCGCATATTTTGCCAATGCCCTGATCCATTTTCTCGACCATGGAGGCATAGGTCGCATTGATTCCTTTTCCTTTATACTTATCAACCAGTTCCGGCACTGGCTGCAAGGGGGTGTGGACCGAATAAAAGGCCATATGCATGAAGAACGGCTGATCCTTGTGTCCGCGCATAAACCGGATTGCCTGATCCGCATAGATATCGACGCGATGCGTGCCTTTGGGATACTCGCGGCTGAAGCGTTTCATCGAACCGTTCTTAAACGGAGCAAAATACCCACCCGCAGGGCTACCTGTTTGATCCCCACCGATATTGATATCGATCCCTTGCTTCAAAGGATCTTTGCCAACATGCCATTTGCCGAGGTGAATCGTTTTGTAGCCTCCCGCCTGTAAGGCACTCGCCATGGTCAGGTTGTCGGGCTCCAAATCCAGCGTATTCTTGGTCGGAACCAGCTTGCGCTGACTCGCCTTCCCGCGTTCGGAACTGTTGACCGTATAGACACCGTGTCGTGGTCCGGTCTGACCGCTCAGCACACAGGCACGACTCGGCGCACAGTTCGCGGCGGGCGCATAGGCGTCGGTAAACAACATACCTTCCGAGCGCAGTCGATCAATGTTCGGCGTCTCAAAGATCGGGTTATTAAACCCGACATCCATCACACCCAAATCATCGGCATTGATATAAATGATGTTCGGCGCTTGCGGCGCGGCGCGAAGCGCAAGGGTAGTCAGAACTAACAGTGAGAGCAATGGGGGTTTCATTGAGATGAGTATAAGCGATCAATACACCTTTGGAAATCACGTATCTACGTAAGGACTGGATTTAGAAAGCGACCATCAGTCGAGTGCAGGCATCGGGAACTTCTGACTCGGAACGCGAGCCTCATCGATCAGCTTGAGAAGCTCAGAAAGCTTCTCGGGGTGTGACTTTGAAAGATCGTTGGTTTCTCCGATGTCATCCGCGAGATTGAAAAGCTGCGTCTGAAGTTTCTTGGGCGTTTTAATATTGTATTGCACGAGTTTCCAATCGCCCTGCTGCAGCGCTCGACGACCGCCATTTCCATGAAATTCCCAGTAAAGCGTATTATGTTTCACTTGCTCCCCTTGCCCAGTGAGCGTTGCGGCATAGGAGACGCCTTGAATATCCGTTGGCACGGGTTGCCCCGTGAGCTCGCACACAGTCGGCAAGAAATCCCAGAAGGCCGACGCATGATCAGTGACTTGACCCGGCGTCATGACTGCCGGCCACGAAGCAACAAACGGAATACGAATGCCACCTTCATAGAGATCGCGTTTCCCGCCGCGCAATGGCCCGCACGAGTTTAACATCTCAGGCTTCTTACCGCCTTCGAATGCAGCGCCGTTATCACTGGTGAAAATGATCAACGTATCTTCGAGTAAATTCTGTGCTTCCAACTGGCTCACGATCGAACCGACGGCATTATCCATAATTGTGATCATCGCAATGTAGTTAGCGAGCACCTCGGGTGTCGAACTGTAGTGCCCCTTTCTGGTGTAAGCCACTTCCTGCTTCACAAACTGGCGAGCGGCGGCTCGATCTGCTTCTGGGGCAATCACTGAGGCATGTGGTATCGGATAGGACAGAATCATGAAGAACGGTGTGTCTTCGGTTTGCTGAGCGATATAGCCGAGTGCTTCCTCTGTATAAAGATTCCCATCATAGTGTGTGCCGGAGTGCAGGTCGTTGTCAGGAAATTCGATACGCTCGGTATTTCTGTAAACAAACTTAGGATAACGATAATGACCATCGCGGTGGTCGGTCGTGCCATAGAAATAATCAAAGCCACTACTGAGCACCGTTTCTGGCGTCTGCGTATTACCCGTCACACAGGACTTTCCGATCATCGCAGTGTTGTAGCCCGCGGCTTTCGCAACTTCAGCCACAGTCGTTTCGTCGTCGCCAATCGTATGGGCGCCATTGCCACGCACCGTGGCATGCCCACCATCACGGCCGGTCATCAACGAGCAACGCGAAGGCGAACATACTGTCGCACCCGAATAGTGACGCGTAAACCGCAGGCCCGTCTCGGCGAGCTTGTCGATATGTGGTGTCGTAAAGTTCTCCTGCCCGTAGCAGGAGATGTCACCATAGCCGAGATCATCTGAAATGACGAAGATGATGTTCGGCTGATGGGGGGCGGCAGCATACGAAACCGCGCTCAAGCATACGGCACTAGCAATTATTATTTTTTGAAAGATAAAGTTCATAGAGGTATTATTTCTGCTTAGAGTGAACAGGCTAAGGAATCGCGCGATACTCGGGGTTTACACATTTGTCTTTCCAGCGCGCTTTCGTCGCCGTAAGTCCTGCAATACTTTCGGGGTATTGCCCTTGATCGTCCGTGGCTTCAATCCAATCCTTCAGAATCGTGCGATGTGCTTTCAACGCGTCTGCATATTCCGGGCGTGCTGCGACATTGATCGTTTGATGTGGATCAGTCTGCAGATCGTATAACTCTTCAGCAGGACGCGTATCTGCAAAGAACCATGCCTGTTGCTCGTTCATGGCTCCATCGGCATACAATTGCTTCAGCAATTTGGTATAAGGTCTACCATCGCGGTATTGCGACTGCATGTAGGGACGATCCGTCATGAAGTTACGGACATAGCGAAAGTCCTCTGTCCGCACCGTGCGAATACGGTCGATCGTGAAATCACAACGGTCACGCACACCAATAATATAGTCACGTTTGTATTCCGGCGCGAATAGGTTCAGCCCTTCCATATAATCTGGAATTGGCAGACCTGCCAACGCCAACGAAGTGACTGGGATATCTATCCCGTTCACCATATCCGTGCGTGGCTTGCCTGCCTGAATCGCATCAGGATTCCCATACCAAGTAATGACTAAGGGCACATGCAAGCCACCGTCATAGCAAAACTGCTTATCTCTGAGGCCGTTGTTCCATCCATGATCAGAAAAGACAAAGACGATGGTATTTTCCAATAAGCCATCCGCCTTCAGGCGTTTAATAATTGAGCCGGTCTCGCGATCCATGATGCGTGCGGTATCGTGGTGCCGTGCCCAAATTTTTCGGATCTCTGGGTGGTCAGGATAATACGGTGGGATTGTAACCAGAGCACGATTGATCGGGGCGATCTTCGCCTTACTCTTCCCGCCCTGTATCTGAATTTGACCGAAAAAAGGTTGATCTCCCTTGCGAGCTTTCCAGTCGACCTTCTGACCCTTTAGTCCATTGGCAAATCCACCAGAAGAACCTCCGTCATATAGATTCTTCCGGTCGTATTGAAAATTATAGTCATCTTTACCGACGTTGAAGGTGAAGTAACCAGCCTCTTTAAAAATCTCCGGAACGGTCTTCACGCCCACAGGCAAGGCGATCATGGAGTCTGGGGTGCGCGAGCTGCGGTGGTTGTGCAAGCCAAACGTGGTCGGCATCGCACCAGTGATGAGTGCCGAACGTGTCGCGGAGCAAACCGGTGCAGGCATGAATGCCTGAGAGAACATGACTCCATCTGTGGCCAATTGATCGATCACAGGCGTCGGATTATTTTGAACCCCATAACAACTCATCAACGGGCTTTGGTCTTCGGCATAAATCCAAAGAATGTTCGGTCGTGACGAAACGCTAGCCGAGACTGTGACCATCACAGTCAGCAAGCCCGCAAGGCACGCGACTATTCTTTTTTGATTCATATCTAAGTGACTTTTTTACGGATTAATTGGAAAGCTGTATCCGGTTCGTGACGACCGAGCGCATATTCTTTTTGGGAGGCGGCAAGGTAGGATACACCTCTCGCATAAAGCTTGAGAGCTCCTTTTGCAGGCGTTGCGCAACTTCGGGTTGTTGGTCTAGCAAATTCGTCGTTTCGCCAATATCCGTATCAATGTTGTAGAGTTCATCCTCATCACCATTGAAAAACATGATATATTTCATGCCACTCGTTTCGTCGAACACGGCAGCATTGGAGCGTTGTCCCCAGTGCGGTCGACTTTCTGGGAAATACCAGTGGAAGCGTCGTGGTGCGAGTGTTTCGCCTGCAAAGACAGGGAGCAGCGATTCGCTATCGGTCGGGTGATCGCTCGGAATTGGCTGCCCTGTGGCTGCCATGATGGTGTTGAACACATCACCGATAAAGATCGCATGATCGTATTCAGAACCTGGTTGAATTTCCCCATTCCAAACCATGAAGGCTGGCACGCGCACTCCTGCTTCGTAGGTGGAATTCTTGCCGCCATTGAGTGGCGCACAAGGCACATCATCGGTCGTCGATCCGTTGTCGGAAAAGAATACGATGAGCGTGTTATCGTATTCGCCGATGGCTTTGAGCTTTTCAACGACACGGCCTACAGAATCATCGAGTGTCTCCAACATCGCGGCATAGGTCGCGTTGGTTTCGCTCGTCAATAAATCCGAACCCGTTTTCGGGTCGTGGCGCACCGTGCGCTCCAGCCCTAGCGCTGCGATCTTCTGCTCGTATTTCTTGATCAACTCCGGCTTAGCTTCCTTTTTGTTGTGCACGGAATAATACCAAAAGTTCAAATAAAACGGGCTGTCTGGATCGCGTTGGTCGATGAGCTTCAAGGCCTCATCTGTCAAACGATCGGTTAGTTGCTCCCCTGCTTCGCCGCCTTCTTTCAACATTGGCACACTGGTGCGCTTATCGCTTTTACCATTGGGCTTCCAATTGTAGGGCCAAAAATAGGAACCAGGTCCCCATGCCGTCCAGCCGCCAACATTCACATCGAAGCCAAGATTTTCGGGGAGAGTCTTCTTCTGCTTATTCCCAATATGCCATTTGCCGATGTGCCAGGTCTGATAGCCTGCGTCTTTCAAATAGCTTGGCAAAATCTTCTGACCTTTGGGAAGATAGTGCAGGTGACTCCACATTTTTAGATTCAGGCAATGACGCCCAGTCAACGCCGTGGCACGCGCAGGCGAGCAGATGGCAGCGGAGCTATAGGCCTGCGGAAAACGCATGCCCTGCGCGCATAGTTTGTCGATATTCGGCGTTTCATACAGCTCGGCACCGAAGCAACCGAGGTCCTTCCAACCGAGGTCATCCACTAGAAAAAAGACAACATTCGGCTGCTTGGCCGTTGCAAAAAACGGCGAAGCTAGCCCCAGAATCAACAGGCACTTAAATAGTGATTTCATATCGTATCCTTAAAAAAAAATTATATTAGCGACTTGCAGTGATATCCAGAGCGCCGGACTTCACTGGCAAATCAGCGAGGTAGAGATTCGCACCAACTGATTGAAACGAAGCGCCCTTCATTTTCGGCGCACCTTGTTCACTCCAGATCAATAGCGGGCCGGATTCTTGCAGAGTGAAAGTAATCTGACTGTCCGAAACGGATGTCACCTCTACCGCAGCGGCTGGTAAATATTTGTCGCTGCGACCGATGACGACCCAACCTTTAGTCTTCGGATAGAGTAAGAATAGTTTTGCGTCGAAGTTGGACACTTCCGTGGAGAAGCCCTGCCCGAGTTCGACGACCGACTTTGCCTCGCGATCATACACCAGCAGACCTTCAGTTGGTGTCGTCCATGCAGCGCCGTTCGACAGCAGTTCACCTGCATAGCTGTAATCCTTCGCAGTGAACCCACTCTTCAGTGTCTTACCGCTCTCGGTGAAATTGAATAGTGCGATCGCGGCGACGCCATCCTCCATTGGTGATAGCACGCGGAAGACGTTGTCATCACGGAACGGATGGATGAAGAAACTCTCTGGCAGCAATGTCGCAGGCGCTGCTGTGCGCAGCAGCTTGCCATCTTCGTATGCGAACGGAATGAGCACCTCTGCCACGATTTTGGAGGGCTCGTCAGAGATATAGACAGGGCCTCCAGAAATCGCACGGGCGATCGCCATCGGGTGGACATCACGCTCGTCATGCGAATGGAACATATCGAGGTCGCCCCAGACGGTTTGTGTCATCCACAGGTGGTTCGCAAAGCTCTGGTAGGTATTGCACTTATTCTTGTCTTTATCGGCTTGATTGTAATCCGGACTGGAACGGGTCAATGCACTGTATTTGGTCTGCAGCGAATTGATGTTGGGCTGTGCAATGCAGTTGAGCAGTGGAATGTCATATTTCTTCGTGGCAGCTTCCAGCGCTTCATTATTGTTGCGTGTGGCTCGCACGGCATTGGCTGTTCCTTTATAGAAATCAGGCAAGCGCGACTGAAAATCGACCTTGGTAAAATCAAAACCGGCATCCTTGGAATCGAGCACCATCTTTTCGTAAAACGCCTGCGCCCCTTCAGGGGTGTCTTTCGGTAGCGCTCGTCGACCACGCACCATCAACTGATCTTTGATGTCTGTCATCTGGTGCTGCGGTGAGATGCCTTGCATAAAGCCCGCCATGTTACGCCATACACCCATCCACTTGATCTTATCGGGACGCTTTAACGATGTGATCGCCTCCCAACCGTTGGGGAATTTTTTCACGTCTGGGGTAAAGTCGATGAGCATACTCTTCTTTTGATTCAAATAGCCATTGTCCACCATGAACCAGCGGATCGGTGCACCACAGTTTTCGATGGTATGGACCGCATCGGTCAGGATTTTTTCCGAGATCTTCGTCTTATAAAACTCCCATGAGCACCAACCGAGATAGCCGTATGGCTCTTCGGGAAATGCTTTTTCTGCGCGTGGCCTAGCGGCGACATAACCGGACTCGAAGACCTGCGCCCACACCGCTTCAGTCGCTGCGTAAGGAGAACTACCATACGCCCAGATCAAGAGTGGTATATCGCCGACAATCGCTTCAGTTCCTAGGCTACGGCTCTTAATGAGTAACTTACCGTTTTCGAGGAAGAATTGACCGTTTACGAGATCTGAGGTCATTGGCAACAACGACAGGTAGCGGCCATCCACGAGTTCCAGAAGTATGAACTGACCTTCTGCGAGATAGCTATGTTCGTTTCGAGTTTTGGAAGGCTTGTAGGCCTCTAAGTCAGCCAAAGATGTAAACGCGACTGCTTCGACTCGGTTACCCACTGCTGGGCCACCTCCCCAAGGGCGATAATAGGCACCTTGCCTGAATTCGGGCAACTGCACCTCGCGCGTGAGGACGACGCCCGACTTGCCGGGTGTGACATTCACCCCTTCGGCAACAATCAACTTCTGCGTTTCAGCAGTCACTACGATTTCTTCTGCAAGCAAACTTCCTGCAGATAAAACACCTGCGAGACACAGGCACACTACGCTTTGTATTTTCATTCGATATATTCCTATTTAAAATTTCATATGGCTGCACCATCAGCCGGTGGATGTGTTGGTTAATCAATTACCTCTAGGAGCAACGCAGCACTATCATATTGGTGGGTAAACTGTAAGGGAATACCGCGCTCCATCCATGCTTGCCCACTTTGACTGCTTTGAACACTCGCATCTAAACGTGGCTGTTCATCACCGTCTGGCAGGTTCATTTCTGTCAACTGGTAGGTGCGTGCCGGATCCAACCCAGAAACTGGCGCGGAAAACGCGACAGGCTGCTGCGCTTCCCCTGTTTGATAAGCCAATACCAACGAGCGCTGTTGGTCTTTCGACACATAGTTCATCGACGGTGTCGGCGAATCGTAAGGATGTGCATGGCGGTATTGATCGCCGAGTTGCACGATCTCGCGCACCTGCTTGTAGGCAGCAATGCCGACTCGGCACGCGGTCAAATAGTCTGGCGTGCATTTGCGCGTATCCACCTCCATGCCGAATTGCGTCATCATGGATACATCCACGCGAAACTTGGGGCTGAAGCCCTTTCCTTTGTGCGTCACGTGCGACGTAATCGTGTTCACTGGCATAAATCCAGAGAAGTTCCACTGTGCGCCAAGCCGATAGAGTGGATCGGTGTCGTCACTCGGCCAAAAGGTGTGGCTGTAACGCATCGCACCGAGATCAGCGCGACCGCCTCCCGCCGCACAGGCTTGGAAGTCGACATTGGGATGACGCTTTGTCAGCTCCTTCATCACCTTCAAGTAGCCATCCATATACGCATTCAGAAGGTCACCCTGACGGCCCTCACCTAAATATGGCGAATAGCCATTATTGATATTCGAGTTAGCGTCCCATTTCACAAATCGGATGCGCGGATATTTGGTCAACACGCGATTGACTGATTCGAACATGTGGCGTTGCACATCAGGGTTGGCGACATCGAGTGCCATCTGCGTGCGTTGCTTTGAGAATGAACGGTCAGGATAGCGCATCACCCACTCTGGGTGCTGTTGAAACAGCTTGCTGTTTTCGTTGATCATCTCCGGCTCGAACCAAATGCCGAATTCGATATCCAATTCATCGGCCGCCTGCATCACCTTATCCAGCTCATTGGGAAAGCGCTTGGTATTAAACTGCCAATCACCCAATCCAGCACGGGTATTCACACGGGCTTCTTTGCCATTTCCAAACCAGCCGTCGTCCAGCACATAGAGCTCGATGCCAAGTTCTGCGCTGTCTTCCATCATCTCGATAATGGCCTTCTCAGACACTTTTAACTTACACCCTTCCCAGGAATTATTATCTACGAGGCGAAGTCGTGTGCCATTCTGAAGAAAGTGATTGCGCGCCCAGTCATGTAATTGACGACTGGCAGGGCCTTTGCCCTCACCGCTCAACGTAAACACACACATGGGCGACGTTGCAGTGTCTCCGGCTTCGACTACTGGTAATCCTGGTTGGTTGACCCCGACACTGGTTTCTAGCACCTGATCCGAGTTGATTTCAAAACTGAGGCGACTGCTACCTGTCCAATCCAACGAGGCAATCATGCAAACCCCCTCGCTTTCGCTCGGCTGTTCACCAAAGCCCAAAATAAACGCGGGCACTGGCCCATGCTTGTGTCGATTGCCATCACGACTTTCAAGGAGGCGTGTGCCTCGGCTCAGTTGCTCTCGAAAAGGAATTCCTGCCGTGTTCCATTGTTCGCTCGCATACCACTCCAGAAAAATCGGCTGCTTCGCATTGGCGTGCCAATACATGGAATCAAGGCGCGGCAAATAGATGGGTGTTTCCATACCATTCTCAACTACTAGCCACTGCTCAAACACATCCACATCAGCGTAGGCTCGCAGGTGCAGCTCAACGCCCAGAGGATACACACGCTCCTTCAAACGGATCACTAGATGCTGAACACCAGGCTCCTCCTCTTTGATCTCGTGGGACTGATAGCGCAGCTCGATCGCGCGGTCGCCGTTTGGAAGCAGCCATTCAATCGGCCCCGCATAGCGCGGTCCATTATTATTACCTGCTGGCTCAGCTGGTGGCTCAAAAGGAAACAGTCGTCCGCCGAGCGGAGCACTCCACGAACCATCGCGCGAAGCGAGTTTTTTCAGCTCTAGGACATCCCCCTTCGCCACTGCATATTCAACCTGCAGATTCGCAGTCTCCAATTTAATTGACTCACCCGCACCCCATGCGGATGCCACTGCTAAACCCAAGGTCCAAACTCCTAATAATAAGTGTTTTTTCATTACAATCACTTCCTGTTTTTTTGAGGGGTAAATTTTCCCGCATACCTAAAAAAAGACCCAACGGCTAGTGGAGCCGCTGGGTCAGAAAAATGAACACTATCGAGTCACGGTTATGTCGCGGGCACCTGCTTCGATCGGCAGGTCCGCAAGATACAGATTGTCACCGACAGACTTGAAGGAAGCACCGTTCATTTTCGGTGTGCCCTGTTCGCTCCAGATGAGCAGCGGGCCAGATTCTTCAAGTGTAAAGCTGATCTGACTCTGAGAAGCAGACTTCACATCCACGGCAGCTGCAGGCAGATATTTATCCGCACGTCCGATCACTACCCAACCCTTCGTTTTCGGATAGATCAGGAACAATTTCGCGTCGAACTTCGAAACTTCAGTCGAGAAACCATTACCAAGCTCAACCGCACTCTTTGTCTCACGATCATACACAACAAGCCCTTCAGCTGGAGCCGTCCAATTAGAGCCGTCCGGTAGTAATTCGCCAGCATAACCGTAGTCCGCTGCGGTGAATCCACTCTTCAGCGTTTTACCACTTTCGGTGAAATTGAACAGCGCGATTGCTGCGACGCCCTCTTCCATCGGTGCAACGACACGGAAAACGTGATCATCACGGAAAGGATGGATGAAGAAACTCTCAGGTAGCAGTGTTGCTGGTGCCGACGTGCGCAGGAGCTTACCATCTTCGTAAGCAAAAGGAATCAACACGTCTGGATTAATCTTCGAGGGCTCATCAGAGATGTAGACGGGTCCACCAGAAATCGCGCGGGCAATGATCATTGGCTTCACATCACGCTCATCATGTGAGTGGAACATGTCGAGGTCGCCCCAGACGGCCTGCCCCATCCAGAGGTGATTGGCGAAGCTCTGGTAGGTGTTGCACTTGTTCTTGTCCTTATCCTTCTGATTGTAGTCCGGGCTGGAGCGGGATACTGCACTATAGCTGAATTGCAGCGAATTGATATTCGGTTGCGAAATACAATTCAGCAGTGGCAGGCCATTCTCATGGCAGGCAGCTTCCAGAGCCGCATTGTTATATTGCGAAGAACGAACGGCATTACCCAAACCACCATACAGGTCGAAGCACTTGGTCTGGAAATCAACCTTGGTAAAATCAAAACCACTCTCGACGGCATCGCGCGCCATCATATCATGCAGCGCCTTGGCACCTTCCGGTGTTTCCGCTGGCACCATGTAAGCGCCCTTAACCAGACTTCTCGGCTTGGTCACTTTGCCCTTTACCAACTGCCCCTTCATTTCCGGCAGCGTATTATCGGGATGGATGCCTTCCATATAGCCTAGCATGTTACGCCAGATGCCAATCCACTTGATGCCGTCCTCATTCTTCAAAGAGGTCACTGGCCCCCAACCATTCGGAAATTTCTTAGCATTAGGCTCCATGCTGACGAGTTTACGACCTGACTCTGTGAAATATCCATCGTCCACCATCGCCCAGCGGAAAGGTGCTTCTGAATCCTCCAAAATTCCAATGGCATCCTTTATGATTTTCTCGGAAATATTCCGCTTATAGTGCTCCCAAGAGCACCATCCCAGATAACCGTAAGGTTCTTCTGGGAAGGTCTTATCGGCACGTGGATGGGCAGAAACATAACCAGATTCAAACACTTGATCCCAGACCTTATCAGTCGCTTCATAAGGCGAGTTGCCGTAAGCCCAAATCACGAGCGGAATCTCTCCGTCGATCGTATCGGTTCCGTAATTTCCAGTTTTTAGTAAGAGCTTTCCGCCCTCGACATAGAACTGACCATACACTTTTGGCGAAGTCATTGGCAACAGACCTAAGTAGCGCCCATCTGTTAATTCCAGTAACACATACTGCCCCTGCTGCACGCTGTTGTGTCCCTTGCGGGTCTTAGAAGGCTTATACGCTTGGAGGTCGGCAATGGAGTCAAAGGCGACACCTTCCACACGATTACCACGCGCAACACCACCCGAATATGGACGGTAATACACTCCATGCTTAAACGCTGGCAACGTCACCTCACGGCTGAGCACGATGCCCGCGTTATCCGACTTGGCCGCGTTTAGATTTTCGACGATCAAGCCAGTCGGGTTGCCTGAGACGACAATCGGTTCTGCTGTCAGAGTCGAACTCAGACATGCAATCGAGAGCATTAATGCGATTGGGATATACTTCATAATGATTCTATTTCCGTTAAATTGTATCTGTGTATGGATCTTTCGCATCTTCGACTGCGAGACCTCTCCATTAAGGGCCAATAATATACTACATTATATGCCTATCGCGCTTGCAAAATCTAAGCATATTTGTGTATATTTTAAGCATCCATGCGCGAGTGGATACCTTATTTAAGTTACTTCGTAGTCTCTAACCAAGCATCTAGCTGTTTCTCTAGATCTTTAACTTTTTCAGGGTTCTGCTTGGCTAAGTTTGTCTGCTCACCGATATCGGTGGAGAGATTGTAGAGTTCCGATGGCTCATTACCCTCAAAGCGGATCAGCTTCCAGTCCTTGTTTAGAATCGAATCCGATGGTTTATGGCCGTTGCCATGCTCGTGCGGATAAGTCCAGGCGAGCACACGGCTGGTGTTGCTGTCAGTGCCACCGAGTATCGGCTTCAAAGATTGCCCATCTAGGTGCTGCTCTGGCTTGAGCGGCAAACCCGCCAAGTCCAGTAGCGTCGGATACAGATCCATAGTAATGATCGGAGCCTCCGTGGTTGCTGGCTGAATGTTGCCGACCCAGCTGATCATGGTCGGAATACGAACACCGCCTTCATAGGTAAAGGCCTTGCCTGAACGTAGCGGTGCATTACTGGTCGGGCCGCCTGTTTGCTTGCGGTGCGCGAGGCCTCCGTTGTCAGAGCTAAAGACGATAATCGTATCTTCCAACAGTCCCTTTGCCTTCAAGTGATCCATCACGCGGCCGATGTTGTTGTCCAAATTCTCCATCATGGCAGCATAGGCTGGATCGCCCTGCACTGCGGTGGAGCGCGTATTGTATTTCTCCTCGGTCAACTTGAGCTTCCCCTCACCCAGAAGCTCGCGCTTCTTGGCTTCATATTTCTGAATCAAAGGCTTCGGTGCCTGGATCGGCGTGTGCACCGCGTAGTGAGCGAGGCAAAGAAAGAAAGGTTCGTTCGCCTGCCCTGAGTCTGTCGCAGGGCTGCCTTGATCGATAAACTCGATCGCTAAATCTGTGAGCGCATCCGTCAAATAGTCCCCAGGCTTGTAGTTCTGTAAATCCGGCACACTGCTGCCGCCCTTGCGCTTCCCGAAAGGGTAAAAGAACGAAGCGGGTTGCCCCGCTCGATTCACCGCTTTGGTGTATTCGAAGCCCTGATACTGCGGTTGCTTCGAGTCTTCTTTGCCCAAGTGCCACTTGCCGATATAGCCAGTGCGGTAGCCTGCTTCCTGGAAGGCTTCGCCAATCGTCACTTCAGATAGCGGTAGCGCGATCTTGCTTCTTGTTGGAATCCACTGAGTGATGCCCACGCGTTGTGGAGCTTTGCCCGTCATCAACGCTGCGCGCGTCGGCGAACACACTGGATTGGCCGAATAGGAACGCTTGAAATTTACACCACTCGCTGCGAGCGCGTCGATATGTGGCGTTTCATGAAAGGTAGAACCGTTGACTCCAAGATCCGTCCAACCAAGGTCATCAATGAAGAAGATGAGCACGTTTGGGCGCGTCGTTTGCGCAGATACAATAGTGGACAACACGAAGGCGCTGAGCGTGAGTAGGTTTTTAAGAGGTCGATACATAAGATCTAACAATAGAAAACAACAATCATACACCTTCCTCGCGCTATTGTCTACCTACCAATATTAGTAGTTTTGTATATCATCGAAAGAATGGTTAGTGATTGTCAGCATGGCGAGTATCTTTGATCTATGCAGCTCGTCCATCCGTGGTTTACAAACAAGCACTCTCTTAACGACTAAAAGTCTCGTATCGGTGCGCAGTAATACGTCGCGTAGCGTGGCGCTGGCTTCGGAAGAATAAATAGAACTTCCCTGGTATCCTTGTCATGTTGCCACATCTGCTTGATAAAACGTCGTGGTTTTGCACCTTCCTTAATTACACCGTAAAGCTTCGCTGGATAATAGCCGTTTTCAGCAATCGGATCTTCTATGATTTTAAACGACTTTGGTTTCAATTTTAGTTCCTTGTCACCTATCGTTCCAATGACGCCTATTTCTGAAAAATTAATTGCGCAAATACTACCAGGACCAAAAACATTATCACTCGCGTCGATAGCTTTCACCTGAATCGGCATCACGGAATTCGTCTCATCTTCAAAGACCATAAGGAGCACTCTTTTCCATTTTTTGGGTATATCTACAAAAGGCATTTCCTCGGGGGCCTGCTCCCCTTCGGCCAATTGCTTGTCGAGGAAATGCAATCGTCGTTTGCCCCTAGGGATTTTAAAAGTCTTGGAGAAGTTTGAGCGCGGCAGATCGGTTTTGGCAACCATACGTTCATTGTCGTAAACATAAGCCTCAGTCGGTGCATCAGCATCCGATTGAAAGTAGAGCACTTGAACCGGACGCTGCCCATAACAAAGCATCGAGAGCAGGCTGAACATGCTGAAAATCAGCCCATTTTTTACAGTGTGGTAAATAGACATATTTTTTTGAACTACCCGAGTGATATAAAGTGCTGAGTTAAACCTCATCAGCATCCAGCCAACGAAAATGAATGATTTCAAAGCGACGGCCAAAGCGTTTATTAACTTCCGAGTTCAGAGTGCTCTCCGAAGGAAGTGTGTATTTTTTATCGCCAGTAGCAATCGAGTTATCGATGTATTCTGCCTTTCGCTGAACGACAGCTTCACACCAGGATTGACTCACGACCTCGTTCGTGGCCGGATTACGAACATCGCCGTAAGCGCGGATCGTAAAAGTATCATCGCGTGCCGAGAGAATGCCGCTCACAGAACGAAGCACATCTGCTTGGCGCGTCCAACCTGGAAAGCCATAGGCGGGGTTCCCTTCAGCGGCCGCTTCGAATGGCCATGTTAGTGGGTCATCTACCATGTCATAAGTCGAAGCTGTGTCAGAGAAATCATCCTGAAGATCCGCGTATGGATTCTCTTCGTCAGCTAGTGTCGCTAGACGCAGAAGTGCCGTTTCCACTGCCCCCGCTCGCGCGAGTTCGGAATCAGCCGCAGTTGCATCCGCATTCTCTAAGAGTTGCCGATTAAAAAACTCTGACAACGAAAGAAAGGGGCCACGCTTCTCAATCTCAGCAACGATTTCACGTGCTAGGGCATTAATCTGCGACTCGGAAAAGCGCGTATACCTGGAGAGCAAATCCCCTCCTCCGAGACCTGCCGCATTTTGGTCTGAAACCAGAATACTTCTCGAAAATGGGCTGCCGGTATCGTCCTCTAATACCACGGATGGAGACACGTCTCCGGAGATAGGAGCACGCGCCGTATCTTCTAACGCTAGCACAGCTCCATCCCCCGAATTAAAGTGGCGCTTTAACAGCATCGCCCAAGCACGCTCAGAGCTTGAGTTAATATTGAACATTCCCTCTACCTCAAGCTCGGCCGCGACCTTTTGCCAAGCATCGTCGTCATTGACATCGAATGCGCTGGTTCCATCTGTTGCGGCCGCAGAAGGCTTATAATAGTGATTCGACAACAGCTCATCCCCACTCAGATGCTTCAGATAAACGTCGTCAAATGAGCTTCCCCCTGAAGCCGACCAATCATCCGGTTGATTCGAAATCGTGGAAACAAACCAATCATCAAAAAACAGATGATTCATCGCGTAACTGTGGTCATGTCCAACGGTGTCAGAAGTTGTCCCATCTAGCCAATCCACTTGAACCTTATCACTTTTAATGAATGGGCTCGCACGGCTATTACCCAAGGCATTCAGTGTATATGGACCAAAACGATTGGGCGCGTTCACATTAAAGTGCTGCAGATCACCGATCGAACGCAAAGGCCTTGTAGGGATCTCCAGTGCGATCATGTTGGAGAGGCCATCTCCAGAGCCCAAGCCACTGCCAATGTAGCCTTCCATTTCATCCTCAAGGCCACTGGGCATACCAGGGTCGGCAGTAGAATTCACTGCAAAATATTGAAGGTCATAAGTAAATGAATCCAGCCGACCTCCTAATACTGAACCTGTCGCTTCAGACATATACCCAACCACCGGATTTGCATGGTGAATACCGTTCACTAATATGTTTTGAGAAGCGGGTTGAGCTGGATCATCTGGATTGATATCGCGACCATAGCGTAAGCCCATGACAACTGTTGAAAACGGCAGAGGAGAGCCTTCTAGAGCGGAAAGAGTGCTGAGTGTCGCGGATACCGGTAGAACTAATTCGGTTCCTAAACTACTGTCTACCGCAATGGGATCTGTCAAAAGAGACTGAATATTATTCGTGGCATTACTACCAGGCGCTCCATTTCGAACGACTGTAAAGTAGAGCCCTAGTCCTTGAACACCAGCACTTCCCCCTTTAAACCCATCCGTAACCGTTGCGGCCGTCACAGAAAAAGGAGTGTCTCCAGCTTGTGCAGTCATTCCATGCACTGGATAGCGAAGCCCACTGCCAGGTCGATAACCTGCTGAAGTCGGAATGTTGGAAGATGCCGAGCTTCTATTTCGGTCGACAACAGCTTCACCACTTGCCGAGTATACCCGCACTTCACCGGGCAGCCAAAGCGATGGAGAGGCGACGGGGATAGTCGCTTTGAAAGAACTTGTAGAGCGACTAGCGACAATCGTGCCTAGGTTCGTTGTTCGTGTGTCGGTGCCAGCCTCAAAGGTGAAATTAAACGGACTAATCTGCCGCAGCTCCACGGTGTAATTGCCTGAGCCCATATCCAAAGCGACATTATATGGATTCCATAGAGTAAACACTGGATTCACCACGATGCAGGGAAGGTAATCTGTGCCATCCAATCTCGAACTAAGTGAAAAGACATAATGCACTCGCGCGATGACCGGCATACGCTGCACGGTATCGGACCATGTCGCATGTTGACGATTCGTCGCCTCAAAGATTTCAGCAATCTCATTGCCTGAGCTTGTGAGCTGCTTATATTGCGTTGCAAAATCAGCGAGTGCCGCCCAATTCGAAGAATTCTGATTCGCAGTTATAGTCTCATCCCAATTCGTCCAAGGATAGATAACCGGGTGCGCTGAAGATGATGCGGAACTACTAGACTTACCCGACAAAACTACCTTTCCAGGACTTAGCGTAAAAGAAGAGAATCCCTCATCGATACTAGCCCAACTCTCGGATAATAGAGACAGATCTCTTCGCCAACCACCATTAGAAGTATTGGTCAACAAGCCCTTAGAATAGATTGTCAAATCATGAAAAAATTCTGAAGGTAAATCACTACTTAAAGGAGCGGAGCTAACGAGGAGATCTAAAGATTCCAAAGATCCCGCACGGTCAACGCCGGTGGTATCATCAATATTGAAATCGATTCCGCTTGGCGCTGGAGAAACCAACATTTGCTCGGAAACCGAAAGTTTACTGGAGCCAGGATCCTCGGCGACTTTAAGCCGCACTTTGATATTCTCCCCCTGCACCCACCACGCATAGGCTCCGCTACCATCGGGCATCTCAGTTGGCCGAATATGCACCTCGTCATTCGCCACCGCAGTGCTCCCTAGAGTCCCTTTGGCCAAGAGTTGAACGGTGCCTGCGCTCTCAGCAACCGGTGGCACATCTGTGACTGTAAGCGCAGTGCCAGAGTTTTTCGATTCTTGAAAAGAGGACGTCAACCAAGACAAAAAGCGGCCTTGATCTGCACTGCCGATGTCCAATTTACCGTTATCCAACTTTAGGTCATAAACTGGCGCTTCCGGTAACCCCGTCGTTTTGTCATGATCCAGCCCTTCCCATGCCCTCCATACACCAGTAAGCTTCTTTGACCTTTCGGCATCAGGTATACCTGCTACGGATTGCGCGGGCGCGGTCACCCGCTGATCGAGACCAGCAGTCTCCTGCAAACTGCCGATCGCCAGATTAAGTGAGAGCAGTGCTGCTTGTTTGGATTCTAATTTGTGTTTACTAGTTTCTGCGCTCTGTTGTTCGACGTGAACCAGCGTCGTAATCGACAGAAGCAACAGCAACACAAAGGCCATCAAGCTTAACGCGATGGCGAGCGCAAAGCCATTTGATCTAGAATAAGCGGATAGGGTTCCAACTTTAGGGTGAAGCCGATAGGGCTGAGGCATTAGAATTTAGGGGTTGATGGTAGACTAATCGTTCTGATTTTACCTTAAATACGATGCATCGTCTATCGCTGGAATCAGGTATAGACAGGGTTTGGCGGGCAGTTGATTGTTCGGGAAGTGACGACTGCAAGAGGATGCGGTTTAATTCTCATAAACGCTGACGACGTTGTAGCACATATCCCAGTGCCACCAATCCCAGTAGTTCAGGCATACTGGACGGCTCAGGGATCGAGACATACTTGGCCCCCGATTCAATTCGGATATGATCCACACTGGCTTGTAGCTCATTCTGGCCATCGAAGCCCTCCTCAGGCGAATACGCGACCAATTGGATCGCTAGTTGTTTACCATAGGCAGGAGCAGACTTCGTCAGCGTCGTGCTGACGAAGAAGTCTTGATAGTTTCCCTTTCCGATCTTGGCGATTTCTGTTACCGGAAATTTTCCTTCTTCGATCAGGACAAACGAGCTGATGTCGCCATCGACTGCAAGATAACCAATCCGTAGATCCACGCTACTAGTATCATCAAAACTGGGGTTCCCTTCATCGATGCGTTGCCCTAAGGCAGCAATAAAGGTCCAGGTTGCTGCGGTCGCACGCTGAGGGGTTACCTTATTGTCCTCGTAAACTTGTGCAGTATAAATATGACTACGGCCAGGTGTTGTATTTAGTAACAAACGCTTTTTACCAAGCTCAGAATAATCACCGCTTAAATAGTTGTTAAGGCCTGCAACTCGATGCACCCCCGTTTTATTCGGAGCGCCAGCGCCACTCGTCACGACATCCCAGTCAGCAGTCGCACTGCGTTCAAATCCAGGGTTCAAAACAAGTGCTCCGAAAGCATTTGCACTGGCTAACAAACTGGTAATCAAGATCAAGGTTATCTGTTTCATAAAAATATATCGAAAATTTCTATTGCTGGTCGATTCAATCAGTAAATCACTCTGGCAGTAGTTCCACTGAGAAGAACTGCGTGCCTGTGTCCACCGGAACCGTTTGAACGGTTTCAGGCAACGTGTCGTCGGCACTTACCCCAGGAAATAGCACGTCCCAGTTTTCGGTTGGAGTAGAGAGATCATCACTCGACAAAATGTTAAACGATAAGCCAGGAGCCGATGGCCACGTTAGGTTCAGACTGTTTGCGTTCGCAGCAGATGCCTGCAATACAAAGCTCGAATTTGCATCTAAAGGATCCAGTCCCAAGCGTATTTCCGTGTAGTCGTCTGTGCGATCATTGTCCGTATCCGAAGAATCGGGATCAGTCTCGCCATCGCCCACTAGGCCATTGCCGTCGAGATCCTCATTTAGATCAGGTAGCCCATCATTGTCTAGATCGAGGCTGGCTTCCATAGTATCAATGATCGAAAGCACTCCGGCAGCATTCGTAGTATCCTGTGGCCAGATCGTGCCGAAGCGGCCGCCCCACTCCTCATCAAACTGTTGAGCCATGCCGCGTGCCAGCTCCAGAAGCTTGTCGGGATTGGTGGATGACAGGTCCGTGCTCTCCGTCGGATCAGTTGCAAGGTCATAGAGCGCAAAGCGGTCTTCTTCCCACAGATAAATCAACTTCCAATTGTCTCGACGGAAATTTGCGAAGTGATCGTTGCCGTCGCGACCATGTGGATAGTAAATCAAGACTTCCTGCGCACGATGCTCGCCCTGCTCGCCTCTCAAATAGGGGCTTAAGTCAGTGCCGTGCGTATGGACGCCCTCCGGCACATTCACACCAGCCACACTCATGATGGTCATTGGAATATCCCAGCAAGCAGCAATCGTATGTTCGACTGTATTCGCAGGAATTGAGAGTTGCTGCTGAAAGGCATTCGACGCATCTGGCTGTGCCCAAGCGGCGATAAAGGGTGTGCGAATGCCGCCTTCGGACCGGTTCCCCTTCATACCACGAAGCGGATAATCATGATAGGGTGAATCGGGAAGCGCATTATCATTGAGTAATCGGTTATCCGATCCGTTGTCTCCCATGAACAAAATCAATGTATTCTCGGCAATCGAATCCGACTGATCCTCGTCACCATTGGGGTCCTTTAAATAATTAATCAAATCTCCTAGCGATAGATCCATGCCTTCAATCATCGTGGCAAAGTCTTGGTTATCTCCACTCAAGGCGTCATAGTTACCCGTTGCTCTCGGGTCTGGCTGAAACGGCGCATGCACCGCGTAGTGTGACATATAGAGAAAGAACGGTTGCCCACGGTCGATTGACTCCGTGATCGCCTCGCTCGCTTTACGGGTTAAAGCATCCGTCAGGAAAACATCCGTGCCGTGAAAATCTTCCAACCCTGGGATGAGCCAAGAGGGTCGTCCTCCGCTGGCGTAATCTGCGGCGCCAAAATAACTGCCGGGCTGCCCCATCCAACTGCCTCCGATGTTGATGTCAAAACCGATAAAACGTGGATCTTCGACCCACTCATATTCGCTTGAATCATGCTGATCGGTAAAGTGTCCCTTACCGCAATGGATGGTGCGATACCCTGCGGCGCCCAACCATTTCGGCAGCGTGGGCTCGTCTTCGTCTTCGAACCCACGGTTTCGATAGTTCAATGGAGCATACTGTCCTTGGCGAGCACCAGTCGATTTGATCCATGAGGTTACCGCATGCCCAGTCGTATTGAGGCCAGTCATCAGGCTGGAGCGAGTCGGGCTACAAGTCGGCTGCGCATAAAAATCGGTAAAGCGCATCCCATTGGCAGCCAGACTTTCCATATTGGGAGTCACATACAGCTGGTTAAACTGATACGTCACCGGATCACCATTGCCGTCGAAGACGAAAGGCACCGAAGTGTCCATCGGCCCCATATCATCGACAAGAAAGAGAACCACATTGGGACGATCTGCCCCGACTTGAATCGTCACTTCGGCACTCGCTTCGCTCTCGGCATTGGACGCCGTCAAAGTAAAGGTCGTGTCCGTAGAAACGATGACGCTCGTCGAACCAGCGCCATCGAGCGTCAGACCTGTCACATCGCCAATCCCAGGCTCGATCTGCACGGAGTCGGCCGCCGAAGTCGTCCAACTCAAAGTCACACTCTGTCCCGGCTGCGCGTAAAAATCATCGATTGTAAACGCATCGACCGACGCAGGAGGATCGAACTCAATGACCAGCTTTGCACGGTTACTGGCAAATAGACCATTGGGTGAGGCAGAGGCATCCCATGTGCCGGACAGTGTGTAACTCCCGTCCTGCAAATCCGCGATTTCGGCTGCATCCAGCACAATCGCCAGCGCACTATCGACATTGCCATTGGCTTGAGCGTCGATTGCGGCCCAGAAAGTGGATGGATTTCCGGAATCATTCAGTGTCGCAGTCGGCCCGAGACTTTGCCCACTATCTGTAACAAAAGACAGCGTGTTGCCATCATCATCCGACAGGTCGATATAAAAAGTCGCCGAGTAAATGTCCTGCGTAAAAGCCGGGTAGGTGAAAGTAAAATCCAAGGTGGACGCACTGTCTGAGGTGCCTGACGAGGCAAACTCTACAGTGACTCCATTGCTAGTGAAGCTGCCCCCGTCCCCTTGACCCTTATATTGCGGATTATAGCGAACCGCCGCATACGGGTCTGTGCCACCCGCAGAACCTGCAGCCAGAATCAGTGCGCTTAGACTTCCAGCATTGGCTGCTGTGATGTTCGCAGTGCTGGTTCCCGTGGTATCGGTTACTAAGTCCTCGCTCCCCACGATAACACTCAGTGGTGCGGCAGAGAGCCCTCCTAAGGCGCTAAGCAAGCAGGCTGTAGCGACTAAGCCAGAATGTAATAATGTCTTCATATGATTAAGGACAAAAGTCCGACGTTCATAACAAACGCCGGACTCTAAAGAAGGTGATTGAATTGATCTGACGACCTAAAGAAACATCAACTACATACGGCGGCGTAGTGCGACGAAAGCAATCCCAGTCAGGCCGGCGAGCAATGCATAGCTCCCTGGCTCGGGGACCGCTGTAAATGTGCCATTCAATGCAATATTGTCCAGTAGGTGGCGGCGCTCGCCGTGGCTTCGTCCGTCTGCGTCCGAAAATGTCCACGTAAAGGTCAGCGTGGTATCGGTCACGCCGATCAAATCAGCCATCAATGCAACAAATGGATCTATATCCAAATAATCATCGTTATCAGCTGCAGCGACTGTAGGAAGCGAGTTACTTCCGTTGCTGGTGAAACTACCTCCGCCAGTAACAGTAAGGGTATAGTCAGGTGTCAGGGCATTGGCGGAACCTGAGAAATCAGCGAAGCCGTAATCAAATTCGAGAGAGGTGAAGTCGACCAACACGGTATCATCAATCGTTACAGTAAAAGATGCAGAGGTGACCGCCGAATTGTCCTGTCCGATCGTTGCCATTTGACTGCCATAATCGACAACATTCGGAGAAACCGCATTTGAGTGGGAACCTCCGGAAATATCAGTGCCGCGTGGTGTCGCGCTTAATATAAAATCACCAACCGTGACACCGCTAAATGTATTGCTACCACCATATGTAGCAAAGTCCACAGACGTTGCTCCTAAACCTGAGACAGCTTGCCCAGTAGCCAGCGTATTTTGGTTTGTCAAAACATCAGGCCCTTCAAAGCCCCACTCAATTACATTGGCATGGGCACTGCCGAGGGTTGCTAAGAACGATACGAGAAGGCACGAGCCTCCGATGAGGGATTTTGAGTTAAGGGACATGGCATGTAAAATAGCATTGAGCAGCGGTATCGTCTACCTGCTAAAACTAGTAGGTCAGCATGTCATGCGAGCCCACTATGCGGCTGTAGGAAAAGAGGCGCACTCCTAAGAATGCGCCCCTCCCCCTATTTAACCTATAAAAAGTGAGCCAGAAGTGGTCACTTATTATGAAAATTTATGCAACTAGCTACGACGGCGACGAACCATCACGTGACCAAGCCCAAACAAGCCTGCAAGCAGTGCGTAGGTGGATGGCTCAGGAACGGATGCTACGCGTGCGTAGTCGAAGCTGGTCTGGTTGTTGTTATTCACACCAACAGTTGTGCGAGTCGTAGTAAACTGAACAGCCAGTTGACTCCCAATAATGGCAACATCCGTGTCTAGGACCGTTCCAATCACAGTGATATCCGCCCATGTATTTTCAGTAATCGCCGTCTTGACTGCGACAGCTGTCATACTCAGAGACTCAAAGCTTGTGAAACTAGAGATGTCATCCGCAGTCGTAAGATAGCCAAGTGTCAACTCGATGTCGCCATTGTCGTCATAAGAATTGCCCCCATCCTTGTTGCCGATCGCCATTGTAAACGCATACTGCCCCGCAGCAATTGTCTCCTTGGTTCCCGTGTTATCGAGAGTGCCATCAACATAAACAAATGCCGTTAGAGAGGAAGATTGACCAGCCCCATTCAAATTGGCAAACGCACGGTTGGCTCCCAAAGCGCTACCACCACCCGCAGTCGCGTCTCCATGGTAAGTCGCGCCACCAAGGTCAGTCGCGTTTCTGCTCAAATTCGCGGAAGTATCAACAACTGTCCAGTCATCAAAGCTGGACTCAAAGCTGTTGTTCAAAATCACGCTGGCCGAAGCCGACCCAGCGACCAGCGAGCTGATAAATAATGTAGAGATGATTTTTTTCATATTTTCCGTTAGGGTGTTCGATTCGAATAGAGCCAACTCCAGCAATGGAACTGCTGGGAATCGTTTGCATCATATAACGAACTCGCATTTTCGTCTACCTACTAAATCTAGTAGGTTCGCGTAGGATGCCATCCGGCGAAGCGAACTTGCGGCATTTGGTCTGCGCCCCGAGTCAGCATCATTCTTTAACTATTTTTGGCAGAATGAATATTTACTATTAGACTAGTATTTTCACCACGGAGGTCACAGAGACACGGAGCCTTAGAATCGTGTGAATCAGAGCAGGACATTCGCTCAAATACAGCGTGCTAGCTCCGTGTCTTCGTGTTCTCTAGCAAAGCGGGTGGTTCTAATTGTGCTGTATTCAGAATCAATAATCATGATGCATGTCAGTATCATACCATCCCGCGACTAAACCTAGTAAAACATTAACCGCAGATGCACGCGGAGTCACACAGATATATTAAGACCTAACCTGCGGGCAGCTAAAGCAGCCCATCCCAGTTAAATAAAACCTCACTCCAGCAAGCCCGAACGGAAGGCCTTTGCCACCGCGCCTGACTGGGACTGCACTTCTAATTTTTTATACAGATTCTTTACGTGGAAATTGACGGTAAAATAACTCACACCTAGCTCATCTGCGATTTGTTTGGTTGCCAGTCCGTCGGCCAAAAGCTTTAGCACATCCATCTCTCGATCCGACAAGCCAAAGCGCTCCGTCGGCTTGGATTTCTGCAACTCACCGAGCACCGTCTTGGCAACCGCGGGACTGAGGACTGCGCCTCCGTCAAAGACCTGTTTCAAGCCGCGGATGATTTGTTCTGGCGTGGCCGACTTCAATAGATAACCCGCCGCGCCGGCATCCAGTGCTTCGAGCACCTTTTCCTTGCCAGAAAAAACAGTCAACACCACGACGGCGACATCCGGCGCATATTCGGCCAGTTTTTGAATGCCTTCGACCCCGCCCATCCCTGGCAGTCCGAGATCCATTAGGATCAAGTCGGGGTGTGGTTCTGAGCCAAGTGCCTCAAAGAGCTTGTCACAGGATGCAAAGACCTGAGCACAGGTAATGCCCTCATCGCGATTTAATAAACGCTGCAACGTGCGGCGATAGCCTGCGTCGTCTTCGACTACCCATACATTGATTGTCATCATATCAGTTCGATGTTTTGTAGGCGTGATCGGATTTATTCAACAATGCTTTTAGTGGAACACGAAGAATCACCCAAGTGCCCTCCCCGATCCGCGACCCAAGCTCCAGTTCGCCCCCCATCTCATGGGCACGATTCTGCAGGCTCTCCAAGCCTAAGCCCGTCGAAGCCTGAGTCACATCAAAACCGCAGCCATTATCGCGAACGGACACCTCAAGGCCTTGCTCAGCAACTCGGAATTCCAAACAGACCTTCGTGGCGTGTGCATGGCGCGCGCAGTTATGCACCACTTCCTTAAAATACATGATCATGTGCCGCTTAAAGGGCAGCGACACCACTTGATCCGGGCAATTCTCCGGCACTTCGACTGATATTTCCACACCCGCCAACACGCGGTTCGCGCGATCCGTCAGTTTTTGAATCAGCAGTGGCAGGCGAATCGAGTCCTCATCGATCACCCATACCACTTCGCGTAGGGATGCCCAGGCCTCGCGAGCAATCAGGGTGAGATCGCACAGATCTTCCCGGACCGTCTCATCCACATCAGCGTGCTGTAACTGTTCGGCGATCAGCGAAATACTACCAAGACTACTGCCGACATCGTCGTGTAAATCGGAATTGATCTGCCGCCGCAATCGAGCCTGCGCGTGCTTTCGGCTGCGTAGCATAAATATGACGAAGGCCAACATGCCTAGCGTCACCACAACTCCCAAGATGATCAAACCCCACTGGCGGATGAGCTGCCAACGTTTGGCCAAGTGCGCATGCTCGGCTTCAAGCTGCTGAAGTCGTGCCTCATACGGCTTGCCCGCTGCCATCTGCTCCACCCATTGAAATAGCGGCAAAATTGTGCGTCCGTCCACTCGCCCATCGACTAGCAGACTTAAATCAGGCGGTGTCTCAAAATCGACGCCGCGTATCTCCACGGATTGACCCAACGAAAAGTTCCGGCCACGCATGAATAATTCAATTTCTCCAAGGGCAAATATCGCCTGGCCTTGATACACTGGAAAATCATTACACTCGATCTCCAGAGCAGACAGGTCGAGCCCTAGGCCATTGATACGTAGCATGTTATTGCCAGGGTTCTGGAGTATCCCTTCTGTCTCGAGGGGATAACGCTGAAGCTTTCCGGACTTAGCATCCATCGCGATTCGATACATGCGGATCGTCCTTGGAAACCCATATCCAGGGACATCAATTCCATCAGGATTATGCCCAGGAAAAAGGTTCAACTTACCCAACTGATCCGCCTCCTCCAAATCAATCCGTATCACCAAAGGCTTCTCTAGCTTCGAAGCAGGCACCTCCATGACCAAATCCCCCCAACTCCCGTTCTTGGCAGAAAGCGGCATGCCCAATGTATGTTGCGACGTGGCTAAATACGCTGCCCCCCAATAGGGCGCAGACTCAAAACTGGAGGAAACCGAGACAAGCCTCGGCCAATGCAACTCATAAGTTCGAATTAAATGCACCCGAGCTAAGGAAAAAAACTCCAACCCTTCCTCCTCGTTCCCAGCAAACACTTCTAAGCGCAGGCCTTTCTTTGAAACCTGTGAGACACCTTGAGCGTATTGGGAGGGAAACTTGAACACAACTGGACGCATGCCGGGGTTAGGGAAATCCTGCGTCGTCCAATCCACATAGACCTCGCCAGACTTTCCGCCTGGATTCACCGAAGTAATACGAAAACGCTTTGGAAAGGCATAGCCCTCTAATTTAGATGAGCGCTGATCGATTGCAGGCACCATCACCACTCCGAGAATCCTACGATTGTGCATGTTGCGATCAAAATCCAGTGTCCATAATGGCTCCTCCGGCACACCAGTCACCGTTGGGATGTAATCGCTGTGGTAGCCGAAGGCATTAAACTGCTTGGCAGGTTCATGCGGTGCCAACGCCTTCAGTGTCTGAGTTTCCTGATCGATCAACGCTTCAACCTGTTGCAAGCGTGACGCAATTTGAAAGATCGAAACATCCGGAAGCACTGGAACCACATCTATGTCAGCAGGCTGCAAGGGATCAGAATAGCCCTCAAAGGCTTGCACACTATTGCTCAGAAATACAAGCACGGCAGCAACACGCAGCACACCACACAACCTATATAACCGAACCAAGTGATAGTGCTGCGCATCCATTAATATAAAATGACTAAACTGAGCTGCGAACTTCATTAAGATCCAGAAATCAACCATCCGTATCCTGTGGTAGCATGGCGCGCAAGCTTACACACCAGCGGCACCGAAAGCATCGCGAATAAATCATGCGTGTTACGGATGCCTCATGCACCTTAACTACAATTAGCGCCCTTTTTTAGCAGGCTGCGTCTGACCGTAGCTCTGCCATATTTCCGCAAACTTAGCATCAGGCAACCAGTTGGCGGTCGATTGATCGCCCTTAAAGTCATGATAAGGTGCGACCTCGATGAGTTGTCGTCCGCCGGCTTCCAAATTATAGTGGGCCCCCAGCCAGCCTTTTTCGATTTCAACGGGCTTCAAGCTGCCGTCTTCATTCAGTCGGATGCGCATCGAGGCTTTAAGGAAGTCGATGATAAAGGCCCATGTGGATTCCGCATCCGCTGGCCCGTGCCCAACACCACCTTCGACCATAACGTTCATCGCCGCATTGCGATCTTTGCGCATGGTGGCAACCACTTCATCCTGACGCGCGTTAAGGAAATATTTGTCGATGGATCCACACATCACCATCGCTGGAACTTTTTCCGTGTTTGGAAATTGTATGTAGCCACTGAATCCCGGGTGGAATGCGACCCATGCGATGGTTCGCTCTGGCCAGTCACGAGGGAAACTAGCGGAAAACCCAGTTCCATTCGAATGCCCAAAAGTCATAATGGGCACATCCGCGAGTTCTGGATGACCAGACAGCTCCGCTAGCTTTTGGATATGTTCTTCAATCAGAGCGACCGAGCTAATTCCGCGTTTAATCGGATCGCCATTCATGCCGACTAGAGCCAATTGCTCGTCTTCGGCAAACTTTTGAAGAATCGGCGTCTTGATATTTCCGATCCCGTGCATGGAGATATAAAAGGCAGCTTTTACCGTTTTAACGGACTCAGGTATATAGACATAGAAGCTAGCGTCCGTGCCACTGCTCCTTCCTATAATCGAATTCTTGGGATCCATCTGCACGGTGAAGCCAGTTAGGCTGCTATCCACTGGTTCGGGGCTCAGTTTGACCTCGATCGATTTGGACGCGGTGAAGAAGTCCATTGATTTGATTGGTATTTTCTTCGTGATGTGACCGCTGCGCGCCACCACCAACGTTGCGATATTCTTACGCTTGTTTGGCTTGAGTGGTTCGTTAATTTCGAATTCCAACGAAAACTCGCCATTGGCATCGGTATACGCATCCACTCTCAGCGGAGACAAAGTCAACTTGGCGTCATTGAGCCAATTATCATCGGTGTCCATCACCTTACCTGAGAGCACATAGCTACTCCCTGCAGCGATCGCAGTATGCCCTAACAAGAGCGCAGCGAGTATCCATCCCCATAAACTATACTTTTTCATATTCATTTTATTTCTCCCTGCACTATTGTATTTTGGCGCTAAAGGTTAGTCCTCGTAGTCTTCCTCAGAATCCATCTCGTTATTGACCTTCTTCGACGTTTCAATGCGAGCAAACCCACTGCAGCGTGCCTCGGCCAGTGCATTTGGATCGTCCGAAGACACAGCCATGCCCGTTTCAATTTTCTCAGGCATCGGCACCGTTACTTGCGCGATTTGCTTCCAGTTCTTCTGGTCCGAGGAACAGTATCCGACAAAGTCATCTCCCTTTCGAACCAGCATCGCATAGGGACTCTTAGCAGCAGCCAATGAACCGGCGCTGACTAGAGCAGCACCCTGCTCTGGCCTATAAACCATCTGCATGCGCCCAGACGGATCGCGTAGCACGGCAACCATCGCCGCATCGGCCGCCAAAGACTCACGAAACATGACGCCCGCTTTGGCATTGGGCAATGCTCCCGCCTGAATGTCCACTGCAGCCTTCACGCCTCCATCTCCATAATGAGCGTCCGAGAGATAGAAAAACTGATCCGAATTGCCAGAGATCGCACCACTGCCAAAAAGCTGATAGATACCTGCGGTGCTAGACATCCCGCGGCCTGTTAGGGTTGGATTTCCGATGTTATTTTTCCATAGGATCTGAGCCGCATGCTCACCTCTCGCTGGCCTCAAATCCATAAAGACATCGCAATGCTCAAAACTGCGTGTATAGACCTTATTATCACGAACGTAAGGCCCCAATGGCTTGCCCAGCGGGCGGTTTAGCTGGTCCATATAACTAGCTTCCCATTGCCAGCGCGGCTGTGTGCCATCCACGGAAGCCTGCACATAGAAATAGGAATACTCCTGAACATAGAGCAAATAAATCGCTAGGACGACATCAGCTGCGTCTTCCAGCTCGCGCTCATTGCTGACACCTTTGATCGGGTTGCGAAGAATTTGCATCTTCTGATTCTGTCCGGTTTCATAAGCGATCGCGATCGTCTCCGCAATGGTGTCATCATTGCCACCGCCGCTCCACCCCTCACGGTAAGTGCCATCCACATAGCCGATGCGCTGTCGCGCGGATGCATTATTATTCATCAGCAGCTGATTCACCGGCGTCGCTTTATAAAGGGCATCGAGCATATAGATCGGCACGCCTGACTTATCTACAAAGGTGCCGTCAATCGCGTCGTCACCCATCATTTTTTCGCAGCAACCCACCCACCACTTCAGAAAATCAGGATTCTCCCGCACGTAGGTCGGCAGTCGGCCGCGAATTATAAAGTCTTTTGCGATCCATTCATCCTTATGCTGATCAATTGTCGTATCGATACCGTAGTGCCCGAAGTAGATTCGGGAATTCCAGTAGAACAGCACTTTGATATCTGGATTGATCGCTTTCAGTCGTGCGCCGGTATCTAACATCCCTAAGCTGGTATTTGCCATCCCTGCTCCATTGGCCTTTTCGAGCACCACCAAATCATAGTTCTCTGCGATCGCTCGAATGTCCTCATCGGTATAAGCAGTCCGTTTGCGGATAAGCATACAGCGCGGGATTTTATCCCATGAAAACTTCGGAAAGGACTTCAGTTTCTCAGGGGTCGTGGGCGCATACGGGGTCGCCTCCATCGTATGTCCGTTCTTTAAATCGGAGAAGGGATATTTGGGATCTTCATGCTGCAAGGCGGGGTTTCTCAAGACGATTGAAGCATGCATTTCCGCATACCCCTTCGGTGGTCGACGCCCATTCAGTCGTCGCGGAACGAATCGCTCGAAGTCACTTTCGAGCACGAAGCCCTTCACAGTCGTATCAACACCATTCACCTGAACGGTTTGAAGCGCTGGTTCCGCAAACGCTTTCGCTTCCAGCGCGATAGCAAACTGCAATGTATCCGCATCTGCACTACCTAGCAGATTATTTCCGTTCCAAGTGATTGTATACACCCACCGCTCCCCATCCTCAATTCGTTCACAGGAAAGCAAGGGCGAGCTCAGGTCCACACTGCGGTAGCCATTTGCCAACACCAAATCCGTATCGGCTCCAGTCACAGTTCCAGCAGTTGGCAATAAGGTTATCCAAAAATGACTGTTCCGACCGGACGAATCGGCGGCAACTACAGATTGTGCGCTAAGAGAAAGCAGGCAGAACAATAGAATAATGTAGTGACACGTAGAATACACTTTAAAATAGGGAGATGGCGTTGATCAATTAGCAGCTGAAATGCAGCTGCTATCTGCTAGTTTTTAATACTACCTAAAATGCATCATACTGTCTATCACGTGAATTGGGGATAATTGATCCCCAAAGCTGCTACTGATAGTGATCAAACGACGTATCGGCGCGTAACGCCATTTGTTCCACCAGAACTAGCATCCTCACCGATGCTGGTTCTTTGTGTTATACTAAAAGAGTCGTTAAAATCTTTGAGTCTGTTTTCTCGCTTTAGTGTAGCGGATCCGCGAAGCGGTTTCGATCTTTGCAGTGACTGAGGTTGATGTGGCCGAAATGGCTTCGCCAGTCCGCTACGAATGAAGGGGGCGTGATGTGCTTAGATCCTGTTTTCTAGCTTTAGTGTCGCGGATCCGCGAAGCGGTTTCGATCTGAGCTGTGACTGAGGTTAATGTGGCCGAAATGGCTTCGCCAATCCGCTACGAATGAAGGGGGCGTGTTGTGCTTTGAGTCTGTTTTCTAGCTTTAGTGTCGCGGATCCGCGAAGCGGTTTCGATCTGAGCAGTGACTGAGGTTAATGTGGCCGAAATGGCTTCGCCAATCCGCTACGAATGAAGAGGACGTGTTGTGCTTAGATCCTGTTTTCTAGTTTTAGTGTCGCGGATCCGCGAAGCGGTTTCGATCTTTGCAGTGACTGAGGTTGATGTGGCCGAAATGGCTTTGCCAGTCCGCTACGAATGAAGGGGCGTTTACGAAAACGCTAGTAGTCAGTGGTTAGCCTCAGATCAACTGATGATTTACAATCAATCTCCCTTCACTGCTTTGCGCACTTGCTGCATGATCTCAATGCACTCGGGATTCACAAACGGGGCATCCGCCGTAATATATGGAGTCGTTGATAGGTTAATGGTGATGGGTAGATTCGCAGCATCGGCCTGTTTGAAAATTTCGATGTATTTCTCTGCGGAAAACTTAGGTTTCGCGACAAACGCTCCGTTGCGCAAGCGGGCCGACCACGCATCCATATAAAACCAAGCAGCCGAAGTTTGCCCCTCAAGTTGGCCCCCGTCTTCAAACAAAAAGGCAGGCTGATGCTCTGGCGCTCGACCGCTGCCGTCTGAAACCACGAGATCACTGAACGGCGATAAATTCGGAAACAGATTCTGACTAAATCCAACCGGCGCATTCGGATTGCCTGCTTTAATCGCATTCGCAAATTTCTCCCACGGAGGATCCACCTGATACAGTTTCCAGCCACAGTCATCGACATAACCAGCGGTCGTTGCCAGATCCTCGCCATAGCGAAGGCTCACTTCACGGAAATGGGATTCCAGGAAATTGAAGTAACCCGTCGGATCCGGTTCGTCACCACTGCCATAGGTGTTGCCATACAACTGCTCAATGCCGCTGTTGGGGTTATAGTAAAGCATGAGGCGAATATCATGTTTGGCCAACGCATCGATGAGCTCCCGAATCAAATCACGTTCGCAAGTAAACCCAGGTTTGATTGCATCAATGGTCTCGCTGGGGCCAGGCCAATAATGGTCGCCGTGGGCACAGGTAAAACAGACCCACGATGCGCCGATTTCTACAGCCGTTGCGACAAAGGCATCCACATCAAAACGGTCCACCCGCTTCTGGTATTCCCCATTGCTCGACTGCCCCGTCGATGAAAAATGCACAAACCAACCATACTTGCCATCCACCATCCATTGCACATCAGCTTTCATCGCTTGTGCACGCTCGTTGATGGCAACCAGCGCTTCTGGACGCACCAGTTCAATCGACCACAGGGCAAACGGTGTGCTCTTTCCTTTAGCGTTCTTCATCGCATTCAACGCATCGCGCTCTGCCTGCGTCCCTTTAAAATTGACTAACCGTAAACAGATTTGGTTGATCCCTTTCTGCAACAGCAGGTTCTCTTTCAGCCAGTGGCGTTGCACTAGTGGCCGCGTATCCCAATTCGGCACATTGGCTGTCTCGGTGATGCTGGACGTTCCTGAACTAAGCTCCAAGGTGGATTGAGCCAGAATTTCATCCAGTCCTGTATATACCAGTGCGACGCTATATACCGCTTCATATGGCGCATCCACTTCCCACGTCATGACATCCTCTTCACTTTCAAAGCCGCGAATAAACGCATTATTCACCACCGTCGGCGTGGGACGATCTGCAACGTTTAGATTCCCAGACAGCTCTGCCCGAAATCCCATGATCGTGGTAATGTCATCCGGCCGGAGTTCCCACGTCCTCGGTGCCCAGTAGGGATGCATCTCTGCCTCTTGGCTCCAAGTCGTTATTGGAATCAGCCAGAGAATACAAAGGAGAACGTATCGTTTCATTCCCCCCGAATCGCCTTCCTGACTGCCTCCATCACTGCCATGATCTCCGGATCGAACACCGGATGCTCTGCAGTCACATCCGCTGGCATGATCAGATTCATCGTCACAGGGATACCTTCCTCCGCCATGCTTTTGAAAAATGCGACATACTCTTCGGTGGAATGGGTCGGCCCGTCACTGATTTTGCCATTCAAAGGCTTGGCCGGATACCAGCCGTTCTTATCCATCAAACACCACCAAGCTGGAAGCACATCGCCATACTGCTTCCCGGGACCGAATAGCTGAGGATCATGGCGGGAAATAGTCGACGCGCTATCAGTCACACCTAGTTCACTGAAGGGACTGACCATCGGCCCACGATTGGTGCTCAGTCCGACCACCGCCTTGGGGTTACCAGCCTTGATCGCACGTGCCCACGCTTCCCAGTCGGGATTCAGCGGATAGTCCCAAGCCAGTGCGCCATCCATGTATCCAAAGCCCATTAGCTTGTCCCCATAGCGCAGGCTACACTCACGTAGGATCGCCTCAATATGATCACTGAAAGCTGTCGAGCCCAGCTCATTGGCTCCTAAAGCCTCACGCCACACTTCTGGATCGTAGCCGTTGTAACCGGTATGCAGGTAAAACAGTGTGCGGATGCCCCGCTGATCAAGCGCATCAATAATCTCGCCCAACAGGTCACGCTCGGAAGTGCGTCCAGGCGCGACCTGATCAACCGCCTCATTCGGCGCTGGCCAATAGAATCCTTGGTGCGTCGCGGTAAACGTCACCCATGCGGCTCCCGTGCGCTCAACTGCATCCGCGAAAACATCGACATCAAACAGCTTTACAGATTCCTGAAACCAATCCGCTCGTTGTTTGTCGCCGTGGAAAGACCGACTCCGCGCCGACCAATGAACGAAGATTCCGTATTTTTCATCCACCATCCAAGAAGCGTCACCTCGGATCTCCTTCGCCCGTTCGACCTCTCCTGCACGCGCCTCGGCCGTCCCCAGCTCGATTGAGAATAGATGAAAATTCTCGGTCACCCCCTGCCCGAAGCGTGGAGCGTCATCATTTCTGCCTGGTATCGGCTTTGCCTCGGGGAGACGAAACGTCACTTCATTCTCACCCGCTTTCAGAGCCAATGTTCCGGGCATCGCCTGACGCCAGAAATATGGCTTCCCTTTCCAAGTCCGAAGCATCGCAGGCGCGTTGAGCACTGAGTCGCCCGAGCTCACTTCGATTTGTGTAGGATTCTGAGTGCTGAACAGCACATTCACGTCATAGTGACCATCCTCGGGCACGACGACTTTCCAAGTCACCGTATCCTCAGGCGACTCAAACTTATAGACGACATTACCACTCCGGAAATGCGGCTCCGCATTTCCACCGATTACACCGCGCGAAGCGACCATTGCGGTGACGTCATCTGGGCTCAATTCAAAGGCGACAACCGGAGGTGAGTCCTTCGATTGAGCGCACACAGGCGCAACCGCGCTCACCATCGATACAATCGCCGCTAAGGCGATCCATCGACTGTTACGGCGGACAGTTGCGGCACCCGCGTGGGCAGGAGGCGTTACACCACTATGTGTGCTTGTGGCCTTTGCGCGGTCTTCGCAAGCAAAGCCCCTACGTAGGAGTCGCAAACGACTTCGAAGATTCTTTTCAGAAATCATGATGTGGGGGTATCTTTTGAGGGGTATCTTTATTGGGTGTTTCGGGAGGGACGGCCTCCCCTTCGACAGGCTCAGGGTCTTGAGCTTGTCGAAACGACGCGCCGTCCGCAGCGTGTGAGCCCTGTTCTAAGGCTCGGCGGACGAGGCGGAGTTCGTCCCTCCCAAATGTGTTGAATCAAAAATCGCAGTTCTTGGTGTGTGGCAGTATCCTACTCCGCCAACCAGATCACGGTAGCACCGTGAACGCTCTCGCGTCCATTTGCACCTACTGCAGCGACCTTGAGAGTCATCTGCTCAATCTCTTTTATATCAGTCACTTTGTAGTTAAAGACCGTGCCTTTGATGTCTGAAGCGATGAGCTCATAGTCCGGTGCGTTGCCAACAGCTCGGTAGAGGTTGTAGGACGCCGCGTCGGCGCTTTCAGCCCAAGAGAGCTTGATGCGGTTGAACCTATTTCCTTGCTCGATCTTTAGGTTCGAAGGCGCAGCCACTGGAACGTAAGCCGGAATTTCACTCACCACATAGGTCTCACCTTTGGTAGACTCGATACTGACTTGATCCGTGCCCTTGGCTGCGAACGTCACTGCCTGACCTTCACTAGTCTTGATGGCAGCCTTCGCGATATTTGGATACCTCAACTTAAGCGTTCCGCCGGCGTTGGACAATACTTCCAACTGGCTGGCCTGACCGTTCGACCATTGTGCGGAGACCTCGAAGTTGCCGCGCGCTAAGAGACCACGGTAGCTACCGTCCGGCCAAGCACTCGGTAATGCTGCCAAGGGTGATAGCACATAGTCTTGGCTCTGGAGGAGTAACTCCGCAACTCCGGCGGTGGCACCGTAGTTGCCGTCAGCCTGGAACAGCGGGCCGCCCCGGTGATCGTTGAACAAATTGTGCATGAAGTTCCCTTCCAGTAAATCCCGATAGAAAAGATACGCCTCATCGCCATCATACACGCGAGCCCAGAATGCAACACGCTCAGCGCGTGCCCACCCAATGTTTGATTTTCGGGTGCGTAGCGTTAGGGTTTCCTTAACGGCATCGAGCCATGCTGGAGTTGAGCCGTTGATTAACTGCCCCGGATACGATCCCAGCAGCATGGACGTGTGTCGATGGTGAGGGTCGATCGATTTGCCTGCGTCGGCGTAGAATTCTTCTTCGCGGAACTCCTTAATTTGTCCAGACTTTCCAATTTGAATCGGATCCAGCAGAGGGAGTTGTTCTTCGTAAAGCGCTAAACGCTCATCAGTGTTACCGAGTATTTTGGCAGCCTTCAGTGTATGATAATGGGTTTCATAGAACATCTGCTGGTCGAAGGTCGTGCCGATTGTCTCGCGCTTCTTTTTTCCTTCCAAGTATTGCTCTGGGGATGAGGACGGCTTGGCCAGTAGCTTACCATCGATTTCCTGAACAAAGCGGGAAATGAAATTGGACTGTTCATACAACACGGGATAGACGGTTTCGTCTAGCAGAGCCTCGTCGCGAGTGAAGTCGTAGTAGTCCCAGAACATATGACAAATCCAGCCCCCAGTGCCGAAGCCAGCGATCGGAGTCTTGCCAGGAACATTATACGGATTGGACCAAAACGGGCCCGACCAGCCGTTATCCCCATCAGGGTCGAGTTGGGAGGGATTATATTGCTTGATGTATTGATCGGCATACTCGCGCTGACGATGCACGAAGGCATTGAAATATCCCGCGTAGGACTCAAAAAGCTCAGGCAAGTTCGCACTGAAGACTGGCGCATAGGCCATCTGCACATTCGTGTCGTGCAGATACTGAGAAGACCACGGTGGTCTCGCATAGACATTCCAGATTCCCTGAAGGTGCGGTGGAAGTGTGCCTGCCCTCGAGGAACAAATCAACATGTAGCGTCCGAATTGGAACGCGAGCTCCTCGAGATAGAGATCTGAAGCACCATTTGGATAGGCATCGACCATTTCGTCGGTAGGAATCGACGGCTGAGTCGCTCCTAGGTCGAGACTCACACGGTCATAGAGTTCTTTGTAATCGGCCTGGTGATTCGCCAGTAACTCTTCATAAGATAACGCTGCTGCGTCCGCAATATATTGGCTGACCTTTTCATGTGGATGTGGAAATCCAGCAAGTTTCTCAGTCGGCTGCGCGGTCAGAAAAACCTTAGGGTCCACTTCATAATTCGTTCCTACTGCGATGACTATCACCGCACTGTCAGCATCCGATACTGTGACAGTTGCTTTGGATGCTTCAACCGTTCCGCCCTGCGGAATGACCTTAAACTGCCCCTCAAACTTGATGTCGTAGTAAGTCATCACACCAGAGAGCGTAACTGTATCCCCCTCTGCCGAAACGGAGCCAGTCTTGCCATCGCCGATGAATGGAATCGTCGGACGCAATGTGAAGGAAAGTTTGCCCGGCTCCGAAGCTTTCAAGCGAACCACCATGACCTTGTCGGGGTAGCTAGTGAAATATTCCCGTGAATAAGACACACCACCGTGCTCATACTGCACCGAAGAGACACCTTCATTTAAGTTCAAGTCCCGGACGTAATTGCTGGCCTGATCATGCTCGAAATCAATGTAAACCTCGGCAAAGTTGTTCACACCACGCCGTTTCAATCCACTATTTTTGTCCGCCCAATCATAGAGACTATTTTCAGTGATTTGGATACGATCGGTCGCAGTGCCGCCGAAAATGTTGACGCCCATGTAGCCATTGCCCATTGGGATCGAAGCGTTGGCCCAGCCCAAGTCGCTGTCTGGGGCTGGTGCGTCATACCAAAGCCGGAGCGCCTTACCCGGCTGCTCCGCAATCAGTTCAGAGTTCTGCTCCGCAGCCAAATTACCAGCCAAGCCTGTGAGGCATAAACCAGCGCACAAAATATGTTTTACTATCTTCATATCAATTTTCAATTTTCAGAGTTTTATGGACTATAACGCAGATTCGGCAGGTTGAACACCACGTATAAACGTGGTTTTTCCACTAAAATGAAGGAGTCCACCCCTTCAAACAACAAAGCCTAGCAGACTCTTTGGTCTGCTAGGCTTTGGCTGAATAATATTTGAAGTAATGGCCAATCGCGACCGACACCACCTTAGGCAGGCAATTCGTAACCAGCACGGCGTGGACGGCCTTGCATCGATTGTGCTTCCTTGTCTCCTATGATTTGCTCGGCCTGAGGGTCCCATTCGATGGTTCGTCCTAAACGCTCCGCAATTGCAGAGAGTTGACAAACAGCCCCAGTGCGATTGCCCACAGTTGCTGGGCAGACCGTAGCCTCGCGCGATTGCACACAGTCGATAAAGTTACGGCGATGGTCCTTTGACTCGTAAACTAGAGTGTCAGCATCCGTAAACCGGTGACGAACCAGTTCTTTAGGCGTCGTCTCGATCTTACCTCGACTGACAAGCACCTCTCCCTCTGTGCCGATGAAGCGAATGTTATGCCCTTTGGAGTTCTTATCACGCCAAACAGTAATACCATCTGCATACTTATAGTGATCGTGAGTAGCACCGTTAAAGCCTTTCGGAGTAAACTCAACAGGGCCGCCGTTGTCGTGACCAAGTGCCCACTGGACGATGTCGTAATGGTGCGCGCCAATATCTCCATATTTGCGATTGCCGTAGTCCCAATAGCAGCGCCAGCCTCCCCTGAAGCTACCTAAGGCTCGGTTCTTTGAATATTCGTAAAACGGTGTCGCTCCGAGCCAGCGGTCATAGTCGAAGCCGTCCGGCACGGGCACAATTTTCTCATTAGCGGGCGGTTGCGGAAAGCCCCCCAACTGACAGTGCACTTCTTGCACTTCACCAATCATACCATTACTCACAAGGTTTGCAGCGATACGGAAATACACACTTGAGCGCTGCTGAGAGCCGACTTGTAGCACGCGCTGGTATTTCTCCTGCGCTTTGACCACCGCTTTGCCTTCTTCGATGGTTAAAGTCATAGGCTTTTCAACATAAACATCCTTACCTGCTTTCATCGCTGCGATCGTGAGCGCAGCGTGCCAGTGATCCGGTGTCGCAATGCAAACGATATCGACGTCAGGATTCGATAAAACGTCTTCATAATTCGCATGCGTCGCGACGTCTTTGAAACCCTTTTTACGAAGGAGCCCCTGCGCTCTACTCATCTGAGAGGTGCGGACATCACAGACCGCTATCGGTTGTATCTCCTTCATCCCCGGGAAGGATGCGAGGTGTCCTTTGGCAATCAGGCCAGTGCCTATAAACCCAAGTCCAATGCGAGAGTTGGCCGCATTTTTATCTGCGTTTCCAAGCGTCTGAGCCTTTATAATCTGAGGGGCGGCGATCAGTGCACCCGCTGCGAAAGCTGAGTTTTTAATGAAAGTTCTGCGTGAGGTATTTTTTGAGTAACTAGACATATTTTGTATTTCCTTTGTTTTGGCGCTTACGACGATTCAAGCACATCTGGCTGGGGATTATGACTGTCTAGTATACAAAGCAGGAACAGTTGGCACAATCGCGAATATGCGTGATTTAGAGCCACAATTCCATATTTACTAAAATACCAATCTATGCCGATCGCTGCCTATCCGTATTTTTAAAGCATTGATCTAGGTTCACACGCATCGCTCGGTCTTATCCGAGAGGATTGGCAGTTTAAACGCGCTGATCGACTGTGTCCTAATTTCTGCTTAAGGACGCTTTGGCCATTTACTTAATTGAAGTTCCTTCAAAGTAAATGGCATCCTCACTACACTGAAACAGAGATGGTGCCTAGGACAATCAGGCGACCCGTGGTCGCCGCCTCAGTGTCACTGCAAGAAACATGATCAGTCCAGTGAGCGCGACTGTGGTCGCAGGCTCTGGAATATCGACCTTCTTACCTTTGCCTGCAGCCAGGGCTGCATTGGAAATGATTTGAAAGCCACTGATACCTCCACGCTTACTATCCGGAGAAGTCAGTTCGAGTGTAAAACTATCGGCGGTCAAGCCGTTGAAAACCACCACATTGGAATAGTCCAAACCACTCTCAATGCCATCCGAAAGCACAAAGCTGCCATCAAAGGTCGAGTCATGGTTCGGGATGTCCGGATCATCCTCTGTGAATTTTTGAATCATAGCGCCATTGCTAGGAGTGAGCTTAAATAGACTTTGGCGGGGGCCAGCAGATCCCTTCTTCTTTTTCCCTTCATCTGTATCCGAATAAATGACCGCCGAGTAGCCACCTGCAGTAAAATTACGACCCAAGTTCGAAATCTTTAGCACTGCCGAGTCGTCTGTGCCTAAACTGAGATAGGAATTATACAAATTATCCTGATTCCCCGGAAGTCCGAGTTCCGCTCCGACCGTTTCCGCACTGGCAGCGTAGCCTACAAAATAGGTGCTATCTTCAGGTGCGCTCAGCACCACGCCCGTCCGTTTGCCTGCTTGATCTATTAATTTCGTTGGTGGAAATATTTGCTCGGGTTTGCGATGTAGCCCTCCCGCTCCTATATCAATATTGTTCCATTTACTCGAAATGATACCATACGCTTCAGATCCGGCAAACTCGCCTGCAGAAATCTGATGCCTGTCCATCTGCTGGTCATCCCCTACGTGAAAATTAACACTGATCGAATTTGCAAAAAGACCACCACTGCAACCGATCGTGACTACTCCGAGTAATACACTATTTTGAAATATTTTAATCATAGATACTAAGCAAACACCTTGTAATTAGGCTACGAGGGAGAAAGCGACTAGCAATAAAAACTAGACCGATGTTTATACATAGCGTCTCTATGAAAAACTGGAAATTAATCTAATTGATGATAGCACTCACACTGACAACCGCTCAACCAGTGCGCCCTCATGACCGTTTAGATAATCAAATTAGCGCTCTCGTTGGCAAACTATGTAAATTGTAGTTTACGCTACAACATGTTGTAGTCGGCAGCTTCCGCACTCACTCCATCAAGATGCTGGAACCCATGCTGAATGGACTTTTATCATACGCGGTGACGGTAGTCGCACAACCAAGGATACCAATGCGCTCGTCGGGGCGATACTGGCATCTTTGCTGAACACATTTTCGTCGAGTAGAGAGATCACCATTAAATGAATCCAGCTTGAGCATGTAACTCTCTGTCCCCTCTCTCGGCTGTTCAATTATTTCGGTCGTTTGTGGCCAGGTGATTAGCTTTTGTCCCTCACATCGCTGAGCACTGTCATCTCCGACATATTGATAAAGAAGAGTTGCCCAGGCCCAAAGACCATCCTACGCAGGCTGAACCGCAGTGAACACCAAGACGAAATACGCATCAGACTCCGCGTGCCACGAGCCTTCGTGAGGGACCTCATTCGTTTTGCCCAAAGCCGTGACACAGACATTGCTGCCATCGCGTGAGACATCGTCTTTTACGCGACGCCATCTACGGCAGACCTCCGTCCTGTCTGTCCACCGAGCCAAAGCCTCCGAGCCAAAGCCGTAGCGCGAAGATTCATCGAACATCTCAACCGAACCAACGTATTCCAAACTCAGGATCTGTATTGTCTAACCGCAGATTTCGCAGATGGACGCAGATTATTACAACATATCAATCGACCTAACAGAGTCCCAGCTAGCGGAACCAAGACTAGTCTGGGCATAGCTTCTTCGAAGCCTGAACCAGTTTCGGCCTGTTGCACAAGCAAAGAATCTGCCCGCTAAGACACGCCAAGTATACGCCAAGCTCAGACAACATCGTAGCGTGAAGATTCATTCTCAAGTCTCAACTCTCAGCCCTCAAGTCTCCCTCCGTCGGGGCTTGCCTCGTCCTAGATTATGAGCTTGTCGAATGAGGAAGACCGCACCGTGCTATGGGCCCCTAACAAACCAAAAATAAATAAGTAAAAAGCCCATCCGAATCCTCTGGCTTTGCGCGCTTCGTGACTCCGTGAGAGGCCTCATTCGTTTTGCCCAAAGCCGTGACACAGACATTGCTGCCATCGCGTGAGACATCGTCTTTTACGCGACGCCATCTACGGCAGACCTCCGTCCTGTCTGTCCACCGAGCCCCAGCCGTAGCGTGAAGATTCACCAACCGTGCACCTCCAAGGCATCTTTTAACCACCCGTTCCCGATGGTCACTGGAGGGCACAGAGGCACGGAGCCTGAACGACGCAACAGAGCACGAAGAGAGAGAGAGAGAGGAGTTTCGCATATTTCGTGCCTTTAGTAGTCAAAAAGAATGCCCAGCACAGAGCCCAATAAGCCATCCGCGCGAGACCGCCGTGACACAGACATTGCTGCCATCGCGTGAGACATCGTCTTTTACGCGACGCCATCTACGGACTTCGGCGAGCTCAGTCGTGCCGCAGACCTCCGTCCTGTCTGTCCGCCGAGCCCCAGCCGTAGCGTGAAGATTCACCAACCGTTTCGTTCGCACTAACACTCCCCACTCTCACTTCAAAGCCGCGTGGAGCGTAGACGCGTTAGACGTAGTCTTATACGCGCGCTGACAACAACCCTCTGAGCCCTATTAAAATAGGGGGTTTCAGACAGCCACCCTATTGAAATAAGGGGTTTGAATCCCACATAAGCGATGCGTAAAACGCATAGCCCCGAAATGAGCCTTAGACCCTATCGACTGTGCCATTTATACCCCCTGCAAAATATCCGTTAGTCAGAGTTTTTAGAATTCAGCTCAAACCTCCTATTTTAAGCCATTCATCCCCCAAAACGTTCAATGCCAAGCGGCAACGCATTCGCCCACCAAAAAGTTCTTAAAATATCTTGCACCAACGAGTTATTCATCATCCTATCCACCGCACAAAACCTGTAGCAAAAGATTAGCTACAAAGACTTATAATACTGTTAGCATTTAAATGGAATTCATCACAATATATCGATTTCTAGGCGCCGAAAGCGGCCTAAAGACGATCGAAGGAAATAGCCTACGGATCGGTCGACTGAAGGAATTGAACGATCCTTTCGAATGGCTTCCAGCAATAGTTAACCAATCAGGAACCAACGAAGAGAAAGAATTCAACGAATGGTGCCTGGAGCGATATACAAACCAACTACACGACAAATACGGGCTTCTCTGTTTCACAGAAAAAATGTCCGATCCATTGTTTTGGAGCCACTATGCCGATTCGCATCGCGGCATGGCACTTCAAGTAGATTACTTTCTCGATGGCTCATTGGAGAAAGTAATCTATAAGGAAGAAAGACCCACATTTGATCGGTCCTTACTTCAAAATTCAGAAAGAAAACATGAAATCCTTGAGGCGATCAAAGACTCGATCATCCATAAATCACCAAGTTGGTCCTACGAATCTGAATGGAGATTATTTATTGAATTAGCCAAGTGTTATACTTCTCAAGGCATGTATTTTACGAAAATCAAAAGCGATTTCCTGAAGAAAGTGATTTTGGGCATCAGATGCCCATATAGCGTCCAGTATATTCGAAAAGCATTAGACAGTGCTGGACATGAAGATGTTGAAGTCGTTCGGGCAGAAAGAGACCAACTGTCATACAAAATAAAGTGCTAACAAGTCGTGGTGAGACAATAGATTTCGCTGGCGCTCATCTATGCTCACACTCTACGTTAGATAAATAGATGAGAAAACTAATCACATTCCTACTGCTTCTATCCCTGACATGCAGCTTGAGCGCATCTGACACCTCAAAATCAACAAAAGCTGCGATTAAAGATGCATTTAGCCTTCAGCAAGTGGATGAGATGCCGATCCAGACATATCAATCTAAATTAGCATACCCAAAAAAACTATTAGAAAAAGGAATCGAAGGAGAAGCATCTATTGAATTAATCATAAGCAAAAATGGTGATGTAATCGCAACAACGGTGATCAAAACAACTCACCCTGAATTCGGGAAAGCTGCACAGGATGCTATCAAAAAGTGGAAATTCAAACCAGGGACCAAAAATGGGAAAGCAGTGCAGGTCAGGACCCAAATCCGCATCCCATTCAGTATTGCACCCAAAATCTAACCATTCGAGCGACTCAATGAGTTTCGCTACCGCTCACTCATGAGTCCTCTCGACGATCGATGAAAGAATTCCTCATAGCCTCATTGCTCTTCGCATTACTACCTCAGCTTTCATTTTCTGAAGAGATGATAACTGTTCGTTTATTTGGAAGAGTTGCCGAACCTGGTGTGAAGGAAATACCGAAAGGAACTGGCATTGTAGATCTCATTTATCAGTCAGGAGGCGTTGTCCCTGGTGGATGCCCTGCATGCTGCAAAATAAAGGACATAACAGAAAAAGGAGCACGGCAGATTGAAGTCGATGCATATGAAATCGTAATGGAGAATAAGGAAGACTTTCAATTGCGAGACGATCAGACAATCTGGATGCCTGAGCACGTCATTGGGCATTTAGATTGGAAGGACATCCAGAAATTCAACGAAATGCTACCAGCCTATCTGGAAAATCAAAAATCGATCAAGACGGAGTGAGACAATAGATTTCGCTGGTGCTCATCTATGCTCATCCTCGACGTTGGGCAGAAATAAAAAATGGATTCAGAGCACAAAATCACGCTGACCTATAGCAACCGAGAAACGTCTTTTAAAATCTCTTCAGCAGTCATCTGGAGAAATAGTGACAGTTCCGTATGCATTGAGATTGAAGGGGAAGATATCAAGTTTGACGGAAATAATATAGATAGCGCATACGGAGCACCTATGATTAATGCCACTTGGAAATTCAGCTCTGATAGCTTTGAAGCGCTTTCTAAAACGAAGGTGTTCATTCCAGAATCATACGACCCCGAAATTGAAGATCACGTTTCCACTCTTTACCTCTCTGAACATTTAGATTTTGACGAATGCAATCTCAGCTTTGGAGAACTGAAAGAAGGCACAATACCTATTACATTCTCAGGAATTAGTCCTAGTGACCCAACAGGGACAGAACCAGATGAAGGAATCAAAGTTAGCGGAAGTGCGATCTTAACTATTCAATAAATCAAAAAACCTATGGCCCAACCAGTCGGCATATGACAATAGATTTCGCTGCGCTCATCTATGCATAGCCTCCACGATATCCAAAAGAAAGAACCCAGATTTTTTAACCGCTTAATCACGCTTAATGAACGCTTAACTAGCACGACGTGAGGTTTAATTTTAAGCGCAAATTAAGCGAAGTTAAGCGGATCCAGCTCTGCTGGCCTCTGGGAATAATTGAATTGAAGGAATCCACATTCTAACCACTCTGAACGAATCTAAAAGTCCCACTAAAATGAACCTCAACCACTCCGAAGCCTCGCACCCGATTGCACCGCCCACTGGTATATCCAGACGGCGCACTCAATAGATTTCGCTCCCGCTCATCTATCGAGTGGCCTCTACGATGGGAAAGAAATGAATAAACGAAGCATCTCCTTGATAATCATCATAGCAGGTATTGTTTCATTTGCTGCTATCCTACGACTAAAGGAGGACGATTGCGTAAAGCTACGTGACGCCTCCAGTGTATGTTTTTCGCGTTATCAGGAACTCAGAAAAGGAAGTCCTGATCAGTTTACAGAAATCATTCCGAATGAGATATGGGGTGACTACATCTCCTCGATGTCACCGATTGAAGTCTATCTTGATGTCACTAACGTGGTAATTGCATTGAAAAGAAGTGATGAGGTTGAAACTGGATTGTATGTTCACATCCCAGTTTCTTCATACCTCGGGAGAGAAGGAACACACGGATTCAGCTTTCACCACCTCACAGACGGCGTGTCAGAGTATACGCGTGTGCTCCAACCAATCGCGGTGAGATAATAATGCAGAAAAGCACCAGTCCAATTTTCCATGTTTTTTTAGATTGCGAGAAAAAAAGGGATCAAACGCAAAATATAAAGATCCAGTAAAATTCACCCGCAACCGATTCACCCATTTATTATAATTTCCAGCGCCCCCCCTATCGATGAGTGCATACAATCAAAACGCATAGAATCTTTATATTTTGCGTTTGCCCCCTTCGTTCTATCCTTTGCGTTTGACCCTTTCGTTCTATCCGACAAACTGAAGCGTAGATCAATAAAGGTTCTTGTCGAAGCGAGGAACGAGCCTCGAACTAGAACCATGGTTGAACAAGCCGCTGCGCGCCTGTTGCTATCGACCTTATGCGATTTCTTTTTTTCGCTTTAGTTGAGGTCTAAACTGCAAGTGACCTCGAACTGATCGAAACGGATATTGTTTCACGCATTTCAAGTCAATCGGACGCAATCGAGCCGCGAAGCTAGTCGACTGAACGAGCGTTTTGAGTCGGATCTCGATCAGTCGCACAAGCGGATGCAGCTCGCTCTGGCATTGAGCAAAAGGATTCCTTTGGATCGACTGGAGGCAACGCTCCGTCATGCGGCAACAGCGTTGAAGAAGCGTTCGTTGCGCTCTTGAGGCGGCGCGCGTGCGTGGCGCTTCGTGCGCTGCATCGTATTGCCACAACGTGGACACAGGTAGCCGCCATGCATAGGTGCGGATGGTTCCTCTGGCTTGGGGATGCGTGCGTCTAGCAGCAATTGCAACCATTGCAGCTTAGGTTTTCCCCGTGCATGCAGGAAACCTCGATAGCGGATGCGATGAAAACGCGACGGCAACGCGTGCAACAAGAAGCGACGAATAAACTCCACCCCGCTCACCGTGCGTTGCTCATATTCATTTGTATCACGATTCTTGATACGGATGCGGACCTGGTCGCCTTCGATTGCCAACACACGATTGTCACTGATGACACTGTGCTGGACGTATTGGCCGAGATACTTGACCGCGTTCTCGCCCGATCCAGCAGGATCGACGGAGGCGTTCCAATCCATCTTCAACAGTTGCCAGAACAGGCTCCGGTTGATCAAGCCGTGATCGAATAACTCGTTAACGAACAAAGTGCGAAGGCGTGTTGCCAAAGCTTGAGCGTAAATCAAGAAGTCGGGCCGCTTCAGATGCTTGAGGCGATCATTCTCGGTCAAGCCCACGCCAGGCACGATGTAATGGATGTGCGGATGGTAATGCATCTCCTGCGTCCAGCTCTGAAACACACCAAAGAAACCATTTCTCTCAAAGCCTGTGCGTTTCGGATCGGCCAGCAACTCACGTAATGCCTGCGAGCTGCACTTGAAGAACAACTCCATGGCCAAGCGGTTGCCCAGCATTACCGCGCGAAGCTGCTCAGGCAGCGTGAAGGTCACCATGAAGTAAGGCACTGGCAGTAGCTTGCCCATCTGCTTACGCACCCACTGCGCAGTATCGGCTGCCCCGCATTGCGGGCACAGCCGATGATTACAACTATGGAAGGCATGGTGGCTCTGTCCGCAACTGCAGGCATAGCGATGCCCGCCCATCGCCGCAGTGCGGCATAGGAGGATCGCCTGTAAGGCCTTGCGCTGCTCCACGGTGATCGAGTCGCCATACCGAGCCCAATACAGCTCGATGAAGCGCTCGATCACATCCATCACGCTCAATGAGCGCTTAACAGGAGGATGCAGGCAAATCGTCTGCCCGCACGCTGACACGCTCAGCGGCGTAAGATCGGCTCAATCAGCCCTTCGATGTGGCCGATGGCTTCGATATGATTGATCGGCATCAGGTGCGTATAAACCGTCGTCGTCTCGATATGAGCATGCCCCAGATAGGCCTGAAGTTGGTGTAGCGGCACACCGGCCGAGGCTAAATGAGTGGCAAAGCTATGGCGCAGGACGTGACAGGTTACCTTCTTGGTGATGCCTGCCGCGCGAGCGGCTTCCAGCAACCGAAGCCCGAGCCCATGCGACTGCATCGGCTCGGCAGAAGCACCCATACGAGCTCCTGCGTTGACACAACGACCACGACCCACCGAAGGAAACAACCACTTTGGGTTCCTGTGTTGCTTCCAGTAGTCTTGTAGCAACCGGTAGACCACAGTGCTTAAAATCGTGTAACGATCCTTACCGCCCTTGCCATCACGAATGAACAGACGGTTCCCCGGCCCATCAATATCGTTCACAGTCAAATGAGTGCACTCATTCACACGAAGGCCACAGGCATAGATCAACAGCAAGGGCACACGATAGCGGTTAAACTTCACATGCGCGAAGAGTCGCCGCAACTCATCCACAGTTAAGACCTCGGGCAAAGTCTCACGATCGCGCGCCTTGATCAGATCCAACGAGGCATACTTCTTGCCCAGCATGCCGCGATAAAAATGCTTCGCTGCGGCTAAGGACTGACGACAACTTTTGGGAGCCCAACCGCCCTTAGAGCGCTTATACACGTAGTATTCGCGCAACTGCTCCTCGTTTACGAGTCGAGGGTCCGACTTAAAATGAGTCCCAATTAGACCCATGTGACGATAGTATCCCTGCTGCGTGCGAAGACGGAAGTCCTGCAACTCTAAATGCTCCGCAAAACGGCGCATTGACTTATAGTCGTGAGAATACTCTACTGGTGATGTTTTTTTTACTAGACATAGGGGCGTCAGCGTGACCGTTGGCGCCCCACTTGTGCAATCACCACTTTTTATAACCTAAGCAATTGCCGCGAAGCGGCTTCGTTCATCAATAAAGGTTCTTGTCGAAGCGAGGAACGAGCCTCGAACTAGAACCATGGTTGAACAAGCCGCTGCGCGCCTGTTGCTATCGACCTTATGCGATTTCTTTTTTTCGCTTTAGTTGAGGTCTAAACTGCAAGTGACCTCGAACTGATCGAAACGGATATTGTTTCACGCATTTCAAGTCAATCGGACGCAATCGAGCCGCGAAGCTAGTCGACTGAACGAGCGTTTTGAGTCGGATCTCGATCAGTCGCACAAGCGGATGCAGCTCGCTCTGGCATTGAGCAAAAGGATTCCTTTGGATCGACTGGAGGCAACGCTCCGTCATGCGGCAACAGCGTTGAAGAAGCGTTCGTTGCGCTCTTGAGGCGGCGCGCGTGCGTGGCGCTTCGTGCGCTGCATCGTATTGCCACAACGTGGACACAGGTAGCCGCCATGCATAGGTGCGGATGGTTCCTCTGGCTTGGGGATGCGTGCGTCTAGCAGCAATTGCAACCATTGCAGCTTAGGTTTTCCCCGTGCATGCAGGAAACCTCGATAGCGGATGCGATGAAAACGCGACGGCAACGCGTGCAACAAGAAGCGACGAATAAACTCCACCCCGCTCACCGTGCGTTGCTCATATTCATTTGTATCACGATTCTTGATACGGATGCGGACCTGGTCGCCTTCGATTGCCAACACACGATTGTCACTGATGACACTGTGCTGGACGTATTGGCCGAGATACTTGACCGCGTTCTCGCCCGATCCAGCAGGATCGACGGAGGCGTTCCAATCCATCTTCAACAGTTGCCAGAACAGGCTCCGGTTGATCAAGCCGTGATCGAATAACTCGTTAACGAACAAAGTGCGAAGGCGTGTTGCCAAAGCTTGAGCGTAAATCAAGAAGTCGGGCCGCTTCAGATGCTTGAGGCGATCATTCTCGGTCAAGCCCACGCCAGGCACGATGTAATGGATGTGCGGATGGTAATGCATCTCCTGCGTCCAGCTCTGAAACACACCAAAGAAACCATTTCTCTCAAAGCCTGTGCGTTTCGGATCGGCCAGCAACTCACGTAATGCCTGCGAGCTGCACTTGAAGAACAACTCCATGGCCAAGCGGTTGCCCAGCATTACCGCGCGAAGCTGCTCAGGCAGCGTGAAGGTCACCATGAAGTAAGGCACTGGCAGTAGCTTGCCCATCTGCTTACGCACCCACTGCGCAGTATCGGCTGCCCCGCATTGCGGGCACAGCCGATGATTACAACTATGGAAGGCATGGTGGCTCTGTCCGCAACTGCAGGCATAGCGATGCCCGCCCATCGCCGCAGTGCGGCATAGGAGGATCGCCTGTAAGGCCTTGCGCTGCTCCACGGTGATCGAGTCGCCATACCGAGCCCAATACAGCTCGATGAAGCGCTCGATCACATCCATCACGCTCAATGAGCGCTTAACAGGAGGATGCAGGCAAATCGTCTGCCCGCACGCTGACACGCTCAGCGGCGTAAGATCGGCTCAATCAGCCCTTCGATGTGGCCGATGGCTTCGATATGATTGATCGGCATCAGGTGCGTATAAACCGTCGTCGTCTCGATATGAGCATGCCCCAGATAGGCCTGAAGTTGGTGTAGCGGCACACCGGCCGAGGCTAAATGAGTGGCAAAGCTATGGCGCAGGACGTGACAGGTTACCTTCTTGGTGATGCCTGCCGCGCGAGCGGCTTCCAGCAACCGAAGCCCGAGCCCATGCGACTGCATCGGCTCGGCAGAAGCACCCATACGAGCTCCTGCGTTGACACAACGACCACGACCCACCGAAGGAAACAACCACTTTGGGTTCCTGTGTTGCTTCCAGTAGTCTTGTAGCAACCGGTAGACCACAGTGCTTAAAATCGTGTAACGATCCTTACCGCCCTTGCCATCACGAATGAACAGACGGTTCCCCGGCCCATCAATATCGTTCACAGTCAAATGAGTGCACTCATTCACACGAAGGCCACAGGCATAGATCAACAGCAAGGGCACACGATAGCGGTTAAACTTCACATGCGCGAAGAGTCGCCGCAACTCATCCACAGTTAAGACCTCGGGCAAAGTCTCACGATCGCGCGCCTTGATCAGATCCAACGAGGCATACTTCTTGCCCAGCATGCCGCGATAAAAATGCTTCGCTGCGGCTAAGGACTGACGACAACTTTTGGGAGCCCAACCGCCCTTAGAGCGCTTATACACGTAGTATTCGCGCAACTGCTCCTCGTTTACGAGTCGAGGGTCCGACTTAAAATGAGTCCCAATTAGACCCATGTGACGATAGTATCCCTGCTGCGTGCGAAGACGGAAGTCCTGCAACTCTAAATGCTCCGCAAAACGGCGCATTGACTTATAGTCGTGAGAATACTCTACTGGTGATGTTTTTTTTACTAGACATAGGGGCGTCAGCGTGACCGTTGGCGCCCCACTTGTGCAATCACCACTTTTTATAACCTAAGCAATTGCCGCGAAGCGGCTTCGTTCAACCAAGCGCAGTGAGCAATGACGCGACAGCGACATAGCTCACTGATCCACAATTAGCTAAATAAGTTATGAATAGTATAATCAAAATCATTACACTGGCATTACTGCTAGGGACTTCCATCGCATCGACCGGCTGCACAACTATGGCAGACGCGAAGAATGCCAAAGGCACTGGTCAAAAAGTAGTTTATAAAGCGTCTTTCGATAAGATTTGGGGTGTAATGCCCGAAGTTGTTACTGAAGCGGGATTAGAGTTCATCGCTGCAAATCCAAGCGATCATTCCATATTAGCCCAAAGAGGCATCACAGCTTTAAGCTATGGCGAGAACGTTGCCATATTTGTAGAGGTCGTAACTGAAGGCGATACAACAAGCGTTGAAGTCATATCAAAGAAATCGATGAAAACCAATGTATTTGCGCCCAATTGGGCTAAGCAAATATTCAAGGAATTAGACAAGCGATTCAACCGAAGCTAAGAAGTCAGGTTACATCGGCTCGCTTCGCGCGGCGTTCGGAGGCATCAATCGGATAACCGATTCAGCGTATTTTTATAAGCACTCATGAACGCTTATCAGACGTATTTTAAAACGCCGCTTGCGCTAGAGTTCTACGCCATCTACGGCAGACCTCCGTCGCTGAGGACACTGAGAAATGCCCCTGAGCATGCCACTGAACCCTCCTCTAACTCACTGCGCACTCGGCGAACTCTGCGGTTAAGCTTTTTACCAGTTTAGTTCGTTTTTGGTATAATTGCAGACTCCGCGGATCGATATGGTGCAACCCAATTAGAGCAGAAACCATCCTATGCATTGGCTTCGCCCTTTGGTTGAGTGTCATGCGCACGAAGGACTAATTCTAGGCTTACAAAATGAAAAACGAGCCTGCTAAGATAATGTAACATTACTCAATTTGACAGCACCCGACCTTGCTGCCATTTAATTATATTGTTTAATTCCGTTTAAAACCGCCAAAAACTCAAAAATCAGCCACAGCAGTAGAACCAGCAGTAGAACCAGCAGTAAGAATCGTCGATGAGTCAGCCTCTACTAAATAACAAATGGCAATGCGTCGAATTTGACCCACTGCTACTCAAACAAACGCTCCCTCTGGATTTAACAATGGAGTCTAGCCGGCAAGCCACGAAGCAGGTCTGGCTCTATGACAGTTTCGATCATAGTTTTTCAAGAAACGGGCGGGCACTCATCCGTGTGGCAGGGCGCTTCAGTATCGTTAATGCCGAGGATCTATATACGGATGCGATCTCCTGCGATGAGATTGTGCGTCACCACCGTCCAGTATTTGAATGGGATTTTGCAGAAGGTCATTTCAGACAAGTGCTGCGTTCACATCTTAAATACCGAGCCGCGCAGCAGTTAGCACTCACTCAACTAGAGATACGCGAGTTTTGCGTGCGCAATGTAGATGGTAAGATTGTGCTACGACTGCTCACCGAAACCGCAAAGATCAATGGGGTCGACGCGGTCACTTCAATCACCGCAGCGCCCCTCCTCGGCTACGAGGCTGAAGCGGCTAGCATTGCGAAGAAGCTGACACAAGCACCGGAATTTATTGTGCCGCACATCTCATTCGCGGAGCGACTCTTAGAGCTTTCAGGCCAAGCCGATGTGCCACTCTCGCCCAAAGACATGATCCGCCTCTCACCAGAGCAGAGCGTGCAATCGGCGGTCACACAGATCGCAAGTGGTATGGTGCAAGTGGCACGGCAGAACGAAGCAGGCATCATCGACGATATCGACAGTGAGTATCTACATGACTATCGCGTCGCACTGCGTAAGCTGCGCTCCGTAGTGACATTGGTCAAAGGCGCTTACAGCAAAGAGGACACCAAACAACTCAAAGATGTGTTCGGTCAACTCGCCCGCGCAACCAATCGCTTACGGGATCTTGACGTCTACCTGCTCAACGAAGCGGTTT